>DATINJ010000353.1:0-25371 GCA_035474375.1 Kineosporiaceae bacterium | reverse complement strand
GAGCGAAATCGCGCCCTTGCGTACCGAAGAACTGCTGACCGAGCTCAGCGTGGGCGTCGACGACCTGTCCGGCGTCGAGAGCAAGTCGACCACCACGGTGGCGATGGACTTTGGCCGCATCACGATCAGCCCGGAGTTGATTCTCTACTTGTTCGGCACCCCCGGCCAGGACAGGTTCTGGTTCATGTGGAACGAGCTCGCCCAGGGCGCGATTGGCGCCGTCGTCCTGGCCGATACTCGCCGGCTCGATTCGTGTTTCCCGTCCCTCGACTTCTTCGAGCGACGTGGGATTCCGTTCGTGATCGGCGTCAATTGCTTCGATGGCGCTCAACTTTACGATGTCGACGAGGTCCGGGAGGCGCTCGACATCGACTACAACGTACCGATTTTGCTCTGCGACGTGCGCCAGCGGCAATCCAGCAAGGAACTCCTGATCACCCTCACCGAACACGTCATCGCGATGAAATCGAATGCCCAGGAGCAGTACTGAACTTCCTCCTCGGGTTCTGGTCAGGCAGACATCGCGGGTTTGTCGGTGACGAACATGAACCCGGGAGCGTGCGTGATGGCGAAAGACAATTGGCTGTGCCGTAGCACGTTCTGTGTCGTTACCCCGCAGGCCCAGAACACCGGCACCTCGCCCGGCTGTATCTCGATCGGGTCTCCGTAGTCCGGGGTCTGGAGGTCGGAGATGCCCAGTTCACTTGGATCTCCCACGTGCACCGGCGCTCCGTGCGCCCATGGCATCGCGGCGCAGATCGCTCGCACCCGATCGAGTTGCCCGATCAAAATCGGGCGCATCGACACCACCAGGTTGCCGGAGAAGATCCCGGCCGATCGGCACGGCGTGCTGGTGTCGAACATCGCCACATTGCGCCCCTGTTCGACGTGCCGCAGCCGAATTCCCGCGATCATCAACGCATGCTCGAAGGTGAAACTGCAGCCGAGCAGGAACGACACCAGATCGGTCCGCCATACCGCACGCACGTCCGACACCTCAGCCTCGACGTTGCCGCCGCGCCAGATCCGATATCCCGGCAAGTCGGTCCGCAGATCCGCACCGGGCGCCACCTCCGGCGTCCAACCACCGGTCTCGACCACATCCACGACCGGGCAAGGTTGCGGGTTTCGGGCCGTGAAGAGCAGGAAGTCAAAGGCGTGCTGTCGAGGCACACAGACCAGATTCGCCTGCTGGAACCCGGCGCTCAGGCCAGCGGTCGGCCGGCGGAGCCCGGCCCGGAACAGCAGCCGGGCGGCATCCGGAGCGGCGGTGGTCAGGGAGTCGAGCATCGATCCTCCAGGAGAGTTGGACATCGGTAACCGATCAAAGTCCGAGATACGCTCGGCGTACCTCTTCGGAAGTCGCCAGCAGGTCGGCGGGCCCCTCGATCGCCACCCGGCCGGCCTGCAGAACCACCGCTCGGGTCGCGATTTCCAGCGCCGCGTGCAGGTTCTGCTCGACCAGCAGGATGGTCATGCCCGCGTGATGCAGGTCGTCGATCACCTCTAGCACCCGCTCGACGATCTTCGGGGCAACCCCGAGCGAGGGTTCGTCGAGCACCAGAAGCGTCGGCCGGCGCATCAGAGCCCGGCCCATCGCCACCATCTGCTGCTGCCCGCCGGAGAGCGTGCCGGCCCGCTGGCCAGCCCGTTCGGCGAGGATTGGGAACAAGTCATGGACATAGGCCAATCGATCCAGCCGGGCCTTCTTGTCCTTCGCCCGGTAGTCCCCGAGCAACAGGTTCTGCTCCACGGTGAGCCGACCGAACAAGTGCCTCCCCTCAGGGACCAGGGCGATTCCTCGACCTGCGACCCGGTGGGCCGGCATGCCGGTGATGTCCTCACCGACGAACTCAACCCGCCCCGAGGAGGGCCGGTGCAGCCCGACCACCGCCCGGATCAGCGAGCTCTTTCCGGCACCGTTCGCCCCGACCAGGGCGATCAGCTCGCCCGCGGCCACGCTCAGCGACGCCCCGGCGAGAGCTACCGCACCGGAGTAGTCGACGTGCAGATCGTCGACCCGCAGCACGGTTTCTGCAACCGCGTTCATTTCGCCTCCCGGCCCGATTGCGGTTCGGAAGTCGGCGTTTTCCGCCGTCCGGACCCGAGATAGGCCTCGATCACGGCCGGGTCGGCCACCACCTCGGCCGGGGTACCCTCGCTCAGCTTGCTACCGTGATGCAGAACCACGACGCGCTCGCACAAGCCCATGATCACCTCGAGCACGTGCTCGACCATGATGATGGTCAAGCCCCGCCGCTGAAGCCCTCGAATGGTCTCCACGGACTGGCGGCTCTCGGTCGGCGTCAGGCCGGAGAGCACCTCGTCGAGCAGCAGCAACCGGGGTTCGGTGGCCAGGGCGCGGGCCACCTCGAGCTGCTTTCGGGAAGCCGCGGTGAGGGTGGCGGCCAGCCGGTCGGCCACGTCCTGCAGACCGAGCTCGTCGATCACCGAATCGGCGGCCCGGGCCGCCGACGCCCGACTTCGATGCCGCAGATGAGCTGCGGCCCGGACGTTTTCCCGCACGGTCATGGTCGGGAATCCGCGCATCAGCTGGAATGTCCGCCCGACCCCGGAACGGGCAGCGACGTGCGGCGCCCAGCCGGTGACCTCCCGGTCGAGGAAGGTCATCCGGCCGGAGGTTGGGCGCTGATCACCGGCGACCATCGAGAAGAGCGTGCTCTTCCCGGCGCCGTTCGGGCCGATCAGCCCGACGATTTCGCCTTCCTCGACGCTCAAATCCACGTCGTTCACCGCGACCAGGCCACCGAATTTCTTGGTCATGCCGCTAACCGAAACCAGGCTCATGGCTTTCCCTTCCCAGGCCGCGGTCTGCGGGCTGCCCCGAACAATCGACGACCTATCCGTTGGGCCAGACCGACAATGCCGCCCGGCTCGACCAAGGTGACGAGCACGATCAACGCCCCGTAGATCAGCAGATCGAGCGAGCGACCGGTGCTGGACAGTTCGGATCGGGTGTACTCCTGCAGAAAAATCAGGGTCCAGGCGCCAAGCAGTGGGCCAGCGAGCGTGCCTACCCCGCCAAGCACAGCAATCAGAGCGATTTGAATGGAGAGGTTCAGGCCAAGCACCGAGGGTGGGTCGACAAGGCTGACATACATGGCGAAGAATCCGCCCGGGACCGCCGCGATGCTTCCGGAGAGCGCGGCCATCACCAGCTTGACCTGGCGTACCGACACCCCGATCGCCGCGGCCGCCTCCTGGTCGTCGCGAACCGCCATCGCGTAGACACCGAGCCGGCCACGCAGCAGCCAGGCTCCGGCCACCCAGGCCACCACGAACATGCCCAGCGCCACGAAGTAGTACGGGGTCTTGTCTCGTGGATTGAAACTGAGCGTGGCCAGTCCGTTGTGGTCCGGGATCGGAAGCTCGAGACCGCTTGCCCGGCCCAGCCATTCGATGTTGGTGACCAAAATCATCACGATTTGGGTGACCGCGATGGTGGCGATCGAGAAGTAGTGGTTGCGCAGCCGGGAGGTCGGCCACATCACCAGCACCGCAACTCCCGCGGCCAGAACCGAGCCGACCACGAAAGTCAGCCAAGGCGACCATCCGGCGCGCACTCCGAGCGCGGTGGTGTAGGCCCCGATCCCGAAGAACAGGGCCTGCCCGAACGAGACCTGCCCGGTGTACCCGCCGAGCAGGTTCCAGCCGACGGCCGCCGTGGCGAAGGTGAGCGCCAGAATTCCGATGTTCGCCGCGAACACGGTGGGCAGCGCGAACGGGTAGGCGATCAGCAAGATCAGCGTCAGAGCCAGCCCGGCGACGGTCCGCCAGGGCGGGCCGGAGCGGACGGCCTGGGTCACCGATTCGGGCGCCGGCGTCAGGGTCGCGGTCATCGGTTGCCCACCAGCCCTTGCGGCCGGACCAGGACCACCACGAGGTACAGGGCGAGGGCCGCGGCCAGGGTGTAGTTCGCGGCGTACGCCCCGACCACTCCTTGGACGACGCCCAGCCCGATCCCGGCCACTGCGGCTCCACCGATGCTGCCGAAGCCGCCGAGCGCCACGACCACGAACGAGATGAGCCCGAACGCGATGCCTGCCTCCGGCGAGGCCACGTAGCTGTTCATCAGCAATGCCCCGGCCACGCCGGTGGTCGCCCCAGCGATCATCCAGGCCAGCCGGAACAGTTTCTCGGCGTCCAGGCCTTGGAGCGCCGCCGCCGCCCGGTCCTCGCCGACCGCGCGCAACGCCGTTCCGATCTCGGTGCGATCAATGAACCAGCCGACCAGCAACGTACAGCCGAGCGCGCCGATCGCGGTAAGCAACTGCGGGCCGCCGATCACCACTGAGCCGATCTCGAAGCGGATGTTCTCTGCCCACGGGTGCAACACCTTTCGAGTGTCCGCGGTGAAAAGCAGCTGGGCCAGCCCACGCAGCAGCACGAGCAGCCCGAAGGTGGCGATCACCTGGTTCAGCGGTGGCCCGGTCAGTACCCTGGCGATCACGCCCCGATAGACGATCCAGCCCAGCAGCGCCATCGCGAGAGCGGAGATCGGCACCGAGAGCATCGGATCGAGGCCGAACAACGACCAGGCGAAGAACGCTGTGTACATGCCCAGCATCAGGAACTCGCCGTGGGCGAAGTTGACCACGTCCATCACCCCGAAGATCAGGGTGAGGCCCACTGCGGCCAGTGCGAACACCGCTCCCAGCAACACGCCGTTCACCAGTGCCTGTGGAAGTTCAGCCACGACGCCTCACTTCGCCGGGTGGAACGGCCAGCGAGCGCTCGCCGAGGCGACGCTGTCCGGGAACACGACCTGGTAGCTTCCGTTGGTCAACTGCTCCACGACGCCCTGAGCCCCACTGTTCTGGTGCTTTTCGTCGAAGTCGATGCCGGTCCACGGCATGATCGTGCTCTCGCCGACGATCGAGGTGGCTTCCAGTGCGACCCGGATCTTCTCCGAATCGGTGGATCCCGCCTTGTCGATCGCCTGCATCAGCGTCATCGCGCTGGTGAAGCTGCGAGCCGAATTCTCCGTCATCGCAGCTCCGTACAGTTGCTGGAACAGGTCCGCGACGGCCTTGGCCGCAGGGCGCTTCTCAGCGATCTCGGCGGACCAGGACGAGCGGGTCATCATGCCGTCGGCGTCCGTACCGACGCCTTTCAGGAACGCGTTGTCGACGAAGCCCCCGCCATACGCCAGCAGGCCGGCGGGATACCAGTTGAGCTGCTTGAGTGCGGCGACCAGTTTGGTGGCCGGATCGGAATAGCTGAGCACGAACACCACATCCGGCTCGGCCGATCGAAGCTGCTGGACCTGCGAGGTCAGGTCGGCTGCGGTGACGTCGTACGACACGTCGGCGACCACGTCGTAGCCACGGACCTTGGCCAGGTCCGTGGTGATCTTTGCGCCGCCGTTCCCGTAGTCCTCGTTGCCGTGGAAGATCGCGACCTTCTGGGTCGACTTGCCGGCCTTCTTCAGGTCGTCCAGGAAATCGAAGAAGCTCTGGGCGAATGTGGCGTCACTGGGGCCGGTCCGGAAGAACCATTTCAGCCCTCGCTCGGTCAGCTCGACGCTGGAGGATTCGCCGTTCACGAACGGCACTTCGAGTCGCTCGGCGCGTTGGCTGGCAGCCTTGGTCACGGCGGACTGGTAGGCCCCGAGCAGGGCCACCGCCCCCTTGCCGGTCACTGCCTGGTCGGCGTCGCTGGCGCCCTTCTGCGGGTCGCCCTGGGTATCCACGGAGAGCAGGTCGACGGTCCGGCCGCCCAGGTTGGGCAGCCCCTTCCCAGCAGCCAGCGGGAGGTCGATCGTCGGGTGATCGCCGTTCACGATCTCGACCGCGAGTTGCGCCCCGTGCAGGGTGTCCAGCCCTTGGCTGGCCACCGCTCCAGATAGCGGGTACAGCGCGGCGATCTTCACTGGGTCTGAGGCTTCGCTACCGGAGTCACCGGCGCCGCAACCGGTCAGCGCCAGGGCGGCGACGGCAAGCACGGCACCCGCTCGCACAACCACCGATCGAGGCCTGACCTGCGGTTCAAGGGGACGGCGAGCGTCTTGGGTAGATGTTTCCTGCATCGGAACTCCCGGGAACCAAGAGGGCGGAAGGTACGGAGGTGGAGGCGGTGAATCGAGCACCGCGTTGACGGAAAGCTAGAGGATCGTAGAACAATCCGACAAGGGATTTGTTCATTAAATTTTAAAGTCAACGATATTTCAATCCTCATATCCAGCGTCGCGAGGTAGGCTTCGCCGCAACCACTGGCCTCAGCGACTGGAGGAGAGGAGCACCAATGACGCCTGACCCGATGACCGAACTCGCCTCCGACCGGGCTGCCCTGCAACGCAGCAGCACCGCGGAACGGGTGGCACACATCCTTCGCGAGCGCATCACCGACGGCACCCTGCAACCGGGCTCACGGCTGCCGGAAGATGCTCTGGGATCGGCACTCGGCGTCTCCCGCAACACCCTGCGGGAGGCGTTCCGCCTACTGATCCATGAGCATCTGGTGGTGGCAGAGCTCAACCGGGGCGCCTTCGTTCGCCGGCTCAGCAGTGCGGACGTCGTGGATCTGTACCGAGTTCGCCAACTCGTCGAGTGCGCGGCGGTGCGGGCCTTCACGGGCACCGACACCGAAGCGCCGGACGACCTTCGGCGCGCAGTACAAGAAGGCGAGCTGGCCGCCAAGGAAGACCGCTGGTCCGATGTCGCGACCGCCAACATGCGCTTCCACCAGGCCATCGTGGCCCTGGCCCGCAGCCCTCGGCTGGACGAGTACATGCGCCAGGTCTCCGCCGAGCTACGCCTGGCATTCCACGTCATGCAGAATCCACGTACCTTCCATGAGCCGTTCCTGGGCCGCAATCGGGAGATCCTGGAACGGTTGGACGCCGGTGACCTGGCCACCGCCGCGGATCTGCTGGCGGCGTACCTGCGCGACGCCGAACGCCAGGTGGTGGCCGGGTACGAGGCGGTGCAGACGCCGTGACCGACCCCGCTGAACCTCGGAGCATCGACCTGAACAGCGACCTCGGGGAAGGCTTCGGCGCCTGGACCCTGGGCGACGACGAGGCCCTGCTCGATCTGGTCACCAGTGCCAACGTGGCCTGCGGCTTCCATGCCGGTGATCCGTCCATCATGCGCCGGGTCTGCACCCGGGCCGCCGAACGCGGGGTGGCGATCGGAGCCCAGGTCGGATACAACGACCTGGCCGGCTTCGGGCGTCGCAAGATCGACGTCGACCCGCAGGATCTGATCGCCGATGTGATCTATCAGATCGGCGCGCTCGACGGATTCGCCCGAGCTGCCGGCAGCTCGGTCTGCTACGTCAAACCCCATGGCGCGCTGTACAACACCGTGGTTACGGACGCCGAACAGGCCGCCGCCGTGGTCGAGGCGGTTCGGCTCTACAACCCTGACCTTGCCCTGCTCGGGCTGCCCGGCTCTGAATTGCTGCGGCAGGCGCAGGAAGTCGGGCTGAGCGTCGTCCAGGAGGCGTTTGCCGACCGGGCCTACACTCCCGCCGGGCACCTGGTCTCCCGCCGAACACCCGGAGCCGTCCTGCACGATCGGGCGCAGATCGCCGAGCGCTGCGTCCGGATGGTGCTGGACGGGTTCGTCATCGCTGATGACGGCTCGCAACTGACTCTGGCTCCGGATTCGCTCTGCGTCCACGGTGACACCCCGGACGCCGTGGCGATCGCCAGCTTGGTCCGCCGCGAACTGCTCGCGGCCGGCGTCACGCTCCGCCCGTTCGGCATCACCTGACCCTGCCGGCCAATTCAAACTCCCGTGGTGATCAAGCACTTGGGAGGCGTGTCAGCACCGGCGTGCCCGTTCAGGCGCCGCGATCATGCACGGTTGCCCCTCAAGGCCGAGCAACCGTGCATGATCACCGCAGGAGTTTGGGGGTCTCAGTCGGCGATCACTGCTGGGGTGAAGGCAGGCGACTTCACGGCGTCGTCCGCTTCCACCAGGTAGGCCTCCGGCAAGGTGGCGTCGATGCCATCCGGCACGCCCCTGGCCCGCAGCGCGAGGGTGGCTAGCACCGCCACCAGAAGATTGACCGCCAGAGCGATAAACCCAACGTAGATCGTGGTTTTCGTATCGAGGCCCAACTTCTCCAGGGAGAAGGCCGAGCCACCGAAGTGTTCTCTGATGACCTTCACTCCGTTCGCGGTCACGACCACCTGCGGGACGGTCCACAGCATCCACAGTCCGGCGAGCATTCCAACCGCCCAGCCGGCCATCAAGGCGCCCCGATGGAACCAGCGGGTAATCAACCCGATCCCGACGGCCGGCAGCGTTTGCAGGATCAGGACGCCACCGATGAGTTGCAGATCGATGGAGAACTGCGGGTCCAGGGCGAGAATCGCGAGCAAGGCACCGAATTTGACGACCAGCGAGGCCAATTTGCTGCTCCGCGCCTCCTGCGCGGGCGTGGCATCCTTGTTCAGGAATTCCTTGTAGATGTTCCGGGTCCACAGGTTGGCCGCCGCGATTGACATGATGGCTGCGGGCACCAGAGCACCGATCGCCACCGCAGCGAACGCAACGCCGGCGAACCAGTGTGGGAAGACCTGCTCGAACAGCAAAGGGACGACGGTGTTGCCGTCCGTCTTGGGCCCGATCACGGTGCCGTCGATCGCCGTGATGGTGTCGCCGGTGGCGGTCGGCTTCACCCCGGCCGCGATCGCCATGAAGCCCAAGAGCGCCAGCAAGCCGAGGATGAACGAGTAGGCAGGCAGGGCCGCCATGTTTCGCTTGATCGTCTTTCGATCGCGAGACGCCAGCACCCCGGTCACCGAATGCGGGTACAGGAACAGAGCGAGCGCCGAACCCAGTGCCAAGGTGGCGTATTGCCATTGCCCGACACCGGGCAACACCGTGCCGTCGTTGGGGTTGGGCGACTTCGCAAACTTCGCGTCCGCCGCCGAGAAGATCGCATCCCAGCCGCCGACCTTGCTCGGAATGTAAATCACCGCAGCGATAATCACGATGTAGATGAGGATGTCCTTGACGAACGCGATCAGCGCCGGCGCGCGCAGGCCCGCGCTGTAGGTGTAGGCCGCCAAGATCGCGAACGCGATGATCAGCGGAAGATGCCCGCTCACCCCCATGGCGGTCAGCACGGCCTGCATGCCGACCAATTGCAGGGCGATGTACGGCATCGTCGCCACGATCCCGGTCACGGCGATGAGCAGAGCCAGGGTCGGGGAGCCGAACCGGGCGCGAACGAAGTCTGCCGGCGTCACGAACCGATGGACGTGGCTGACCGACCAGAGCCGAATCAGGACCAGAAAGACGATCGGGTAGACGACGATCGTGTACGGCACCGCGAAGAACCCGGCCGCCCCGGCACCGAACATCAGGGCCGGCACCGCGACGAATGTGTAGGCGGTGTAAAGATCACCGCCGATCAGGAACCAGGTGATCCACGGGCCGAAGTTGCGCCCGCCGAGGCCCCACTCGTCCAGGTGTTCCAAGTTGTCGGCCCGGCGCCAGCGCGACGCCACGAAACCGATGACCGTGACCAACGCGAACAGCGCGATGAATACGGTCGCTTCAACCGCGCGTCCGCTCATCGCCGGCCTCCCCGGTGGTAAGCCAACAACGTGCAGCCCACGCTGAGCGGGATGATGGCCATCTGATACCAGTAGAAGAATGGAATGTTGAACAATTCCGGAGTGGCCCGGTTGTACAGCGGGGGGTAGAGCACCGCGAGCAGCGGCAGGATCAATACCCAGTTCCAGCGCGAGCGGTCACTTCGAGAAGGTGGAGCAAGGGGTGGTCGTCCACGGGAAAGCTGGTCGCTCATGGGGTCCTCCGGCTGATCGACACTGATCCGGTTGGCGCAGCGGCTGTCAGCAATGGAGTTGTGTCAGCTGCAGAGAAGGTTTACCTCGATTCGTGTAAACCCTTTGGCTTTATGCGCAACTGATCTGATGAGTGCGGCAGCTATAGCCGCACGGCTCCGCTTACGGCAAGATCGACTCGACGGCGAGGAGGGATCGATGGGGCCACCGATCGCGATCGGTGGGTCAGCCTCGGCCACCATGGATGCCGGGCTGGACCGCACCGCCTTCGCCGCCTTCGCCGTCGTGCTTGTCGGCGTGTCCGTGGTGATGCTCGTCGCCGGGCGGTGGCGCCCGCTGGCCGCCGGTGAAATCCCGCCGGGCGGCGAGTTGGAGGACTGGGCGCTGGCCGGACGGCGCTTCGGCAGCCTGCAGACCTGGTTCCTCCTTGGCGGCTCGATCTTCACCGCCTACACCTTCATCGCGGTGCCCGCCCTGGTGTACGGCGTGGGTGCACTGGGCTTCTTCGCCGTCCCGTACACCATCATCGTCTTTCAGCTGGCATACGTCATCCTGCCCTGGCTGCACCGAAAAGCCCGGGTACACGGGTGGATAACGCCGGCCGACGCCGTCCGGGCGCGGTTCGGTTCGCCGTCCCTCGCGGTGGCCGTCGCCCTCACCGGCCTGCTCGCGACGATGCCGTACGTGGCGCTGCAACTCCTCGGCCTGTCGGCGCTCTTGACGACGCTGGGGCTACCGGCAAACGGTCCGATCGCGGATGCCGCGCTGGCCATCACCTTCGCCGCACTCGCCGTCGGCACCTACCGACACGGCCTCCGCGCTCCGGCACTGGTGTCGGTGATCAAGGGTGTGCTCGCATTCGTGACCACGGCCGCGCTGGTCGCTCTGGCCCTGGCCACGGTGGGCGGACCGGGCCCGGTGTTCACCGAGGCCGGGTCGGCGCTCGCAGACCGAGGCGGATCGCTCCTGCTGCCGGACGGGATGGCCAGTTCCTACCTCACCCTCGCGATCGGCTCCGCGCTGGCCTTGCTGCTCTACCCGCACGTGTTGCTACCTGCCTTTGCCGCTCGAGACGAGACCGTGCTGCGGCGTGCCTGCACGGGACTGCTGGCCTGGACCGCCCTGCTGGCCGTGGTCGCACTCGCCGGGTTGGCCGCGCTCGCATCCGGGATCAGGGTCCCCGAAGGCCGAGCCGAGTTGGCGGTGCCGGCGCTGCTGCATCAATCGCTGCCACCGGTCGTGGCGGGCGCGGTGCTGGCCGTCGTGGGCATCGGCGCCCTGGTCCCGGCGGCGGTGATGTCGGCCGCCGCTGCGTCCACCTTCGCGAGCAACATCTACCTCGAGTACCTCAACCCGACCGCGATCCCGGCCCAGGTGACCCAGGTGGCTCGAGTGGTGTCGATCGTGGTGAAGTTCGGCGCGCTGGCGTTTGTCCTCGGGTTGCGCAGCCAGGACGCGATCGCCTTGCAACTGCTCGGCGGGGTCTGGATCCTGCAGACCCTGCCGGCCTTGCTGATCGGGCTGCGCTGGCACCTTCCGCATCGGTATGCCCTGCTCGCCGGGCTGGTCAGCGGCGTCGTGTCGGGAACCTGGTTGGTCGCCGCCCAAGGCTACGTGGCTGTGACCCAGATCCACGTTTCCGGGCACGACGTGGGCATCTACGCCGGACTGGTGGCCCTGGCCGTCAACCTCACGGTGACCGCCGTCCTGACCCCGCTGCTCGATCGCGCCGGGATCACCCGCGGCACCGATTCCACCGGCCTGGCTCTCCCGCCCGCCGCTCGCCGCGAATGGGGGGTCTTCTCGTGACCGCGACTCCGGCCGAGGGTGCCGACATGATGTCCGCCGGCCGGGAGGTGTCGGCCGGGCCCGGCGGTGCGGCCACCGCCGGGCCGATGAAGATTCCCAACTGGCTGGGCCTGAGGGACGTCGAGCGGGAGACGGCGGTGACCGCGCTGTTCGACCAGCACTATCCGGGGTTGGTTCGGATGGCCGTGCTGCTCGGCGCCGGTGTGGACGCCGAGGACGTCGTCGCAGAGGCCTTCTATGAGCTGTACCGGCGCTGGCCACGACTACGCGATCCGCTCGCCGCGCCGTCCTACCTACGTTCGGTGGTCTGCAACCTCACCCGGATGCGACTGCGGCACCTGCAGGTGGTTCGGCGGCACCCGGATCAACCAACGGTCGACATCGGCTCGGCGGAGCAGGAGGTGGTACTGCGCGAAGACCAGAGCGAGGTCATCGCGGCGCTGCAGACCTTGCCCAACCGGCAACGTCAGGCGCTGGTTCTGCGGTACTGGCTGGATCTCAAGGAGGCCGAGGTCGCAGCTTCGATGGGAATCTCCTGCGGTGCGGTGAAGGCACACACCTCGCGTGGGATGGCCGCCCTCACCCGCATCCTGACCGAAAGGCGGTAAGCCGGAAGTGACTCCTGAATCGGAGACGGCCGAGCGGCTGCGCGACTGCTTCGGGGCAGTTGCCGACGGGGTTCGACCCAGCCCGGACGCGTACGAACGGGCACTCAGCCAGTGGCGGCGTCGGGAACGCCGACGCCGCCTGGCCGGTGTGCTGCTCGCCGCGCTCCTGGTCGCCGGGGCCGACGGAGTGGGGCTATGGGCGCTCAACCAGAGTGCGCCCAGCGGACCGGTGGTGTTCGACGGCCCGGCTCCTGCGGTGGCACCCTGATCCCATTCTTTGCCCGGCGGGCTACATCCGTTGTGCGTTCCAGCACGACGCGGTCCCGGCGCAGCGCTGCATCTGAGTCAGGGTGGCATGCAGTTCCTGTAGTCGATAAGTCGGCACGGTCGCCACCACGTTGTTCAACTGCGCTGGGTCGGCGACCATGTCGTAGTACTCGCGTTCGCCGCTGACGTTCTCCACGTAAAGCCAGTCCGGGCCGCGCAATGCCGCGTACGTCGGCGGGTTACCACTCGCCGCGGGCTGTACGTCGGGATCGCTGGCGATCATGACCTCACCCCGGTGCTCGATGAGTACCGCGTCCCGCGGATCCGCTGCCACCTCGCCGTGCATCAGACCGCTCAGGTCGCGGCCGTCGACGATGGGTGAAGCGGCTGCACCGGCCAGCGCTGCGAAGGTCGGCCGCAGGTCGATGTTCTCCGTCAACTCCTCAACCCGCCGACCGGCCGGCACTCCGGGACCGATCACCACCAGCGGGACGTGGATGTCGGTGTCGAACGCGGTCTGCTTGCCGGCCTTGAGCCGGTGCTCGCCCAAGTGAAACCCGTTGTCCGAGCTGAAGATCAGGTAGGTGTTGTCGGCCACGCCCTTGGCCACGAGCTGGGCCTTGATCCGGGTGATCATCGCGTCGATGGCGCGAACGGACCGAGCGCGCTTGCGGAACTTGACGTCCAGTTCCTTCTTCGCCGCCTTGGACAGCGGTTTCTTCGCGGCCAGCCATTCCGGGGCGTTCGTGGTGACGGCGTTGTACGCCTCGGTCCGGGGCGCCTTCAAGGCGGGGTATTTCTTCCGGTCGCGCGGGGCCGGCGTGTAGGGGGCGTGCGGCGCGAACGGGGCCAGTTCGAGCATGAACGGCTGCTTCGCTGCCACTGCACGGTCGATGAAGGCCGCCCCGCGCTTCGCAATGACGTCGGTCAGGTAATCCTTCGGGGCATCGCCATAGGATTTTACCTTGCCATTCACATTGAGCTTGTAATTGAACTCCGAGTACGAGTCTCCGCCGACTGCCCATTCGCTCCAGCCCGGTGGCACCGGACCGATCTTGCCAGCCTCTTGTGGCTGGTATTCGTTCAGGTATTTGCCCATCAGGGCGGTGCGGTAACCAGCCTTCTGAAGATCTGTGGCGAAGGTGTCCGACTCACCGTTCAGACTGTGAAAGAGATTGTATCCGCCATCTGGCAAGTGGTTCGAATAAATACCGGTGTTGTGCGGGTACCGGCCAGTGAAAATGGACGTGCGAGAGGGGCAGCACAACGAATCTGTGACGAAGTAGTTACTGAATGTAGTTCCGGTTTGCTGCATCTTCTGCACCTGCGGCATGTACTTGAGCAGGTTCAGGGACTCGTCATCGGCCAGGACGAAAACGATGTTCGGCTTCACCGAACTCACCGCCCCGGGGCTCACGACTGGCCCCGTGGTCGGCGGCAATGCGCCGATCACCGCCGTGGCCGCCGGCGTCGGAGCGGCCGGCGTGACCGCCGTGGACGTTGCCGTCGAAGCGGACGACGTCGCTTGTCCAGCGCCTGACGTCAGGGATACCGGCACCGGCTTGGAGGGACCGCATTCGACCAGAGAGACTGACGCCAGACCTAGAAACACGACCGCCAAGTACCTTGATCGGCGGCTATTTCCGTCAGTCATCGTGCAGAACTCCTCTATCAACCCGGCCCCCGCCAGCGGACACGCTAGCGCCCCAGGCCAAGATCAAGTTGCGTGGGTGGCAGGGACGGCCTGGGCCTCGCCAATGCTCCGAACTCTGCGCTGAACACCTGACTACATACGGTAGCCGCCGGGCTCCGATCGGCTGGCATTCCAGCCGCTTCACTCCGCAATTCTTCACCATTTCTTCGGCGCTTGACAGGAAATCTTTTCAACCAATCTTTAAATGCACGCCCGCCATCAACAGCACGCCATCAACAGTCCCGCCACGGACTCGCGGTTCGCTGGTCAGGGCCTCGCTGCTCTTCCAGATCGGACGAAGCTTGCCGAAACTGAAGCCGGAGTCGGGTTCAGATTCGGATTCAGTTCGGACCTGCGAGGAGTTGGAGTTCGGGACTGAAGCCGGACGTACCACCCGCATTCCTGACAGTATACAATTACTTCATTTTCCATCCATATCGTTGCATGCCGTTCGGCTGCCCGTAAAGGCGGGGCGCACTGGAGCGGCACGGGCACTTCGGGACGGACTGGCCATCCTGACCAGTGAGTGCTATGACCGATAGGAGCTACCTAGCTACGGAGGGCACCCCGGTGACGAACCCAGACCTGACCGCACTCGCACTCCTGGTCGACCGCTCGGGATCGATGCAGAGCGTCAAGGACGACGCGGAGGGTGCCATCGCCGCGTTCCTCGAGGCGCAGCGCGCAGTCCCGGGTCGCTGCCTGGTGCGACTCTCCGATTTCGACACCGAGTATCGCGAGGTCTACCCGATGACTCCGATCGCCGACGTCCCGGCGTACTCGCTGGAGCCCCGAGGTGGGACGGCGCTACTCGACGGCATCGGCCGCCTGGTAACCGGGCTCGGCGCGGAGCTCGCCGCCATGCCCGAACCGGAGCGCCCCGGAACGGTGATCGTCGTCGTCCAAACTGACGGCCAGGAGAACTCGTCCCGGGAGTGGGACCTGAAAGGCATCAACGCCCTCATCACCCAGCAGCGCGAGCAGTACTCCTGGGATTTTGTGTTCCTCGGGGCCGGGCCGGGCGCGATCCAGACGGCCGAGTCCTACGGATTCGCCGCCGGTTCAGCCATCGCCTACACCGCCTCTGGTGCGGGCACGAGATCGGTCGTTGCCGCGGCGGCCGGGTACGTCTCCCGAGCTCGGAGCGGCGCGCCGACCTCGTTCACCGACGCTGAACGCAACTCCGCGCTCTGACCTGCTCAGCTTTGCCCTCCACGGACCATCAACGTTTATTGACGACGCACGTGTCGTCCATGCTGACGGCGGGTGCGGAATCGGCGACCCCCACGCAGGAATGCCCGAAGTCGAACGCGACCCCGACCCCAGAGGCCGAGCCCAGGCTCCGAGACATCGCCGGCGACCGCCTGATCAGTACCCGAGGCAGTGAAACTCGGACTCCCGCCGATGGCGACCGCGTCCGCTTTGTTCCAGTTTCTGGCCGAGGTGGACCACGCCGCCACACCCTCCTGGACCGCCCCCGAGGACGCGGCAGGATGGTAGAAGTGGCCGAGGATCAGACGTTGGCCCAGATTCAGGTAGGTCTTGTCGGCGCGAGAGGAACCGGTCGTGCCGTGGGTTCCCGTGCCGCCCGCCGGGTCGGCGGGCGGAGCGCAGTCAGGGTCGGGCCACCGGACGCCAGATCGACGGCCATCACGCTGAGCAGCCGCTGCCAGACGGGGGGTGGGAATCATTTCCGGTGTTCCTTCGCTCGGGAGCGGCCCAGAAAGGTGCCGTTGCCAGCGATCTTTCTGGGCCCCGAGTTGTTCGGTAAGCCCAGTTCAAGGGGCCAAACAAAGCAGGTTCCGGGCTCAAGGCAGGAGTCAGCGCGGGGCTGACCCCGGGCATACCGATCGATAGCGCGCATCGGGGATGTACAGCCGCCATTGGGCCACCGTGAGGGAGGCACCGGCCCGCCTGCAGGCCCGGGTGATGGCATCGGCGGGGGTGATCGGAAAGCGCTGGAGCGAAGCGTGGGCGCTGGTGGCGTAGAGGGTGGCAAGATCCGCGCTGAAGGCGAGGGAGGTAATCAGTTCGCCGGCGGTCTTCAGATTGCCACCGAGGGGTTGCTGGGTGGCGGTGTCCCAGAGTTGAAGGGTGCCGGAGTCACCGGCGACAGCGAGGGTGCGGCCGTCGGGGCTGAAGGCCAGGGCGCTGACCGCTTCCGGATTGTCACCGAAGGATGCGGGAAAGACGTTCGGCAGCACGCCCGTGCGATGCCGGAGTGTTCCGTCCCACAGAGCGACCCTGCCGGTCACGTCACCCGCCGCCAGGTGAGCGCCGTCCGGGCTGAAGGCCAGGACGCTGATCTGCTCGCCCTGGCTGAGGGTGCGCCGGGCGACCGGACCCGAGGGCAACGCGGTGACGTCCGCGTCCCCGGCGACCAGCCGGCCGTCGGGGCGAACGGCCAGTTGGACGCTGGTCAGGTCGTTGAGTACGACCGCTGCGCTGGGGCGCGTGGTGTCCCAGAGCTCCCCGCGCTGACCGAGGTCGTGCTCCCGGGAGGCCAGCAGTGTCCGACCGGCCGGGCCGAGCGCGACCGTGAGCATCGGTGCGGTTGAGTCCTGAGCCAGGTCCAGCGCCGTCCGCTCGCGGTTGCGGAGCACGTCCCAGATGACAAACCGCTGGTGAGCGACGCTCCGCCCGGGTGCGACGAGCCCATAGGTGAACGCCGAACTGTCCGGGCTGAAGGCCATCAGCGATCTGGTGTGCGCAGGCACGACCGGAGTGGCCGGATCCAGGGATACCGGCAGCGCAAGTGCGGGCAGCGAATGCCGCACCTGCCCGCCGCCGGTGTCGCGCAACTCGAAACGATAGCTCCGGCCGAACCGCTCGGCCGTAGCCATGGTCCGACCGTCCGGGCTGAGCAGCGTGTTCTCTGCGGGGTGGCCGCTCCACCGGGCGGTGAGGGCGGGTGTGAGGTCGAGGGAGTGGACAGTGCTGCCTTCGAGGTAGCGCAGGACCGGCTGATCGAGATCCCAGGCCAGGCCACGGCGGAGCTGACCGTTCATCGGGTGGCGGAACACCGGGGCTTCGGGGGCAGCCAGCCGCCACACCGTGATCTCGTTGTGGTCTGCCAGGGCGAGGAACGTTCCGTCCTGGCTGAAGGTGATGTCCTGGATGCCGGAGGCGGCGATCTGGGCAATCGGCCGGCCGGTTGCGGTGTCCCAGAGCCGCACCCCAGAGCTGGAGACGGCGGCGAACTGGTCACCGCGACCATCGAACGCCAGCCACGCATTGGCATCGTCACAGTGGCTCACCGCGAGCGACTGCCAACTGCCCGGCAGCGTGCGTTGACGAACGGTGTCCCAGATCCGGATGGCACCGCCGAGAGGGCAAACCGCCACCAGCCGGTCATCGGAACTCGGGACGACGAGCGCTGGGTCGTGTGCCGATGTCTTGAACAGCTCCCGGCCATCGACGAGCGAGCGCAACTGCACCCGATCGTTCTGGAGGCTGCCCGTCACGTAACTGTGATTACCGGTGCCGAACTCGACCAGGTCGGACCGCGGCAGACGCTGCCCGGCGCCCTCGACCCACGTCCCGACCGACGTGTCCCAAAGGCCCACGCCGCTGTCCGTTGTGATGGCGAGCACTCGCCCGTCGGGGCTGGCCCCGGTCAGCCAGCCCTCCGGATGCTGCCCCGAGGCGATCTGCTGGTGCGTCACCACATCCCAGGTCTGCCAGGTCTTGGCGTCCGCGCGCAGCAGCGTGCGACCGGAATCGAGAAGCAGGTGCGAGGCGTCGACGCCCGCCACCGGGTCGCTGAAGGCGTCCAGCTCGGATTGCGCGGTGGCGGCGAGCAGAGCCGAGCGGGTCTCGGTGAGCGGCGCGATCCGCCAGGCAGCGATGCTGAGCAGCATGGCGGTCCGGGGGTCGGTCGTCCGCATCGCATCGGCCACCCCGGCGACCCGCCGGGCGGCCGTGTCGGTTGCTTGTTCCCGGCTGCTTCGATGCTGCTGCCCGGCAAGCAGCCCGGCGACCAGCGCCACCGTCAGGGTGGCGCACAGCGCGGCAATCAGGCGCCGGGCCCGGCGGGTGGTCCGGCTGGCGTCGCGGCGTTCGGCGTCGCGGGCCTCCAGCGCTGCGGTGAGGAAGGACTGCTCCGACGAGGTCAGTTCGCCGTGCTGCTCGGGGCGCCCGAAGAACTCTTCGGCGTGAGCCAGTCGGGTACCCCGGTACAGGCTGCCGGGATCGCGGCCGAGGTCCTGCCAGGTTTGGGCGGCCTCGGTGAGGCGACGGTGGTGGCGCAGCCGCTCGCGGTCTTCCTCGATCCAGCCACGCAGCCGCGGCCAGGAAGTGATCAGTGCCTCATGGGAGAGTTCCACACCATCCGAATCCGCGGTCACCAGGCGGGCATGGGCCAGTCGCTCGATCACCGCCGGCACCTCTGGATCCGCCCACTCCTGCAGTTCGCCACGCTTGACCGGACGCCGGGTGTCGGCAGCTCCCTGGCCTGGTTCGATCAGCCGCAGCAGCATGAGCCGGGTGGTCTTGGCCGCATCGGGCGAGAGCTCGGCGTACAGGTGTTCGGCGGTGGCGCCGATCGCGCCGTCCACGCCGCCGGCCGCTTCGTACGCGGCCATCGTCAGCGCCCGACCGCGGCGTCGCCGCCAGGTCTCCAAGAGGGCGTGCGAGAGCATCGGCAGCCCCCCGGGCTGATCAATGACCTCTTCAACGAGCCTGGCGGTCAGCGCCCGCTCCACCAGAAGCCCAGCGGCGGCGGCCGGTTTCACCACCGCTTCGCGCAGTTCGGCCGCGGTCATCGGCCCGACCAGCAACTGCGCCGCACGCACCGCGTCCAGTAGTCCGCGATGTTCGGCGCAGCGCCCGTAGAAGTCTGCCCGGACCGCGATCACCACCCGCAGCCGGCTGCCTGGCTCCCGGGCAGCCAGCAGCAGGTCGAGGAACCTGGATCGCTCTGCCCGGTCCCGGCACAGGGTGTAGATCTCCTCGAACTGGTCGACGACGACCCAGCGGTCGGGCCCGTCCTCGGGCGGAGTCAGCAGCCGACCATGGGTGACCGCCGGCGTGGCGCCCGGGGTCAGCACCCGGATTGCCGCAGGACGCTCCTGGCCCTTCTGGAGTTCCTGGCAGTTCTGGAGCTTGGGTACCAGCCCGGCCCGCAGCAGCGACGACTTTCCGCTACCAGAGGCACCGAAAACCACCACGAACCGGTGTTCGTGGACCAATTCCACCAGCTGCGCCACTAACCGGTCGCGGCCGAAGAACAACCCTTGGTCACCCGACTCGAAACGAACCAGCCCTCGATAGGGCGACTGGCCGCTCTCGCGTTCGCGGCCTCCGGCCACATCGTCGGCCGCTTCCTCGGCTGCGCTCTTCCAGCGGAGCTCCCAATCGCCCGGATTCGCCCCACACGCCCGGGCATACGCCAGCACCGCCGCCAGCGACGGCAACCGCTCACCCGATGCCGCCCGCGACAGGACCGTTACCGAAGCCCCACCCCGCTGGGCCATTTCCCGATAAGTCGGCTTTCCAGCCACCTCGCGCAATTCGCGTAACTCATGGGCGAAGCGCTGCAAGACGCCGGCCTCAGGATCTACCGGCAGCTCAGGCCGGCCCATCACAGCACCGTTCACTCGCCTCACCCGACGGAGGTGAAATCAACTCCTGGATGCGATCGGTCAACGAACCGCCCTTCAGTTTCAAACCCGCGCCAATCATGACAATTGACTGGTCGGGGACAATGCTCCGGCCCGCGACGGTACCCCCTTGCCGCGGACAATCTGCGAAGACATCGAAACCTGCGAGCAAACGGGTTACTCCTCGGGTCGGCGCAGACCCTTCAGCTCGACCACGGTCTCGCCGTCATCAATCTCCCCGGTGGGAACAAAACCCAGTGATTGGTAGAGTTTTTCGGCGGCCTTGTTCGATGGCTGGTAGGACAGCCGGATGACTTGGCAGGCAGGCTTCTCGGTCAGCCACGTGACCATGGTCTCCATGGCGGCACGGCCGATGCCGGCCCCTTGCTGCGAACCGTCCACGACGAAGCCGCCGATCCAGTGCGAACCGTCGTCGTCCACTGCCCACATCACATGACCGACAACGTCCTCATTTGCGTAAATGCCTAGGGAGCGCCAAACCTCTCCGCGGTCGCTGAGCAGGAGATAGCGGGCGGCGAGCGCCGCTACGAACTCGCGCTGCTCGTCCAGTGGGGCGACGTCGGCGACCGCACGCCAGTCGTCACCGATTTCGCGCAGGGATACCACTCGCCCCTGGCGATCTGTCTTCATGGAATTAATCACCCTAAAACGCTACCTGACGGCACCGGAGCCTGACGCCAGACCGTGGCCGGTCGGGCCCGGCTAGGCCAAGGCCAGGAATAGCTTTTCCATCTTTTTGACGTCGACACCTTCCAGGCCTTCATCGCTGGCGGCCAGGCACTGCTGGAGACCGGTGGCCACGATGGCATAACCACTGCGACTCAAAGCCTTGTTCACGGCCGCCAACTGAGTCAGCACGGACTCGCAGTCGGAGCCTTCTTCCATCATCCGAATAACGCTGCCGAGGTG
The DNA here is from genome assembly GCA_035474375.1 of Kineosporiaceae bacterium. GTDB lineage: Bacteria > Actinomycetota > Actinomycetes > Actinomycetales > Kineosporiaceae > JANNPJ01. The sequence goes on along the minus strand of DATINJ010000353.1, from coordinate 4,677 downwards.
TCCGTGTGCGCGCTTCATGCGCAGGATGATCGCCTTGATGTCGGCTGGTTCCAGGTCCATCAGGCTCTGCTTTCTGGCTTGATCTCGATCGGCACCCCCTGATCCTACATCCCCCCTAGGGGATGTGCTAGCGTCCCGCAGTATCCCCCCGGGGGGATAGCGAAGGCGGCGCTCGCCCCTCGTGACGCAGACCTTGCCCCAGGAAGGCATCGCCAACATGCGAACAATTGACCTCGATCGGGCCGGATCGCGATCCAGTCACAGCTCCGGCCTGGGAGTGACCGAGTTCGGGCCGCTCGGGCGACTGGGTCTATGGGTGGTCAGCCATGGCCGGATCACTGCCGCCGTCTGGGCCCTGCTCATCGTCGGGCTCGGAGCCTTCGCACCGCGGGTGGAGACCGAGCTATCCGGTGCCGGCTGGCAAGCCAACGGCTCGGAGTCGGTGGCGGTCCGCGACGGCGCCGAACGGCATTTCGACGGCAATGCCAGCCATGCCATCCAGGTCGTCATCCGTTCCGATACCGCCGGGGTAACCGAGGGCGCCGGCGCCCGGGCGATCGAAGCGGCCACCCGGCTGCTCGAAGCAGATCCTCGGATCTCGACCGTCAGTACCGCGCAACCTGGTTCGACGCTGAGCCAGGACGGCCGAACCGCCGTCCTGATCGCGGGCGCGAACGCGGATCCGAACGACATGGTCCGTGCCGCCGATGATCTCAAAGGACCATTGAAAGCTCTTTCCAGCCCAGGAATTCAGGTCAATCCAACTGGAACATCACTACTTTGGTCAGATTTCAACGACGCGAACCTCGACGCGATGCTCCGGTCGGAACTGTTCTCCTGGCCGGTCACGCTGGCCATCCTGGTGCTGGCCTTCGGGGCGCTGGTCGCTGCCGGCCTGCCGCTGATCCTGACCCTCGCCGGCCTCGTCGCATCCGCTGGTTCGCTGGTACTCATCAACCAGATTGTTCCGGTGTCCATCTGGGCAATGAACTTCGCGATGATGTTCGCACTCGCCTTGGGCATCGATTACGCGCTGTTTCTCGTCGTCCGCTACCGCGCCGCTCGCGCTGCCCCCGGCACCACCGCACGCAGGGCCATCGCCGAGACCATGGACACCGCTGGAAAAGCAGTCTTGCTCTCCGGACTCACCGTGGTGGTGTCACTGTCCGCGGTGATGGTCGTGCCGTCGCCGGCGTTCCGTTCGATGGCGGGCGGCATCATGCTCGCGGTCGTCTTCGTCCTCACCGCAACCCTCACGCTGCTGCCTTTGGTGCTGGTCACGCTCGACCACCGAATCAACACCTTCACCGTGCCGTGGTCACGATCTCATGAGCACCGCTCCCCCGCGTTCGCTGCGTGGGGTGAGCACCTGTGGAAACACCCGTTCATCTTCGGCACCGCCTCGCTGATCGTCCTGATCGCGCTCGCCGCTCCGATCCTCGGGCTGAAGACGGCGATGCCCTCGATCAAGGTTCTCCCCGATCAGGCCAGTGCCCGGATCGGCTACGCCCAGACCCAAGCCGCGTTCGGTCCGGGTGCACCCGGCACCCTGCAGATCATCAGCACCACGTCCGACGCCGTCGCCACCGCCGACGTACTGGCCGGCGAATCCGGCATCGCCGCCGTCCTGCCCGCCATGCCCGCCGTCGACGGCACGGCACTGGTTCTCCTCCAGGCCGTCCCCACCGTCGACCCCTCCGATCCGGCCCTCAGCGAGACCGTCGAACGTCTCCGCCGCCACCTCCCGAGTTCGGCCCTCGTCGGCGGGGCTGCCGTGGAAAACCTCGACCTCAAGAACCAACTCGACGACTCCACCCCACTGGTCATCGCGGTCGTTCTGAGCCTGGGATTCCTGCTCCTCCTCATCGCCCTGCAGGCACCCCTGATCTCCCTGCTGGGCACGCTTGCCAGCCTGCTCTCGACCGCCGCCGCGTTCGGCGTCGCCCGGCTTGTCTTCCAAGACGGCATCGGCGCAGGACTTTTCGGGTTCGAACCGCAAGGGTTTCTGGATGCCTGGGCACCGGTCTTCTTCTTCGCGATGATCTTCGCCATCGCAATGGACTACACCGTCTTCCTGCTCGCCTCGGCCAAGGAGCACTGGGAGAAATCCGGTGACCCGCAGGAGGCAATGGTCGGCGCGGTCGCGCACTCCGGTCGGGTGATCTTCGCGGCCGGAGCGGTGATGGTGGCGGTCTTCTTCACCTTCGCGCTCTCCGGACCGCTACCGCCCAAGGAGATGGGAATCATCCTGGGTGTCGCCGTCCTCCTCGACGCCTTCCTGATCCGCCTGGTGCTGCTGCCGGTGATGCTCCGGCTTACCGGCCGCGCGGCGTGGTGGAGCCCCGCCTGGTTAACTCGAATCCTGCCCGACATCCACTTCGCCCACGACTGATCAGTGCCCACCTCACCCAACCGAAGGAACCTCTGATGTGCCACGAAGCCCGATGCAAGAGCTGCGGCAAGACCACCTGGACCGGCTGCGGCCAGCACGTCGATCAGGTCAAAGCCCGGGTCCCAGACGCAAACTGGTGCCCCGGGCATCCTGATCAAGAAATCGCCGACAAAGGCCGCTGGTTCCGCAAGCTGATCGGGCACCGCCGCTCTAGGGCTTGACCTCATGGGTTTAGCGAATTTCAACCCGAACGACAACGGGTGTGATGTAGACCTCCCGCAGCCCGCATCGGACGGACCTCACATCGGCGGGCCGGGCGACGTCTACTCAGCGATGGACACGAAGAAGCCTTTGAGCAGCGGTCACCAGATGCCTGGTGCCGCAGCCGCCAGTGCGGCACCCACCCGCGCTCGACCAGTTGGCGACGTCTGGCGAGGCCGGGTGGATTCCGGTGACTGGAATGCGATCACCGACGAGGTGAACGAGTACGGCGGTGCCCTGCTGCCTCGCCTGCTGGACGACGAAGAGACCCGGCGAATCCGGGCACTGTACGCCGCTGAGGACGGCACTTTCCGGGCCACCATCGACATGGGCAGATACCGCTTCGGAGAAGGCGAGTATCGCTACTTCAACGCCCCTTACCCGGAGCCGATCGAGCGACTCAAACAGGCCCTGTATCCGCACCTGCTGCCGATCGCCCGCGACTGGTGGGCCAAGCTCGGCCGGACGGCCATCTGGCCGGACACGCTGGACGAGTGGCTCGATCTGTGCCACCACGCCGGGCAGCCGAAATCGACGGCGATCCTGCTGAAGTACGGCACCAAGGGTTGGAACGCGCTACATCGCGACTTGTACGGCGATCTCGTGTTCCCGCTCCAAGTGGTCATCAACCTGAACCAACCCGGAGTCGACCACACCGGTGGTGAGTTTCTTCTCCTGGAGCAGCGCCCTCGGGCGCAATCCCGTGGCACGTCGACCCTGCTGCCGCACGGGTACGGCTACGTGTTCACCACTAGAGACCGGCCGGTGCGGTCCAAACGCGGCTGGTCCGCCGCTCCCGTCCGGCACGGGGTATCCGCGATCCGTTCCGGAGAGCGGCACACACTCGCCCTCGTCTTCCACGACGCCAGCTGAATCATGGCCGGCCACAGCAACTCAGAGGGCTCGCGGCGCTACACACTCCTGGATCCGGAGCGCAGGCCGTACGAATCCACGACACCCGGCACCCTGGGTGGGCACAAGCGCAGCACAATCTACGGGAGGCTGGACTGCCCCGGCGCGCTGCGAGCCATCGCCAAAGCGGCTACGTCAAGAGCCGGGTGTTCTTTGCCGATGAGTCGACCGCGATCGCCGCCGGCTACCGGCCCTGTGCCACCTGCCTGCCCGATCGGTTCCGAGCGTGGAAAGCCGGGAAACGCATTCAGAACTAGTTCCCAGCCAAGCACGCGCTGCTAACCTGCGAAGCTACGCGCCCGTTAGCTAATCGACGGTTACCATCTACAGCCAGAACCTCGACTCGCTTTCCGAGCATCTGAATGTGGTCGCCGACTTCCTCGCAGCTTCACTGGATCGCTCCGCCGTTCTGCGGGTACAGGTCGAGGGCGCCTTGGGTCGGGTCCCGCTGCTCTTCGATGTGATGACCGATGACCTGAGGAAGGCCCAGGACGGCGTCGCTCAACTGAGGTTGCTGGCCGACGACACCAGCGATACCGACACTCTGGCTCATCGCTGAACAACGTAGCCATGCGCATTCCGCCACCTGCCTCGCTCACCACCACTCACCAGCACCCCGCCCCCGATCGGCTCACGCGCGGTCAGCGCGGGTTCTGGCAGCAGGTTCTGGCAGCACGGTCGGGAACATCGTGCCCGCCGGGACCGGAATAGTTCGGCGGTGCTGCAGATTCCGGTACAACGTGATCGTTGACCGACTCGGGCATAGTGGGCGGCAAGGGCTCGTCCACCGGATGGAATCGGTGACCGGCGAGGAGGCAATGCACTCCCTCCGGGGCTCGCTGACTGATCTGCTCTCCCGGGCCATCCGTCCCGACAGGTCCGCAGTCACCGCGAAATCGACGGCTACGTCAATCGGTGACATGGCGGTAACGGCTCGGTCGACCTCGCCTGGACAGCACCAGGCACGGATGTGTGGCGTACCTGTATCAATGCGACGAAACTGCTGCGGCCTGTGCGGCTTCGTCCTGCTCGGCGAACAGCGATGGCTATGTTCGACAGTTCGATGGCCTCTGGCAGCCCCTGCGCAGAACGAAAATCCTATTAGCGCGAAC
>DATINJ010000352.1:0-5007 GCA_035474375.1 Kineosporiaceae bacterium | reverse complement strand
CCGGTAGAACTCCAGGCCCAGCACCGGACGGCGGACGTCGTTGCTGAGCGCGAAGAAGGCGTCGTCCGCACTGACCGTGACCTGAGTTTCATGCGCGCGCAGAGCCGCCACCTTGGCGCCGGTGTACTTGATCGCGTCGATGGCGGTGGTGACCTGGTCGTCGGGAATCACCTCGCTGGGCATCCGACCGGCCGGATCAGGGCCGCGATAGTCGGCGCCCTCGGCCGTGGCGAACGCACCCAACGTGGCCCGCGCCCAGGAGTTGGGTGACACCACCCAGTACACCTTGGGCACTGACCAGCCTGGGACGCGCGATTCACCCGACCCTGACACGCCCGGAGCCGACCCTGGGACGCGTGGGTCAATCGGTGCCGACCCAGGCCCGCGCGGTTCCACCGGGGCCGGTGGATCGGCTGGGCCGTCGAGCGCCGCGAGCTCGACCGCACGCATGGTCACCAGGTGCGTTTGAACGTGGTCGGGATGCCCGTAGCCGCCGCCCGGCTCGTAGGTCACCACAACGTGCGGGCGCAGGCCCCGGATCACGGCAGCCAACTGCTCGGCCGGACGCTCCACCGACTCCCCGACGGTGGCCGGAGCGAACGCCCCGGGCTGCTGCACCGGAGCGGGGACGACGCCGCCGTCCCGGTCGTACGCCATCCCGGAATCCCGGTACACGGTGCCGCCGGCCGCCTCCGCCTCACCGGCCGGGCGGCCGGGCGACGCCGGATCCCCGAGGAACCGATGGTCGACGACGCCCAGCTCGGCCATTGCCGCCGCCAGCTCACCCACCCGATGATCACCGAGCACGTCCGCCGACGCACCGGGCTGCACCAGCCGGGCCAGCCGCTCCGGGATCACCTCACCCTGCTCACCTCTGGTACAGGTGATCAGGGTGACCTGGGCGCCCTCGGCGGCATACTTGGCCATCGTGGCGCCGGTGTTGATCGACTCGTCATCCGGGTGAGCGTGGACGAGCAGCAATCGGCGTTCAGCCTGCGGTCCCATGGACGTCGTCACCCGGCCATTCTGCCGCGCCGATCGACGATCGGCGCGGCCAGCACTCCGAGTTACGGGCCAGGGAAGTGGCAGGCGGCCTGGACCCCGGCCAGATCCCGCAGCTGCGGGTCGACCTCGGCGCAGACGTCCTGCGCCTTCCAGCAACGCGTCCGAAACCGGCAACCGGACGGCGGGTCGGCCGGGCTGGGCGGGTCACCCTCCAGCACGATCTGCCCGACCATCCCACGCAGGGTCGGATCCGGTACCGGTACGGCAGACAGCAGCGCCCGGGTGTAGGGGTGCTGCGGGTTGCTGTAAACCAGCTCCTGGTCACCGATCTCGACGATCCGACCGAGATACATCACGGCTACCCGGTCCGCGATGTGCCGGACCACGGACAGGTCGTGCGCGATGAAGATCAGCGAAATGCCGAGCTGGTGTTGCAGGTCCTGCAGCAGGTTGATCACCTGAGCCTGCACCGAGACATCCAGCGCGGAGACCGGCTCGTCACAGATCAGCAGCTTCGGGTTCAGCGCCAGCCCGCGGGCGATGCCGATCCGCTGCCGCTGCCCGCCGGAGAACTGGTGCGGATAGCGGTCGATGTGCTCGGGGCTCAGCCCGACCAGGGCCATCAGCTCGCGGACCCGGGCCTCCCGCTTGTTCTTCGGCACGACGTCCGGGTGGATCTCGAACGGCTCGCCGATGATGTCGCCGACCGTCATCCTCGGGTTCAGCGAGGTGTACGGGTCCTGGAAAATCATCTGCACGTCGCGGCGGAAGGCCTTCAGCCCAGCCCCACGAGCACCGATCAGATCGCGCCCGAGCACGGTGACGGCTCCGGCGGTGGGCTTCTCCAACCCGACCAGAAGCCGGGCCAGCGTCGACTTGCCGCAACCGGATTCGCCAACCACGCCGAGGGTTTCGCCGGGGTAGACCTCGAGGTCCACGCCGTCCACCGCCTGCACGGCACCGATCTGCCGCTTGATCACGATGCCGCGACGCAGCGGGAAGTGCTTGACCAGCCCTTTGACCTGCAGCAAGGACTCTTTGTCGGTCGGTCTGCGGGTGATTTCAGCGGACACCATGGGTGAGAACCTCCTCGGCGAAGTGGCAGGCGCTGGTCCGCTGCGACCACAGTTCAATTTCCGGCGGGGGCGGATCATGCCGGCAGACGTCCACAGCGCGCGGGCACCGAGGGGCGAAGGGGCAACCGGGCGGGACGTTGGTCAGGCTCGGCGGCAGCCCGGGGATCGCGTACAACCGACTGCCCTCGCCGATCAGCTTCGGCATCGAGTCCAGCAGGCCCCGGGTGTACGGGTGTGCGGGCTTGGCAAAGACCTCTTCCGCGGTGCCGTGCTCGACCACCCGACCGGCGTACATCACGCTGATTCGGTCGGCGACCTCGGCGACCACGCCGAGGTCGTGGGTGATCAGGATCAAGCCACTGCCGGTCTGCTCACGCATCTCCGCCAGCAGTTCCATGATCTGCGCCTGGACGGTGACGTCGAGCGCCGTCGTCGGCTCGTCGGCGATGATGATGTCCGGGTCCAGCGCGATCGCCATCGCGATCATGATGCGCTGCCGCATGCCGCCGGAGAACTGGTGCGGGTAGTCGTTCACCCGGGACCGAGCGGCCGGAATCCGGACCCGATCCATCAGCTCGATCGACTTCTCCTTGGCCTCCTTCCGGGACATCCCGCGGTGCACGGTGAACAGCTCACCGATCTGAAAACCCACCTGGTACACGGGGTTCAGCGCGGAGAGGGCATCCTGGAAGACCATCGAGATCTTCTGCGCCCGGTAGGTGCGACGCACCTTCTCCGGCATGGTGAGCAGATCCTGCCCACGGAACTTGATCGTGCCAGAGGTGATCTCGGCCGGCGGCATGTCCAGGATGCCCATGATCGCCTGAGCGGTCACGGATTTGCCGGAACCGGATTCGCCGAGCACGGCCAGCGTCTGACCGGACGCCAGATCTAGGTCAACCCCGTTGACGGCGTGCGCGACGCCGTCCCTGGTCCGAAACAGCACATTTAAGTCGCGCACCTGCAAAAGCGGCGCGGTGGGGTCGATCTCGGCCACCGGACGTCACATCGCCTTCGGGTCGAGGGCTTCACGGACGACATCGCCGAGCGAAATGAACGCGAGCACCGTGAGCGAGAGGAAAATTGCGGGGAAGAACAGCATGTGCGGGGTGGAGCGCACGTAGGCCGCGGCGTCGTTGATCGCGATACCCCACGAGATCACCGGGGGCTGCAGGCCGATACCGAGATACGACAGCGTGGCCTCGGCCCCGATGTAGCTGCCCAGACTGATCGTGGTGATCACGATCACCGGGGCGATCGCGTTCGGCAGGATGTGCTTGCGAATCATCCAGGTTCGGCTGGCGCCCAGTGCCCGGGAGGCACTGACGAAGTCGGCCTGCTTCACCTGAATCACCGAAGAGCGAGCCACCCGAGCGGTGTGCGTCCAGCCGAGAACAGCCAACGCCGCCGACACCTTGAGAATCGAGAAGATGGCACTGCCGGACGGCGTTGGGATCGAGGTCAGGATGATGATGCTGCCCAGCAACACCGGGATCGAGAAGAAGATGTCGGTGATCCGGGAGAGCAGGGTGTCGATGATGCCGCCGTAGAAGCCGGCGTAGACGCCGATCCCCCCACCGATCAGCATCGCCGTCAGGGTGGCGATGGTCCCGACCACGATCGAGGCTCGGGCGCCGTAGATGGTCCGCGCGTAGATGTCGCAGCCCTGCACGTCGTAGCCGAACCAGGCACTTGAGGACGGCGAAATTCTGGCCCGGGCGGCCTGACAGGACGCCGGGTCGACGCTGGTGAACAGGCCGGGGAAGATAGCCATCACGACCAGGACGCCGATCAGCACCAGCGAACCCCAGAAGATCCAGCTGCTACGCAGGGTTTCCCACGCATCACCGGCCAGGGTGCGGCCCGGGCCGGTCGCCGGGGAATCCGGGCTTCCCGGTGCGTCGTGGATGGTGTTCAACGCGGAGAAGGCGTCGGCGTCACTCATAGCGGATCCTCGGGTCGAGCACGGCGTACAGCAGGTCCACGAACAGGTTGACCAGCAGCACGATGAGCACCAGAACAGTAGTAACGCTTACCACGGTGGCATTCTCACGGACCCGGGTGGCGTGGAAGAGCAGGCCACCGATGCCTTGGATGTTGAAGATGCCTTCGGTGACGATCGCACCGCCGAGCAGGACTCCGACGTCCCCGCCGATATAGGTGATCACCGGAATCAGCGAGTTGCGCACGATATGTCGACGGATCACCAGGCCGCGCGGTAGCCCTTTGGCGATCGCGGTCCGGACGTGATCCGCGTTCAACGTCTCCAGCAGACTGGCCCGAGTCAGCCGCAGCACGAAGGCCAAACTCAGGGCGGCCAGCACGAACCCCGGCATGATCAGGTCTGTCCACGGGGCACCGGATTGCACGGTCACCCGGAACCAGTCGAGCCGGACGCCGAAGATGTACTGGACCACGAAGCCGATCACGAAGACCGGGAACGAGATCGCCACCAAGGACAGGAACAGCGTGACGTTGTCGAACGCCTTGCCCCGGCGCAGGGCGGCGATGATGCCGAACCCGATCCCGAAGATGATCTCGATCACGATCGCCACCGTGGTCAGCTTGATGGTGATCGGAAACGCCCGAAGGATCTGATGCAGCACGGTGTCACCGTTGGACACGGTGCCGAAGTCGCCGTGCAGCATGTTCCAGAGGAAGTAGCCGTACTGCACCGGCAGCGGCTGGTCCAGGTGCAGTCGTGCGGTCTCAGCCTGGATGAAGGCATCCGAACACGGCCGCTGCCCACAACGACCGGCGAACGGATCGCCCGGCAGCGCCCACACCATGATGAAAATGAGGAAGGTGGTCCCAATGATCACCGGCAGCATCTGCAAGAGGCGCCGCGCTATATACCGCGCCAAGGCTTACCTGGCCTTTCAGAGGAGGGAACGAGCGGCCGGTAACCGAATCCATTCGGTTACCA
>DATINJ010000351.1:0-25374 GCA_035474375.1 Kineosporiaceae bacterium | reverse complement strand
GGGGGCAGCCAGAACACGTTGCTCGCCCAGCTCACCGCGGACCGTACCGGTCGCCGGGTGCTCACCGGGCCGGTGGAAGCGACCGCAATCGGGAACGTGCTGGTCCAGGCCCGGGCGGCCGGACTGCTCTCCGGTAGCCTCGAAGAACTCCGGGCGCTGGTCGCACGGACCCACCCGTCGACGATATTCGAGCCCCGATGAAGATCGCGCTGTTCATCACGTGCCTGGCGGACGCCATGTTCCCCGAGGTGGGGCGGGCGACCGTACGGATCCTGGAGCGGCTGGGTCATGAGGTCGCCTTCCCGGCGGCGCAGACGTGCTGCGGTCAGATGCATGTGAACACCGGCTATCAGGAGCAGGCGTTCCCCCTTGTGGAGCGTTTTGCGGAGGTGTTCGAGCCGTACGACGCGGTGGTCGCCCCGTCGGGATCGTGTGTGGGTTCGGTCCGTCATCAGCACGCGATGCTGGCGGATCGGTTCGGAAGCCCGGAGCTGCGGGCGCGGGTCGATGCGGTGGCGGCGAAGACGTACGAGCTGTCGGAGCTGCTGGTCGACGTCCTCGGCGTGACCGATGTCGGGGCGTACTTCCCGCACAAGGTCACCTACCACCCGACCTGCCACTCGCTGCGGATGTTGCGGGTCGGCGAGAAACCGCTGCGCCTGCTGCGAGCGGTCCGCGGGATCGATCTGGTGGAGCTCCCGGACGCCGAGTCCTGCTGCGGTTTCGGCGGAACCTTCGCCCTGAAGAACGCCGACGTCTCGGCGGCGATGCTGACCGACAAGCTCGACCGGGTGACCGAAACCGGTGCAACGCAGTTGTGCGCCTCGGACAGTTCCTGCCTGATGCACCTAGGCGGCGGCCTGACTCGCAGACAAGGTCCCGCAGACTCGCCCAACTCCATCAAAACCGTCCATCTGGCCAGCATTCTGGCCTCCGTCGAGGAGCCGTCATGAGCACCTACCTGGGACTCCCATCGGTTCGGCCACCGGTGGCACCGGCGGGGGTCGGGTTGCTCAGCGGCGACCGGCCGTTCCCGGCGGCGGCGAAGGATGCGCTGGCGAACGAGCAACTGCGACGCAACCTCGGGGCCGCGACTCGGACCATCCGGACCAAGCGGGCGAAGGTCGTCAACGAAGTCCCGGACTGGGCGCAGTTGCGGGCGGCCGGCGCGGCAATCAAGGACGACGTGTTGGCTCACCTCGACGAGTACCTGATCCAGCTGGAGGAACAGGTCGTCGCCCGTGGCGGCGTCGTGCACTGGGCCCGGGATGCCACCGAGGCCAACCGCATCGTCACCGACCTGGTTCAGGCCACCGGCGTCCGGGACGTCGTCAAGGTGAAGTCGATGGCCACCCAGGAGATCGGGTTGAACGAGGCCCTTGCCGAGGCCGGAATCAGCGCCTGGGAGACCGATCTTGCCGAGCTGATCGTGCAACTCGCCGACGACAAGCCGAGCCACATCCTGGTGCCGGCGATCCACCGCAACCGGTCCGAGATCCGGGAGATCTTCCTACGGGAGATGGGCCGGGCCGGGTTGGCCGCCGACCCGGGGCTGACCGACGACCCGAAGGCCCTCGCCGAGGCCGCCCGCCAGCACCTGCGGCGCAAGTTCCTGGAGGCCGAAGTAGCGATCTCCGGGGCGAATTTCGCAATCGCCGCGACCGGCACGCTGGCGGTCGTCGAGTCCGAGGGCAACGGCCGGATGTGTCTCACCCTGCCCCGGGTCCTGATCACCGTGATGGGCGTGGAGAAGCTGCTGCCGACCTGGCGCGACCTTGAGGTGTTCCTGCAGTTGCTGCCGCGTTCCAGCACTGGCGAGCGGATGAATCCGTACACCTCGATGTGGACCGGAGTGACCCCGGGCGACGGGCCACAGGAGTTCCACCTGGTCCTGCTCGACAACGGCCGCACCGCCACGCTGGCCGATCCGCGCGGCCGTTCGGCATTGCGGTGCATCCGTTGCTCGGCCTGCCTGAACGTGTGCCCGGTGTACGAGCGAACCGGCGGCCACGCCTACGGATCGGTGTACCCCGGACCGATCGGGGCGGTGCTCTCCCCGCAGCTGACCGGTGTGCAGGGCGGATTCAACGCCAGCCTGCCCTTCGCATCGTCGCTGTGCGGCGCCTGTTATGACGTCTGCCCGGTGGCGATCGACATCCCGTCGATGCTGGTACACCTGCGCTCCGAAGTAGTGGACGCGAAGGCCGCCGAGCACCGGTTGCCCACTCCGGAGGCTGCGATGATGCGCTCGGTCGGCTGGCTGATGCGCGGACGTCGACGCTGGCCGCTGGCCGTGCGGGCGCTGAAACTGGCTCGCCCGCTGGGCCGGATACTCGGCCGCGATGGCCGCATTTCGGTTGCACCACCACCGCTTTCGGCCTGGACCGCAGACCGAGACCTCCCCCTGCCGGCACCGGAGTCGTTCCGCGCCCGGTGGGCCCGCGACGGCGACGAGATGGGTCGGGGCAAGCCATGACGGCACGCGAGGAAATTCTCGGCCGGATCCGGACCGCGCTGGCAGACCGACCGAAACCGGCTCCGGTGGAACGCGATTACCGCACCTCCGGAGCGCCGTGGACAGCCGGCGATGAGACCGGATCCGCCACCACCAACAACCAGGACGCCGTCGACACCCGGCTGGAGCTGCTGGTGGATCGGCTGATCGATTACCGAGCGACGGTTCATCGAGCCAGCCCGGACACCGCGGCCGACGTGATCGCCTCAGCGCTGGCCGAGCGCGGTGCGGCCCGGATCGTCGTCCCGGACGGGTTCCCCGCGGAGCTCCTCGGCGGCCTCGATCCGGCCGCCCTGGTTCGCGACGAGCCGGCGCTGACCGCAGCCGAATTGGATGTCATCGATGGCGTGCTGACCACCAGCACGGTGACGATCGCGGAGACTGGGACGATCGTGCTGGATGCCGGGCCGGGGCAGGGCAGGCGAGCGCTGAGTCTGGTACCGGACTACCACCTGTGCGTGGTCTGGGCTGCCGACGTCGTCCGTGGCGTTCCCGAGGCCATTTCTCGGCTGGACGAAGCCAGCGCCCGGCCGCTGACCTGGATCAGCGGGCCGAGCGCCACGAGTGACATCGAGCTTCAGCGGGTAGAGGGTGTGCACGGCCCGCGCACCCTGGCCGTCGTCTTGATCGCGTAACCGTTGCCAAGAGGGCGAAACTAGATTCCCCCGAACGGACCGCGGTTCGCCCTATGGTTGATCCGTGGTGGATGGCGCAACCGAGGGTTCTGCAGCGCAGGATCCGCTGGACGCGGTCGAGCATGAGCTCGCCGTCCTGCTTCGGCGCGCCCGGGCGTTCTCCAGCCAGCTCGCCCGCGAGTTCCACCCCGACCTGGACTCCACCGCGTATGCCCTGATGATCTGGCTCGAAGACGTCGGATCGGCTCGGCTCACCGATCTGGCCGCCTACTTCGGAGTCGGCAAGCCCACGATGTCGCGGCAGATCCAGCTCCTGGAACGGGTCGACCTGGTCACCCGGACGGCGGACCACACCGACCGGCGAGCCCAGACCCTGTCCCTGACTCCGAACGGCGCCGCCCAACTGCACCAGGTCCGCAGCGCCCGGCGAGACAGATTCCGCACCCTGCTCGCACCCTGGCCGAGCCAGGACGTCGCCGAACTGGGCGCGCTGCTCGGCCGACTGAACCGCACGATGGGGTCCACCGAATGAAAGAGAGCACCATGCCGGAGTTCGACGTAATCGTGATCGGCGCCGGACCGGCCGGGGAGAACGCCGCCGGTCGGGTTGCGGCCGGCGGCCTGAGCACGGCCATCGTCGAGCGTGAGTTGATCGGAGGCGAGTGCTCCTACTGGGGTTGCATCCCGAGCAAGACCTTGATCCGCCCCGGTGACGTGATCGCCGCCGCCCGCCGGGTGCCGGGCGCCGCCGAAGCGGTGACCGGCACGATCGACGTCCCGGCCGCACTCGCGCAGCGTGATTACATGACGTCGAACTGGCACGATGCCGGGCAAGTGCCGTGGCTGGACGAGAACCAGATCGCCCTGTTCCGAGGCACCGCCCGACTGACCGGCCCGCGCACGCTCGAGGTCACCGGTGCGGACGGCGACGTCCAGACATTGACCGCCCGGCGGGCCGTCGTCCTGGCCACAGGCACCACCGCCTTCATGCCACCGATCCCCGGTCTGGCCGACGTCCAGGCCTGGACGAATCGCGAAGTGACCGCGCTGAAGGACGTCCCGCGTCGGCTACTCGTGCTGGGCGGCGGCGCGGTCGGCGCCGAGATGGCGCAGGCGGTCAAGCGACTCGGGGCCGAGCAGGTCACCGTGATCGAAGGCGCCGAACACCTGCTGGCCCGTGAGGAACCGTTCGCCGGCCAGGAGGTCGGTGCTGCCTTCGCCGCCGAAGGGATCACCCTCCTGACCGGCACTCGAGTGACCGCTGCGCAGCGGCAACCGGACGGCTCCGTTCAAGCCACCCTGAACAATGGCGACGTCGTGACGGCAGACGAACTGCTGGTCGCGGTCGGACGCCGGCCCGCCACCACCGATCTCGGCTTGGAGACGGTGGGACTCACCCCAGGGCAGCCGGTGGCGGTGGACGAGCGACTGCTGGCGACCGGGATCGACCAGACGGACGGCGAGTGGCTGTACGCGATCGGCGACTGCAACGGCGTCGCCCTGCTCACCCACATGGGCAAGTACCAGGCCCGGATCGCCGGTGACGTGATTCTCGGCAAGGAGATCACCGACCGCTCCAGCCGGACCGCCGTACCCCGGGTGACCTTCACCGATCCACAGGTCTGCGCGGTCGGCCTGACCGAGGCTCAGGCTCGGGAAAAGGGTTACACCGTGCGGGTAGTGACCACCCCGACCGGGGGTGTGGCGGGCGCCTACACCTCGGGCAACGGCATCTCCGGGACCAGCCAACTGGTGGTCGATCTCGGACGCGAGGTCATCGTCGGTGCCACCTTCACCGGGCCTGGCACGTCAGAACTGTTGCACAGTGCGACGATTGCGATCGTCGGCCAGGTTCCGCTCCAGGACTTGTGGCATGCCGTCCCGAGTTTTCCTACGATCAGCGAGGTTTGGCTCAGGTTGCTGGAGGCTTACGGTCTGTGAGTTTCGGCTGCACCGAATCACTGCAGCCCGAGCTGGGTGACGCATCTCGAGGTCCACTCGGTTCTGCCATCGATGGGGATGCCATCAATGTCCTTGCACCCCAGCGGATCCTGACTGCCGCCCAGGAAGATTCCGTCCTTCGTCCGGAATGTGAACACTTTCCCGACCTGGTATTGCTTGCTGAGATCATACAGCTTGGCCATGTCGGCACCGTTCAATTGGCCGTACAGAACACCTTTCCGGTTGACGTTGACGATGTAGCCGACAGCGGCATCCTTGGCTACCGGGATAGTCCGCGGGACGGCTTCAATTCTCGGAAAATAATAGGACCCGCACACGGCTTTGGCCGGGACCTGCCCGAAGTCCTTTCGACATTGGGCCAGAGCCTCGCCCCTCAAGAGGAGGTTCACCATGATGAACGTGACCTTGCCCTTGGATGACGCCACCAACACACCGTTGTGAGCGCCATCAGCCAACCGGATGACCGCACGCGCTGTCGGCGAAGCCCTAGTAGCGGGGTTGGCTTGAGATACGGTACCGGCCGCCGAATGGTGAAGGATCCGAAACTCAACCCAGATCAGCGCCACGATCACGAGTCCCACGGACAGCATCACTCGGCGATCGCGGATCCGGCTCGAAATGCCGCTGCCGGGCTGAGTCGTCGCCCCGGCGTGCAGGCCGGACCCGCCGCGACGGCCAGAACCGGCGCGGCGCCCGGATACGGACCGACGGCTGGACGCCGACCGACGGCTAGCTGCGGACCTGAGACCAGGACCGGACCCCGGCTCCGGGGTCATCCCCGAGTTGGAGGCGGGCATGACCTCGACCCGGTTCGGCTGCACCGGCCGATGAGGGATCTCGGCCTGGTCAGCGGACTCGAACTCGTTCGCCAGTTCGTCCAGCCGTTCGGCCAGGGAGGCCGCGTCCGGCCAGCGCCGGCCGGGTTCCCAGGCAAGGGTCTGGATCAGCAGCTGCCGAACCGGCTCGGGAAGGCTGGGGTCGGCGCCCTCGGCCGGCAGCACCGGCCCCCAGGATCCCGGCTGCTGCCCGGTGATCAGCTGGAAACCGAGCGCACCCAGGCTGTAGACGTCGGCTCGAGCATCCACCCGAGAGTCGGGCATTGACTGCTCCGGCGCCATGTATCCGGTCGACCCCACCGACATGGTCAGTGCCGGGCCCTGACCCAGGTTCTTGGCTATCCCGAGATCGGCGATGAGTAACCGCTCTTGACCGTCTGGAGTCGACCGGATCAGCACGTTCGAGGGCTTCAAGTCCCGGTGCACGATATCCAGCCGATGCAGCTCGGCAGCGCCGCGAGCGACCTCCGCGGTCAGCCGCAGCGCCTCCACCAGAGAAGGCCGGCTCCGCGCGATCCGGTCGCCCAGGGTGCCGAGATCGGCGTACTCCATAACGAAATAGGGCCGCCCATCGGGCAGTTCACCGATGTCGAAGACCTGGACGATTCGGCTGGAGGCGGCCCGTCGCAGCATTCGCGCCTCGGCGAGGAAACGGTCGCGCAGATCACCCTGACCGACCCAGTTCTCCGCCAGCACCTTGATCGCGATCGTGGTGTCCAGCGACTCGTCATGCGCGAGCCAGACCACTGCAAAGCCACCGGCACCGAGACGGGGGCCGATCTGGTAGCGGCCGATCGAGATCGGAACTGACATGCAGGCATTATGCCGAGAAAGCGGCATGCTTTAAGACACGAGATCTCGCCAACGGGTGAACAACCCGGCCTTCTCGTTCTGCCGAGGCGAAAACAAAGTCCCCCGAGTCAATGCAACACTCCGCCAAACCAGCGGCGATCATGCCCGGCTCCCTCTTGCGAGGGCAACCGTGCATGATCGCGGCGGTGTTACGTGAAGCGGTTAGCGCTGGTAGCTGCTACTGCCACCACTGCTCGGCGGGCGCGGCGTCCGCGGACGACCGGCGGGCCGACCGCCACTGCGGGCACCCATCCCACCCGGCGAGCGACGGCGGATCTCGCCGCCGCGACCTTCCCGGCTCTGCGGCGGCAACTGCGTGACGATGACCGGCTCACCGGAGGCCGCCAGCTCGCGGACCACCTCATGGCCGGAGTAGACCTGGTCGGTCGTCGCCGTCACCGAAGCATCCCGGTGCAGACGGACGACGTCGCGAGTCTGGAACGGCTCCACGAACGAGACCACGGTGCCCCGGGCGCCGGCTCGCGCCGTCCGCCCGGATCGGTGCAGGTAGTCCTTGTGGTCGTTCGGCAGGTCGTAGTGCACGACCAGGTCGACGTCGTCCACGTGGATACCGCGCGCCGCGACGTCCGTCGCCACGAGCACCCGCGGGTGCCCGGCGGCGAAGGCGTCGAGCGCCCGCTGCCGCTGGTTCTGGTTCAGGTTTCCGTGGATCGCGGCGGCCTCGGCCCCGGCCCGGGACAGCTGCTTGGCCAGCCGGTCGGCACCGTGCTTGGTCCGCACGAAGAACAGAGTGCGGGCCGGACGAACGGCGATCTCGCTGGCCACGGCCACCTTGTCCTCGCCCCGGAGGGTGAAGACCTTGTGGTCCATGGCGGTTGCGGCATCCGTGGTCTGCGCGACCGCGTGGAACGCCGGGTCGGTCAGGTAGTCCCGGACCAGCTTGTCTACCCCACCGTCGAGCGTGGCGGAGAGCAGCAGCCGCTGGCCGCCGTTCGGGGTGGCGTCGA
The DNA here is from genome assembly GCA_035474375.1 of Kineosporiaceae bacterium. Classification (GTDB taxonomy): domain Bacteria; phylum Actinomycetota; class Actinomycetes; order Actinomycetales; family Kineosporiaceae; genus JANNPJ01. Next base: position 17,606 of record DATINJ010000351.1, on the reverse strand, counting down.
GAATCTGCCGGACGGCGGGCAGGAAGCCCAGGTCGGCCATGTGGTCGGCCTCGTCGATCACGGTGATCTCGATGCTGCCGAGCTGGCAGGAGTTGCGCTCCATCAGGTCGATCAAGCGACCCGGGGTGGCGACGACGACGTCGACCCCGCGGCGCAGCGCGTCGATCTGACGGCTCATCGAGAGGCCACCGACGACGGTGGTAACCCGCTGGTCAAGGGCATGTGCCAACGGTGTCAAAGCATCCGCCACCTGGCGGGCCAGCTCACGGGTGGGGACCAGGATCAGCGCCCGCGGCGTCATCGGCTTGCGGACACTCGAGCTGGCCTGCAGCCGGGCAAGCACGGGAATGCCGAAGGCCAGGGTCTTGCCGGAACCGGTCTGGGCCCGGCCGAGCACGTCACGACCGGCCAACGCGTCGGGCAGAACCCGGGTCTGGATCGCGAACGGCTGCTCCATGCCTCGGCCGATCAGGGCCTTGACCAGCGGAGCCGGCAGATCGAACTCAACGAACGGGCGAGCTTCCGGAGCCGGCATCTCGGCAGCAGCGGTCAACGCTGCCGCGAGCGGGCTAGGACCGGAGGAAGGACGGGACGAACCCGAGCGACGGGGACCACCGGAGGGGCGGCCACCGCTGGACGGGCGGCGGTGCGAAGACGTGCGGGGACGACCGGACATTTGAGTCATACGTGCGAAACTCCATCGGTGGCGCGTGAGGTCGCGTCGTTCGGAGACGTCGGCTCAGCCAATGAGCGGCGAGCACGACCGGAGGCTCCGAATTACCAGGTGCAGCAGCGGCGACATCAACGTTCAGATGCACCAATGCCTGGGGGAGCGACTCACTACGTGCGACCAACGCGGGCGGCTCGCCCGCGAGAGTGACGACACGTTCCTGCGTCGTCAGTGGTCCTAGCGTACCAGTGCCCCAGTTTCTTCCCGGCCCTAACCAGCGTGTTCTACCTCTCTGTCCCGGATCATCCAGCACCGACTGGCCCTAAGACCCGGTCCAGATAGGCGTTGGCGAACAGGCCACCCGGGTCCAGTCGGTCACGCAGGGAGACGAAGTCGTCGAAGCCCGGATAGAGCTTGCTCAGCCGATCGGCATCCAAATCGTGCAACTTGCCCCAGTGCGGGCGCCCGTCGTGCTCGGCCATGATCTGCTCGACCGCAGCGAAGTACGGTCCCCATTCGACGCCGATCGGCACGTGCACGGCGAGATAGACGGTCTGCCGCCCGCTGGCGGTGGACAGCGGGATGTCGTCGGCGGCGGCCATCCGGACCTCGAGCGGGAACGCGATCCGCCAATCGGACGCCTCGAGCCTCCGCCGGACGGCGGTGATCGCCTCAATCGCGCCGGCCCGGGGTATCGCGTACTCCATCTCGACGAACCGAACCCGGCGCGAGGTGGTGAAGACCCGGTCCGAGCGATCGAGGTAACTACGGCTGCTGAGCGCCCGGGCCGAGATCCGGTTGATCGGCTGGATCAGCGACGGCAGCCGGCGACCGAGCGCGATCGTGGCGCCGAAGGCCGTGTTCGACAGGAACTCGTCGTCCCACCAGGCCCGCCACGCCGGCAACGGGTCCAGGCCGTCGTCCAGCGGCAGCCGGGTGTTCCGCTTCACCAGGGTGGAATCGGTGTGCGGGAACCAGTAGAACTCGAAGTGGTCAGTACCGTCGACGAACTCGTCGAAGCGGCTGATCACCTCCGCGAACGGCATGCTGGATTCGTCGGCCCGGAGCGCGAAAGCGGGTTCGGTCTGCAGCGTCAGGCTGGTGACGACACCGAGGGCGCCCAGGTTGACCCGAGCCGCAGCGAAGATCTCCGGATCTTCGGTGGCCGAGCAGGTCAGCACCCGGCCGTCGGCAAGTACCAGCTCCAGCGCCCGCACCTGAGTGGCCAGGCCACCGAAGGCCGCCCCGGTGCCGTGCGTCCCGGTGGCCATCGCCCCGGCGATGGTCTGCTCCTCGATGTCCCCGAGGTTGGTCAGGCCCAGCCCGGCCTCTGCCAGCAGCCGGTTCAACCGGTGCAGGGTCATCCCGGCCTGAACCGTGACCAAACCGGTCACGGTGTCCAGGCTGACCAGGTCGGCGTGCCGGTCGAAGGCGATCTGGACACCTTCCGGCCGGGCGATGCCAGTAAAGGAGTGCCCGGTGCCGATCGGCTTCACCCGCTGACCGTCGTCCGCCGCCTGCGCCACGATCGTGGCGATCTCCGCTACGCCGCGAGGATGAACAATGCTGCAGTCGGCGCTCTGATTTCCGGCCCAATTCACCCAGGTGCCCGTCATCACGCATCTCCCGCTCGTCTAACAACCCGATGAACAAGCCCTACCAGGGATCCCCGGTACCGCCCAATCCTAGAAGTAGATCAAGCGTTCAAATCTCAGACCTCGGGGACCTTGACGACGCCTGGGCCTGGGGCAAGTCTTCTCGTCATGACAGTGGACAGTGAGCGACGGCTCGGTCCGGCAGCGCGTCTCGACCGAGCGACGTCCGACCTGGACCCACCGGTAGCGGTCCTCGACCTGGCCGCGCTACGAGCGAATGCGGCCGACCTGGTCCGCCGGGCCGGCGGCAAGCCGATTCGGCTCGCCAGCAAATCCATCCGGTGCCGAACCGTGCTCCGGCAGGTCCTCGCCATGCCTGGATTCACCGGCATCCTGGGCTACACGCTGGCCGAAGCACTCTGGTTGGCCGAGGAATTCGATGACGTCGTGGTTGGCTACCCGAGCGTTGAGGCAGCCGCCCTGCGCCGACTGGCGGCAGACCCGGTCCTGGCCGGGCGAGTCACCCTGATGGTCGACACCACCGAACAACTCGACTTCATCGACGCCGTCGTGGCACCCGATCAGCGGCCCACCTTCCGGCTGTGCCTCGACCTTGACGCCTCACTGCGCGGGCTCGGCGGCCGGATCCACCTGGGAACCCGCCGCTCCCCCGTGCACACCCCGGCCGAGGCCGGTCAGCTGGCTCGGATCATCAACGACCGACCCGGCTTCAGCCTGGTCGGGCTGATGGCCTACGAGGGCCAGGTGGCCGGGATCGGTAACCAACCGGCCGGGCGACCGGCTCGGGGCGCGGCGGTCCGGGCCATGCAGTCGATCTCGGTCCGCGAACTCGCCGAGCGCCGGCAGGCCGCAGTCGCTGCGGTGGCCGCGGTGAACCCGCTGGAGTTCGTCAACGGCGGCGGCACCGGAAGCTTGGAGACCACCGGCTCCGAAGCGGTGGTCACCGAACTGGCCGCGGGTTCCGGGCTCTACGGGCCCGGGTTGTTCGACAGCTACCGTTCCTTCACCCCGGCGCCGGCCGCGCTCTTCGCGCTCGGGGTCAGCCGCCGTCCGACCCCCGACATCGTCACCGTCACCGGTGGCGGCTGGATCGCCTCCGGTCCGACGGGTGCCGACCGATCCCCGATCCCTACCTATCCGACCGGGCTGAGCCTGTTACCTACCGAGGGCGCCGGCGAGGTGCAGACACCGCTGCGCGGGGACGCCGCCCGGTCGCTGCGGATCGGCGACCGGGTTTGGTTCCGCCATGCCAAGGCCGGAGAGCTGGCCGAGCATGTGGACGAGTTCCACTTCGTCGAAGGCGACGCGATCACCGAGGTTGCCCGTACCTACCGCGGCGAGGGCAAGAACTTCCTCTGACTTACCTGATCATCACCAGGCGCGGCCGAGGGGTGGCCCGGCGTCCCCCTCCGACGTCGGGCCGCCCCTTGGCAGTCTGGAGAGCCAGGGCGGGCCTAGGCGGCGGGCTCGAGCGCCCGCTTGCCGGCGCCGCAGGTGACCGCCTGCGCCTTCTTCACCAGGGGGTTACTGCTCGGCACTCCGGTCGCCAGGGTTTTCACCGTGCCGTTCAGGGCCCGGGTGCCACCCTCGCTCAGGTTGACCATGGTCCGGGTCACGATGTACCCGTCGCCGGCGCCGCCCGGCTTCGCCAGGAAGCCCACCAGGTGCCGACTGGCCCCGATCAGCGGGCAACCGACACCGGTGCCGAACCCGGTGACGCCCTCGTCGAACGTGTACTGCTTTCCTTGCGTGTTGCTGACCGGGACGATGGCGCAGTCGAGGACCGCGTACAGCTTCACTTCCTGGCTGAAGTCGAGCAGGATGACGGCCGTTCCGTCGCCGAGCCGACCAGCCAGTGCGGCGGCGGTGGATTTTCCGGCGTGCGTGAAGCTGACGGCGAACCGGGCCCCGCTGGCGGTCTGGACGCCGAGCATCCGGGCGTTCCCCTTGATCCCCAGCCAGATGATGTCTCGCTTCCCGTCGCCGTCGAGGTCGGCGGTCTGCGCACCGTTCGCACTGTTCGGGATCGCGGCGCCACCGGCGGTGCACGGCTTCGTCACGGGCTTGGCGGTCGCCGGGGCACTGACTTTGGTCGGGGGGTCGCCCGGCTCGGCCGTGCTGTCGGTACCCGTCGCCGTCGGTGCCGCCGCCACCGGCGAGGTGGAGATCCCTCCGGCCGGGGCCGCCGTCCCGGTGTACGTGACGGGGTGACTACCCGGCAACGCCCCGCAACCGGAGAGCACCGCTACCGCGGTCGGCACCGTAACGGCGCGCAGCACGGCACGGCGCCAATTGCTCTGCATGAACCAGATCACTCCTCATTCGCTGCGCCCACTCGGACGCCGGTGACGGATGCACCACCTGATCAGATGCGGCACCAAGGGAAAAAGTTCAGACCCGATCGAATCTTTAGCGGTAGATAGCGCAGCGGGTAATGGCCCAAGGCATCAGGTAGCTCGCGGCAGCGGGTAATGGCCCAAGGCATCAGGTAGCTCGCGGCAGCGAGTAATGGCCGAAGGCATCAGGTAGCTCGCGGCAGCGGATTACTGGACCCGCAGGCTGTCCAGGAGTTGATCGGTGAGGTCTGTCCCGCCGTCCTGGCGGATCTGCACGTACACCTGAGGCGTCGCGGCCCCGGTCTGACTGGTCAGGCTGATCTCCTGAACCGACCGGTTGGCCCCCTTGCAGCCGTCCCAGCTGCTGATCGTGCCCTTCCAGCGCGTGCTGGTATACGGCCGCGAAGGTTTGTCCGTGCAGTCGGGGTGATCGATCTTGGTGACGGCGGCGATCAGGTCCGGGTCTTTGCTGGCGCCGACGAAGACGCCGTTGACGTCGTGATTAAGGAGGTTCCAGTTGTCCAGATCGGTCGCGACCACCAGGCCGGGAGCCACGCCCTTGGTGAGGTTGAGGACCGCCGGCTCCCAGCCATCGGGCTTGACTTCCCGATTCCAGGACCGCGGGACGTCGATGCTGATCAGCTCGTTCTTGGCCTGCACCTGCACTGGCTGTCGCCACTCGAAGATCCCGAACCCGACCCCGCTCAGGGCGGCCAGGACGGCCACTGCCGCGATCGACGCGCGCCCGCGACGTCCCGACCGGCGTGGCTGCGGTTCTTGCTCTTCGGCCGCGTACTGGTCGGCCAACTGGTCCAGTTGAATCGCGAGCGTGGTGGCTTCCGGCCAGCGCCGTTCGCGGTTCACTTCGAGCGTTCGCTGCAGCAACTTGCGGACCGGCTCCGGCAGATCCGGCCGCGGGCCGCCGGCGAAGACATAGCCCGGCAGACCAGGCACCTCTCCGGTGATCAGCCGGTAGGCGATGGCACCCAGGCTGTAGACGTCGGCCCGCACGTCCACCCCCGAGTTCGGCCCGGATTGTTCGGGGGCCATATATCCGGCCGACCCCACGGACATCGTCAGGCCAGATGCCTGGGCCAGGCTCTTGGCCACTCCAAGATCGGCGATCAGCAGCCGTTCCGGACCGCCCTGGGCGGACCGGATCAGCACGTTCGACGGCTTGAGGTCGCGATGCACGATGCCCGCCCGATGCAGTTCGGCCGCCCCGCGAGCGACTTCGGCGGTCACCCGGAGAGCCACCACCAGGGGCAGCGGTTCGGTCCGGACCCGGTCGGCCAGCGTGCCGCGGTCGGCGTACTCCATCACGAAGTACGGTCGCCCGTCCGGCAGTTCACCGATGTCGAAAACCTGCACGATCCGGTTGGACGCCGCCCGCCGGAGCATCCGGGCCTCCATCAGGAAGCGCTCGCGCAGATCCATCCGGTCGACCCAGTTGTCCGCCATCACCTTGATGGCGATGTTCGTGTCCAGCGATTCATCGTGTGCGAGCCAGACCACGGCGAAACCGCCGGAGCCCAGCCGGGGGCCCAGGCGGTATCGACCGATCACGTCGGGAACAGGCATGACAGCATCATGCCCGAGATCAACGGCGGACTTAGAGTGTCCGGCAACAGGGCGTCGGATGTGGTCGGGGTCTGGCGCCCGACCACGCCGACGCCTATTGCCGGACACTCTTAGGTGGTGTGATGCTCGCGGAGACCGACACCGAGACGCTCGCTGCCCGGGCTGCGGCCGGTGACCCGCAGGCGCTGGACGAGTTGCTCCGCCGAATCGGCCCTGAGGTACTGCGCCGGTGCGGGCGCTTTCTGCCCTGCCGACAGGATGCCGAAGAGGCGGCCCAGGATGCCCTGCTGCAGGTGGCGCGGAAGATCGGCACCTTCCAGGGCCGCAGTCGGTTCAGCACCTGGCTGTACGTGGTGGTGGCCAACGCGGCCCGCCAGACGTACCGGGATCTGGTGCGCCGGGCCGGCGAGCAGCCCTTGAGCCCGGCCGAACACGACCGGTCGGACCCGCGGACGACAAGCGTGATCGCCGGCTCTCGGGTGGATCTGCTGGAAGCGCTGGAGCACCTGGAGCAGGTTCGGCCGCTGCTGGTTGCGCCCCTGATTTACCGGGACATCTGCGAACTCGAGTACGAGGAGATCGCCGAGCGACTGGATCTGCCGTTGGGCACCGTCAAGTCGCGCCTGCACGAAGCCCGCCGGCAGGTCCGGCAATGGCTGGCCGACAGTTCTTCCTGAGCCTCGCCGGCCGGAACGCCCACAGGCGGCGATCAGCCAGCCGCATCGAGCGGAACTGCCTTGGGAAACAATGGGTTTCGCTCTTCTTCTCGGCGCAACCCGATGGCGAAGAGGGCCACCGCCGCCAGTAGCGGCGGAACCAGACCAGCCACCAGGAACGCGACGGTCTCGTTCGTGGTCGACTCACCGAGCGCACCGGCGATCGCCATCGAGACCGGAACCAGGGCCAGCGTGCCGAACCAGTCGAAGCTCGACACTCGGCCGCGAAGCTCGTTCGGCACCGCCCGCTGCACCAAGGTGGACCAGAAGACGTTGCCGATCGACAGGAACAGACCAGCCAGGCCCATCAGGACCAGCGCCACCGGCAGATCGGCAGCGAACGGCAGGAAGGCGAACGGCACCGACCCCAGCGCCCACAGCGCGAACATCGCGGACAGGTACCGCCGCGGGGTCGGGATGCTGGCCGCAACCAAGGCACCGGCTGTCGCGCAGATCCCGTAAGTGGCCAGAAGCAGGCCGAAGTCGGACGCCGTCCCGTGGAATCGGCGAACCACGAGGAACGGCAGGAGCACTTGGCGGGGGCCGATCTGAGCCAGCAGCGCCAGCGCGGCCCACCCGATCCCGGACCACAGCCAGCGATGCCGGCCGATGAATACGGCCGCCTCGCGGAAATCCGTCAGCACCGATTTCACGCCGAAGGCGTGCCGTTTCGCGACTGCCGGCGAGCGTCCACCGCGTATGGCGAAGAACAGCAGGCCGGCAAACAGAAACGAACCCGCGTCGACGGCCAGGGCACCGATCGGTCCGGCGATCACCACCACTCCACCGCCGATGGCCGGGCCGACCGCGCGACCGGCGATCGAACTCAGCAAGCTTTCCAAACCGTTGGCGGCTTGCAGTTCCTGGGCCGGCACCAGGGTCGGGATCAGCGTCTCCACCGAGGGTCCGGTAACCCCGTCGAGCGCGGCGAGCAGGAACGCCCCGACCGCCATCGCGGGCACCGAGAGGACATCGGCCAACGCCAACCCGACCAGCGACAGCACGATCAGGGCGGCGACCACAGAGGTCACGGCGAGAACAGTGCGCCTCGGCAACAGGTCGGCGAGCAGTCCGCCAAGGAACAGGGAGACCAGGATGCCCACCGAGCCGGCCCCGACGACCAGGGCCAACCCGCTCGGACCGCCCCCGAGCGAGATCACCTGCCAGGGGATGGCCACCAGCCAGGTCCCGTCACCGACCAGCGAGACGGCCAGCGCTGCCCAGAGCAGTCGGAAATCGCGGTACCGGAACGGCCTCAGCGCTGTCCAACGATTGAGCACTCCGAACACCTGAAGACTCCTCCGCTATTCACTCCCGTCCCGGCAATCACCGCGAAAGGTAGATTACGGGCACTCGGATTTGCCAGCAACCGGTCACGACGGTTAAGAGATCGCTAGGCTGCGCCCGTGCTGACTCTGCAGTTCGCCGCCTTCGTCGGTGCCGCTGTGCTGGTACCGACGGGCGTGATCCTGCTCGGTCTCGGTTTGTTCCGCTCCGGATCCACCGACGCCCTCGAATCGGTGCCGGACGAACTCGTCCCGCACCCGATCGCGCGGCTGGTGCCGACCGATCACCGCAGCACCTCCACCGAACGACAGGAGTGCCGGGCCCGGCTCGGGCCCAGTTACGACGCGCATCTGGTGATCGTGGCCGACATCTTTGCCCGGCGTCCGGCGGGTCTACACGGCGTTCTGATGGAAGCCCGGGACTTACCGATCGACGATCTTGTGACGGTGAGCGCTTATCTCACCGGGCCACGGATGGGACTCGATCGGGCCCTGCGTCTGGGGACGGCCGAGGCACACCGCTCTGTCGTCGCCTGCCTGGTCTCCGGCCTGCGCAGGTTTCCGACCTATCGGGGTGCCTGTTTCGGCGTCGCCCGCACGGTCGGCGTCCCGCTCGACGTGTACCGGCCCGGTCGGACGCTGATCGAACCCGCCTTCATTCGGGCCGAGACCGAACGGGCCGGGTCCTGGTCCGACGGCCGCACTTCGGTGGACACCGAGATCGTCTACGTCTTCTGGTCTCGCAACGGTCGACAGGTAGGCGCCCTCGGAACCAGTCCAGGCACCGTGATGTTCGCCGCTGGCAGCAAGTTCCGCGTGCTCGCCGTCCAGTGCGCATTGGCGGACGACGGACCGGGGGTGGTCTTCCTCAGCGAGTGTGCAAAGTTCGGCAGCTTCGCTCGGGACTGGCCGCTGGCCCGCTTCGGGCTCCTGCGGTGGTGGATTCTCACTCGGCTACGCCGAGAAATGGCCGACGAGCCGGCGAAAGCCACCCAGGCGCAACTGCGGCCCCCGGCCGAACTGGGCTTCACTCCAGGATTCGACCAGACCGGTCGGCCGTATCGAGAGGACCTCAGCCAGCCGGTCCAGGCCGCCGCTCGCTGAGCCGCGATCCGCCCAGGGGTTCACCCACCCCAACCCCCGCCGCCGCCGCCGCCGCCCCAGGACCCAGCGCCCGGAGGCGGTGGGCACGGCGGGAGGGTCGACCGGCTGCCGGGAAAGTTGTGATTGCCGTCACCGTAGCTCCACGTCGCACAGGCGGCCGGGGTGGCGCTCGGGGTGGGCTCTGGGCTCTTCTTCGGCGCAGCGGTGGGCGCGGCCGGGGTGGGCACCACGATCGTGCGCTTAACCTTCACGCCGACCGGCGCGATCGGTAGTTGCGGGCCAGCAGAGGCCGACACTGCTTTACCACTGGTCAGGGGAATGTTTGCCAGTGGATCAACATTCGCAGCGGCCTGCGTCGGGGTGCCGCCAGCCGGAGCAGCGGCCTCGGAAGCCGGGCTGAGGCTCACGAAGACGCCCAAGATCAGGCAGGCCACGCCGATCAGCAGGGCTGTGGTGCCCGCCACAACCAGCCGGGAGCGAGCCGCAAAAGGGTCCGGCTCACCGTCGGCATGACGGCTCCTCGACGTTCGTCCCAGCTGCATGGAAGGAAGATACCCCTCTTGCACGCCCGGTTTAGGGCATGATCGGTGATGGACGACAACGGCTGGAGAAAAACTTCACCGGGATTTGATCCACCAAGCGGTCCGGCCCGTAAGACGGACTGGGAGGTGCCGATGTCGTCCATGACCTCGATCAGCTGCACGATCACCGAGAAGCAGGCTATACATGAGCGACCGCGTGGAACGAAGCGTGGCCGCGGCCTCGACAGTTCCCCTGCCAGCCGACACGATAGGCCAGTGGTGAGCGATTCAGGCCCGCGCAGAACTCTGCGGAATCAGTCCGATGCGCCGAACGGCGGAGAAGCGCTCATGCGAGCGTTGTATGCGGAGCACGCCGGGCCGCTACTCGCCTTTGTGCTCAGGCTTACCCGCGGCGACCGACAGCGCGCTGAGGACATCGTCCAGGAGACGCTGCTGCGTGCCTGGCGGAACGCCGACCTCCTGCGTGACTGGGAGGAGACGTCGCCCCGCCCCTGGTTGGTGACAGTCGCGCGGCGGATCGCCATTGACGGCTACCGCAGCGAGAACTCCCGGCCGTTGGAGACCTTCGGCCGCGACGTCAACAACTACGCCGGTGTCTCGGACGAGAGCGACCGGGTGGTGCGATCGATGACGGTCGTACAGGCCCTGCGCACGCTGACTCCCTCGCACCGCGAAATCCTTCTTGAGACCTACTTCCACGGGCGCACCACGCAAGAGGCGGCAGAGACCCTCGGGTTGCCCCTCGGCACGGCGAAGTCCCGCGTCTATTACGCGCTGCGCGCACTCCGCGTCGCGCTCCAGCAGCGAGGGGTGACAGAATGAGCGAGCACACGCAAGTGGGCCCTTATGCCCTCGGCTTACTCGATCCCCTCGAGATGTCGAGGTTCGAGGAGCACCTGGCCGAGTGTGACGAATGCGGCACCCAGCTCGAATGGATGCTGCCGGTTGCCGATCTGATGGCCGATGTCGAACCGGGTGACCTCTACGGCATCGATGGCCCGAGTGCGTTCAGCACTCCGGGCGGATCCGTTCAGCAATCCATGACGATGACGGAGCCAACGACTCGTTCTGCGCCGCAGACACAGTCGCCAGAACCGACGCAACCTTATGCTCCGCTTAGGGATCTTCACGCGCCGCAGTACCCGAATGACTTCCCGTCCGACGTAGATCCGCGCACCGGCGGCATGCCGACGGTCGACCCACGCACCGGAAACATCCCCCGGGTGGATCCGCGCACCGGCAGCATGCCCGCGATCGACCCACGGACCGGCGGCATTCCGACCGTCGACCCGCGGACCGGCAGCATGCCGGCGGTCGACCCACGCACCGGGAACATCCCGCGAGTGGATCCCCGCACCGGCAGCATGCCCGCGATCGACCCACGCACCGGCAGCATGCCGGCGGTTGGGCCGCGGAGCGGATCGATTCCTCGGGTCGACCCACGGACCGGAAGTGTCCCTCGGGTGGATCCGCGCGCCGGCGACGTGGCGAGAGTAGATCCATCGGCCGGCGAGAACCGGATCGTGCCGCTGGTTCGCGGCGGTGATTCGCGACGCCGCAACCAATCCCGGCCGGTCGCGCGCCGACCGGAAGACATGAGTGTGCCGAGCCGGCCACGCTCCGGCCTGCTCATCGCGGCTGCGGCGGCCATTCTCGGCGCTGCGGTCGGTGCTGGGGCCATGGTTTCCGGTCCCTGGGCCAACAACCAGGGTCCGTCCACGGCCGCTCCGCGCCTTGAAGGCCCAACCGTGACCAATCTGTCCGCCACGGATGCCGCAACCAAGGTGCATGCGACGGTCGCGATGGATGGTCGGCAGTGGGGCACCCTGGTGTCTTTCAGCGTCGCGGATATCGATGGGCCGCGGAAATGCCAGCTCGTCGCCATCACGTCCGACAACAAGGAAGAAGTTCTGTCCACCTGGCTCGTTCCGGAGCAGGGATACGGCGTGGGCACCCAACCGCCCAAGCTGACCTTGATGGCAGGGACCTCGTTGGCGGAGAAGGACATCACGGCTTTTCAGATCCAGGACGTCACCAATGCGGGTGCCGCGAAACCGCTGGTGACCGTGCGCTCCTGACGGCCGAAACTCTTTACTTCTCGGCCAATTTGTATTGATCCGAGAGGCTCGGCCAGCCGTACTACTTCCTGAACGGGATAGTGATTTTCCCAAGTCAGGAGGAAACCGTGGTACCCCAGAAGCGAATCTTCATCGCGGCGGCCGGCGCGCTGGTGGCTACACTCGCGCTGGCCGGATGCGGTAGCGACGACTATGGCCTCAGCAGTGCGCAGTCAGCCGCCATCGGAGCAGCGCCAGCCGCTGCCGGTGAAGACCTGGAAGCCACTGAGCCCGCTCAGGAAGCCGACGTCGCTGAAGACGATGCTGCTGAAGAGGACGAAGCTGCCGAGGCAGAAGACGATGCAGCTGCCGAAAAGGCAGACAGCGGTGAAGAAGAAGCTGCTCCCGAACCAGTCGGCAAGGTCACGAACAAGCTGATCGCCACAGAGGTTCCGCGGATGGGCAATGTCGTCACGGATCGGAAGGGCTGGGTTCTCTACCGGTTCGACAAGGACAAGGCCTCACCGTCGAAGTCCAACTGTGTCGGGGACTGCGCGAAACTGTGGCCGCCACTGTTGGCCGATGACACGTTGGAACTTTCCGGCCTCTCGGCCGCCAAGGTAGACACCGTGGAGCGCGCCGACGGCGGGCTTCAGGTGACCATCGGTGGCTGGCCCGTCTACCGCTACATCGGTGACAAGAAGCCGGGTACCTGGAAGGGCCAGAACGTCGGTGGCCTCTGGTTCGTCGTTGACAAGGCGGGCAAGAAGAACCTCACCTGCCTGCCGAAGATCAGCAAGCCGGTGCCGCTGCCGGTCGATCCTGCCGAGAAGACCAAGAAGGCGTCCGCCGACAGTGATGAAGTGGCTGCTGTCGATGTCGAGTCCGACAGCAGCGGTTACTGACCGTCCCGCACCAACCGCCTGTGGTTCCTGACTTCCACATCGCAAGACCGGCGGATATACCGTAAGACGTTCGGGCGAGCCATTATTGGCTCGCCCGAACGTCTTTTGTCAGTTCCGCCAGGGAGTCTTCCCGCATTGGCAATCCTCACCGCCCTGCTCTGCAGAAGTTCCTGCTGCCTGGCTAGGAGCCGGCAGATGGGACCTGGGGGTTGGCTGCGAGCACCGCGGCCGGGAGGAACAACGCCCGATATCGAGGCGCTTTCGCCTCGCTGAGGCAATTGTTCCTCCCCGTCGACGGTGCGGAGGTTGGCCCTGCGTCCACCACAGCCGATTTCTCGGCCAGCCGTTGCTCGGCCAGCACCGGCCGGCCGGGAGAATCGGCCACCGGTGAATGGTGGCCAAAGGCATTCGGGCGCCAACCTCAACCGCAGAAGCGGCAAACCTCAAATCCCCGGGGCCCGGCGAAGTCAGCGCACAACTTTGCCGGGCCCCGGGGATAGACGGAGCGATGAAGCAGATGGTTCAGAATTAGGAGAGCGTTGACCTCAGGGGGCGATGCGGAAGGCATCAGCCACCTGCGGGAAAGGCGTCAGCCAACTGCCGCGAGGTACGTGCGACCGCTGGTGACCCGCTCGACGGGCATCGACTTGATGGCGCCACGGGTAGCAATCATCGATCGAGCCATCGAAGTGAAGGCATGGGGCGCATTTACGCCCACCAGGCCGACCATCCGATCCTCGTGCTGGTAGCCGAGAAGAACTCCGGCCCGAGCGATGTCCTTGCGGCCGGGCCGCATTTCGCTCAGCGCCACATCTGCCTCGGCCGGCAGCTGGCCACAGACCTGGATTCGCAGGCCGAACTGATCGGACCAGAATCGCGGCAGGTGGGTCACCGGCTCCAGATGCGCACCCGGATCGGCAAGCAACGTCCGGGCGGCAGCCCGGCCCATTTCCAGCGCCGCGATCCACTGCCCGACCCGCATCGGCTCGCTCGAGTACTGCAGGTTCGGCCAGCGAGCGATGGTCCCGGCGGCGACGATGTCATCCGAGCCGACAACCCGGAGATTCTGGTCACACAGCACGCCGTCCGAGCTGTCGAGTTCCGGGGTTTCGGAAAGCCATTTGGTTTCCGGGCGTTCTCCGGTGCTGGCCACGATGATGTCGACGAAGATCTCCTCGCCATCGTCCAGCAGCAGGCCCCAGCCCTTGCGGGCCGGGAACACTTCGGAGACCCGCCGACCGGTGCGCAACTGGACGCCGGCTCGACGGATCTCGGGGACGATCAGCCGGGCGGCGTGCTCGCCCACCGGCTTGGTCATCGGGTCCTTGGAGTCGATCAGAATGCAGTCCCGGGCCATCGAGCGAACCGCGTAGGAGACCTCGCTGCCGGTCAGACCGGCACCGATGACGGCGACCCGGTTCGCCCGCTGCAGGTCGGCTCGCAAACCCCAGGCGTCGTCCAGCCCGTAGATCAGGTGGATGCCAGGCTCGCCGAGCGGAAACCCGCGGGGCGCAATTGGGTGTGCACCGCTCGCGATCACCAGTCCGTCGTACTCGAAGACCTCATCGGTGTCAGTGATCACCGTGTGGGCGTCGGCATCGAGGTGAACTGCACGCCGACCGAGGTGCCAGTCCGCGTCCAGGCCGTCAGCGATCGGCAACCGCAGGTCCTGGGGCCGCGAATGCCCGGTGAGCAGGCCCTTCGCACAACCAGGACGGTCATAGGGCGGGTGGGTCTCGTTGTGCACGATCGCAAGCTGACCGGTGAAGCCCTGTCGCCTGATCTCCTCCATGGCGCTGACGCCAGCGCGGCCAGCACCGACGACCAGGATTCGATCATTACGCTTGTACTTCACTGCGGAACTCCTCGATCTTGCAGTTCATCTGGTCTCACTGTGCGCAAGCCCCGCGGCGACGTCGCGTGCGGCTCTGCACGTGGTCGCTCCGCCCGCGGCCGGTCGGCACGCGGCCGGGCTGCTGGCTGTGGCTCGGCCGGAGCGAGCCGTGGTGCCGAAATAACCGCGGTCGGCGTCCGGTTCAGGCTGATCGCTCGTCTCGGGCAGACATCGATCGCCCGGACGACCTCGTTCAGCTGCTCTTGCGGGACCGAGACCTGGTAGGACAGCCGGCCGTCGGCGAGCAGGGTGAAGACATCTGGCGCCTCGTTCTCGCACAGCCCGAACCGGGCGCACTTGTTGGAGTCGACCTGGATGTTGATCTCTTCGCGACGCGACGTCATCCCGAGCTTGCCGCCGACCGAGCGCTTGAGGTCGTAGGCCTTCTTGGCGGTGCTCACCCAGAGCACAACGGTGGCGATCCACATGATCATCACCGGGCCCCAGACATAGCTCGGGCTGGCCTCCGATCCGGAGATCAGGATGTGCCCGACCAGCAGGATCAGCGCGATGTGGTTGAGGGCGTGCAGCGCACGCCACCGGTTGAAGCCCATCTTGCGCTGAATCATGACCGAGATGGCCGCTGCCGTCATGATCTCCAGCGAGATCACCCCGATCCCGATCCCGATCGGATCGGCCGGGTTAGTGAACGGGATGATCACGTCCACCAAGTGAGTGCTCGCGTACGGGGCAGCGAGCTGGGTCAGGGCGTGCACCCCGGCCAGAGTCAGCCCCATGATCGCGATGATCATGTGCGCGCCATGAATAGTCGCGTGCCGTAGACGGGTTGACAACCAACCGTTACGAAGAATCAGGCCCCATACCACGGAAAGCCAGATCAGAAAGAAGGACGTGAATCCGACCGACGCGGCGACTAAGTGCACACTGTCGCTTCCGCTCCGTACAGCTAGGTACGTAAGTTCGGTTCCGCTCCGCAACGACGAGCCTCCTTTGAAATAATTGGAGTGCCACGAGCGGCTCGGGCCTAGCCGGCATGTTTATCTCGGGCGACATCACGGATCTATTACTCGGGAAAAACTAGGCCCCGTGGCTAGGCGCTGTCAACCAAGCATTCGCGCTGGAACAGCCCAGGCAGAGGCCTTAAACCGTGTCAATGAATGATGTCATGGATGGATTGAAACCTTCCCCCCTGTCAGCCCGTACGGTTCATGAGCTCGCCAAGTAAGGGACACGAAGTTGGCCTTTAATAAGCCATCATCAAATCGGCGCAGCGCGAATTAAAGACTCCTATTAATCGAACCTCAAGAAAGTGTCTGGATTGGCTTCATGAAGATTAAAAAGTCAGTCCCGGGCAGGCTAGAAGGGAGCAGAGTGGTGCTGAGCGATCACCGACAGGTACATCGGATGCTTTATGTGCCTGTCATGGCCGTGCTAGCTGCCTTTGTCGTCTTCGGATCCTCAAGCGCGGCCCAAGCAGCCTCGCCCGCGCCGAGAGCGGGCCTTGAGGCAAGCACCACTGCCCAGGGTGGCGTCACCTTGCAAACCGAGGAGACGCCGCTCACTGCGGCGGACCGCGACCTTGTAGTCAAGGTCCGTCTGGCCGGCCTGTGGGAGATACCTGCCGGGAAGATGGCCATGACGAAGGGCGTCGCGCCCCGGGTCCGGCAGATCGGCCAGATGATCGCCTCCCAGCACGTTCGGCTTGACGCCTTGGACCGCGAGGCGGCCAAAGAGGTCAACGTTGCACTCCCCAACGTGCCGACGGCGGAACAGCGTCGCTGGCTCGACGAGATGACGGACGCGAGCGGCACCGACTTCGACGACATCTTCGTCCAGCGACTGCGCGCGGCCCACGGCAAGATCTTCCCCGCCATCGGCGCGGTCCGGGCCAGCACCGAGAACGAAACCGTTCGCAAGCTGGCCCAGAGCGCGAACGCCTTCGTCCTCACCCACCTCACCTTGCTGGAAAGCACTGGTCTGGTCCGCTACGAGGAACTGCCCGCGGTAGCTCCCCCGGCCACCGGGCCGATTGCCAAAGCGGCGGCCCGGACAGCGGCGAGTGGCGGCATCGCCATCCCGGTGATCTGGATGATCCTCGGCACCGCCCTGATCACCGGGGCGGTCTTCACCACTCGAATGATCCGGCCGCGCAGTTTCGGTGGTCGACACAAAGGACGTCTCCGCAGCCGCTCGGACGATCCGATGACAACCGGATCGATTCCGGTTCAACCGGTCGACAACTACTACCCGCAAGAAGGGCTGCGGCTCAGCGGTCCTCGCTCACGTCTCTGACTCTCCACTACACAATTGAGAGGTTCTTGCCATGCCCAGCTCGTTCCGCTCACGTAGCCCCGTCTCTTTGTCGGTCTGGCTAGCTGTCGTGATCGCGGTTGCCGGCGCCCTGTTCGCGGTCAACAAGATCTCGAGTGGCGTGCCGACCAACACCGTGGAACTCGCGGCATCCCAATCTCGACGGGTGGCCAAGTGCCCTGCGCCATCGACCAAGAAGGTCACCGCCAGGTCAAAGGTGGGCACGTACGTCGACTCCCGAGGTGCGATCCAGCACCACGGTGACGGTCAGGAACCGCTTCGGCGGCGTAACTGCCCGACCGCGCCGGCCACGACCGCGCCCGCTGCAACCGACCCGGCAGCCACCGACCCAGCCGCAACGGACCCGGCAGCCACGGACCCGGCAGCGACCGACCCGGCAGCCACGGACCCGGCGGCCACCGACCCGGCAGCGACCACTCCGGCCGCGACCACAGCACCAGCCGAAACGCCGCCGCTGGAGATCCTTGCGAAGGACTGCTCGCAGAGTAAGCTCGCCCCGCACGACGGCTTCCAGAACGGCAACCGTTGCGTCAGCACATCATTCGGTGAACTCGCCGAAGCCGCACAGAACCCGTCGCTGCTGATCCAGGACGCCCCCACCCAGATC
>DATINJ010000350.1:0-9236 GCA_035474375.1 Kineosporiaceae bacterium | reverse complement strand
GAGAAGTGCTTGGCGACGTAGTCGAAGAGCACCGCCGCGAGCACCAGGCCGAGCAGCGTCGGGATCACCGCCATCGCGATGATCAGCAGGATGATGTGCCCGAACGACGCCCAGAACAGCTCGTCGGCGAAGAGGCGGGTGTAGTTGTCGAAGCCGACCCAGCGCGGGCTGCCGATGCCGGTCCACTTGGTGAAGCTGATGTAGACCGTCATCACCAGCGGCACGATGATCACCAGCAGCGAGAGCAGCACGCCGGGGATCAGGTACACCGCGTACCCGCGGGTCTTCAGGTTGTTGCTACCGGCCATGCCGGGACCCCTTCCGCGACGCGGGCGGCGGGTCGTCCGCCGCCCGCGGCTTCCTCATTTGCCGATATCGGCCAAGTTCTCGTCGTACGGCTTGGCGATCTCGTCGAGGAACGCGTCCGGGGTCTTCGAACCGTTGATGAGCCCCTGCACCCCCGCGACCAGCACGTCGTAGTAGCCGGGCGCCGGCCAGTCCGGGTAGAAGGCGAGTCCGTCGTTCGTCGAGATCTTGTTGAAGGTCTCGACGAGTTCCTTGTTCTTCGGATCGGTGATCTGCGCGGGGTCCGCCGCGACCGGGACACCGCCGCTGTTGCCGAGCAGCGCCTGGATCTCCGGGGACATGGTGATGTCGATGAAGTCGTACGCCAGGGCCTTGGCCTTGCTCTTCTCCGGGACGACCCAGAGGTTGCCGCTGGAGCCCGGGTGCAGGCTGTTGCCGGGGAAGAGGAAGCTGCCCCACTCGAAGTTCTTGATGTCGGTGGCGAACCGGCCGTACCACCAGCTGCCGGAGATCACGATCGGGAACTTGCCCTGGGTGAACGAGACGCCCATGTCCTCGGCCTTGATGCTCGCCGAGTCCTTCGCGACGTACCCCTTGCTCACCCAGTCGGCGAAGGTCTGCGCGCCGTAGCTGAGCTGCGGGCCCTTGAAGTCGACCTTGTTCTTGTAGAGCTGGTAGTCGTCGATGAACGCCCGGTCGGACTTGGAGAGGGCGAGCTCGTAGAAGATCTGCTGAGCCGGGTACTCCGCGCCGCCGACCGCCAGCGGGGTCACCTTGTTCTGCACGAAGGTGTCCATCACCTTGGTGAACTCGTCAAGCGTGGTGGGGACGGCCAGCTTGTACTTGTCGAACAGGTCCTTGTTGTAGAAGACCGTCACGTACTCGCCGTAGTTCGGCACGCCGTACCACTTTCCCGAGCCCATTACTCCGCGCTCGTCGTACTTCGCGGTGGTCTGCAGGCTGGGAGTGAGCTTCTTGTCCCAGCCCCGCTTGGTGGCGTCCGAGCTGAGATCGGTGAGCAACCCTTGCGAGGAGAGCAGCCCGGCGGTGGCGTTGCCCTTGTTGTACTCCATCACATCCGGGGCCTCGGCAGAGTTGAGAATCATCCCGGCGTTCTGCTGAATCTGCTGGAACTGCTTGCGCTCGAAGTTGACCGTGACGCCTGGGTGTTCGGTCTTGAAGACCTCGATCGCCTTGTCCCAGGCGATGCCCATCGCACTGGTTTCGCCCTCGTAGTGCCAGAGTTTCAGGGTTTTCGCGCCGCTGGCATTGCCGGTGCCCTCGCCGTCGCTGTCACCGCCGCACGCGGCCAGCCCAAGCGTCGCGGTGGCAAGAATCGCCGTCGCGGCGATGAGCTTGCGATATGAACGCATCGCTATTCTCCTCATTGAGTAACTAGCCGGTACCCCGACAGACCCGCCGCCCGGGTCAGAGTGTGGCGGCGAGCGGCTGCACCGCCGGATGGCGGCGCAGGTTCAGCTCCCCGAAGGGAAGCCACTTTCCAGTCCAACGCGTGTCCTGGCCGGACCGCTCGTTCCGCGGATCTCCAGAGTGCAGGGCAGCAATTGCTGATGGATGCCGCCATCGACGGTTGAGCCGCCCGCAGCCGTTGAGCCGAGTGGATTGCTTCGCTCGGAAAGACCTTGCAGTAATACATTTACCGCGATCCGACCCATCATCGAGCCGGGTGATGTCATCGCGGTCAAGCTCGGGGTGGCTAGTTCGGCGACCTGTGGTGAGGTGACCATCGAAACGACGGAGATATCGCCCGGGACGCTCAACCCGCGCACCGCCAGTTCGCCCAGAATGCCGAACACCGCGCTCTCGTTCATCGCGAGCACGGCAGTCAGGTCAGGGGTTTGTGCCAGGGCGGTGCCGATCGCTGCCCGGCCACCGGCGGCAGTGTCCTCCGCGGCGATCATCAGCGGGGTCAGGCCGTTGTTGTGCATTGCGGTCAGGTAGGCGTCCTGGGTGCGTCGCGCCGGACCGTAGCCGGCATCGATCGAGCCGGGGGAATGGTTGACATAAACGATCCGCCGGTGCCCGAGGCCGACCAGGTATCGTACGGCTTCCCGCACGGTCTGATCGAAATCGATGTCTACATAAGGTATTCCGGTCGGGTCTTGGGTGCGCCCGATAAGCACCAGTGGGACGTCGAGTTCACGCAAGACTTTGACGCGCTCATCCTCGAGCCGTACTTCCATCAGGAGAGTGCCTTCGAGCAGCCGCCGGCTGGCCAGCTGTCGAAGCGCTTCCAAATCGTTCGCCGCGACCGGATGCAGCATCAGGTGGTAACCGGCCTCGCTGGCGGCTGCCGCAGCACCGGTGACGAAGGCGCTCTCGGTGGCGCCGATGTCGCGCTCGTTCATCGGCAGGAGCAGGCCGAGCAGGGTGCTACGCCGGCTGGCCAGGCCTCGGGCCATCGCGTTCGGCTGGTAGTCCAGCTTCACCATCGCCGCGATGACCTTGTCCCGGGTGGCCTGGGAAATCGGCCGGGTGCCGGTGAGGACATACGAGACGGTGCTCACCGAGACCTTGGCCAGCTTGGCGACGTCGTTCATCGTGGCCATCGCGCATCTCCTTCCGGCCTCGTCATCGGTATTACCCGATGGCCCGGAGGTGCCCGTCCATCGGTCCAGCGTTCGTCGAAACGCTTCGTCGAAGCGCTTCGATGAACGTAGGACACGAGGTTCTGATGCGTCAATGGGTATGTCGGATTTGTTGGGAGGCCTCCCAGTCGTGGGGCCGTCGGGCAAGATCGCCAGGTGTGCCCGCATTTGGGTCGCTATAGGGCACAGTAGGGGGCGCAGCTGGCGATCACTCCGGCGCGCGCAGAGATCATCGAGCCGCAGGCGCGGATCTCAGCCGAGCTAACGGATCAATAGGCAGGTGTCGCCGAACTCGTGCCAGAGGTAGTTCTGATCAAGGGCTGCGTCGTAGACCGCTTGCACCAGGTCTGCGCCGACGACGGCCTCCAGGAGCAGCAGATGTGAGGCGTCAGGATCGTGCAGTCCGGTGATCAGGCCGTCAATGACCCGGGCCGGGCGGTTCGGCCCGAGGACCAGATCCGTCCAGCCGTCGGCCGCGTGGATCGCGCCGTCCGGACCGGTGGCCGACTCCAGAGCCCGAGTCACCGTGGTGCCCACCGCTATCACCCGCCCTCCGGTCTGCCTGGTCCAGCCGACCAAGGACGCCGTCCCGGCCGGAACCCGGAATCGTTCGGCGGCCGGAGGTTCCCCGCTCTCCTGCGACGAAACCCCCGCGTGCAGAGCGATCGGTGCGAAGAGCACACCTCGGCTCGCCAAGCGGGTCACCAATTCGGTCGAGAACGGACGCCCAGCGCTGGGCATCTCCGCGCTTGCGGTACCGACCGCGTTGCCCGGACCGACTGCGTTGCCCGTGCCGACCGGATTCCCGGTGCCAGCCGCATTTCCGGTGCTGGCCGGGTGGCCATCGCCAGATCCTGATGGCTCGGCGAAAACCGTCTGGTACGCGGTGATCGGCCACTCGCCGGCCAGATAGCCGTACCGGATCGGGCGCCCGTACCGGGCTTGCATCCGACTGAGCGCGCCCGGATCGAGCGATTGGGTGCGCCACAACCGTGGCCCGGCCGGACCTTGGTCGGCAGGCTCCGGCGCGCGCAGGAGCAGCCGAATCCCGCCCGGCAAGTCGATCCGGTCCTGTGGTTCGAGGGTGCGAATCGGCTTGTCCGCGGTCGGGGCGGTCCGGACTTCGACCACCCAACTGCCGTCGTCCAGCAGAGTGGAGAAATGCACGACGACTGGCCCGTGGTCGGCATGTTCGCCGTCCACGGCGGCTGCTCGGGTTGCCGACGTGTTCACCACCAGGAGGTCGCCGGGGTTCAGGAACCGGCCGAGTTCGGTGAATCGAGTGTGCTCGATCCGGCCGCTGACCGCCGCGAGCAGTCGAACGCCGTCCCGGGAGAGGCCACGGGCCTCCGGTGGCTCGGACGCTGCCCGGTTGGCCGGTAGGGCGAACTGAGTGGTCGGTCGGACTCGGTGTCGATTCGGCTGACCTATTCTGGAATTCCGCGATTCGCTGTGTGATCGGCCGGAATTCGATGATGCTGCGGTCACGACGCGGACTGACTGTGTGCCAGCAGATCGGCGGCTCGGTATCGGCCGTTCGGTGGCCGGTCGTCGAGCAGTCGAAGCAGGGCGGGGACGACGGTGGCTGGTTCCGGTCGGTCGGAGATGTCCTCGCCGGGGAAGGCGCGCTGATGCATCGCGGTGCGCAGATCGCCGGGGTCGAAACCGTAGACCCGCAGGCCGGGATGAGCCGGCCCGAGTTCCGCAGCCAGCACCGCGGTGATCTGGTCGAGGGCGGCTTTGGTGGAGCCGTAGCCGCCCCAGCCGGGGTACGGTTCCACAGCCGCATCCGAGCTGATGTTCATGATCGTTCCGTCGGCCGCGCGCAGGAGCGGAAGCGTGAGCTGGATCAGCCCGAGTGGGGCCACCACGTTTACCTGATGGATGGCCGTTAGGTCGGCGAGTGGGTAGTTAGCCAGGGCAGGTAGCGGGCTCGGGCCGAGCGAGCTGGCGTTGTTGACCAGGAGATCGAGCGCGCCGAAACCCGCTGCGGTCTCGGCGAGTTCTCGACGGTGAGCCGGGTCCGCGACGTCACCGATGAGCGCGATTGTCTCGGGCCCGAGCGTGGCGGCCGCGGAGCGCAGCTCTGGGGTTCCCCGGGCATCGATGATCAGGCTCCAGCCCCGTTCGGCCAGTGCGGTGGCTAGTGCCAGACCGAGCCCGGCCGAGCCACCGGTGATCAGGGCGACAGGCATTTGTTCCTCCAGATTACGTGTTTTGCATACGGTTTGAAGGATCCCTTCGGTGCCATTGTCGAAGTTAAAGTCGACTTCATGTCAAGGTAATGAAGTTGAAGTCAACTTCATGCTGTCTATTCTGTGGTGGTGACCAGCGAATTACTGACCATGGGCGAGGTGACGCGGCGCAGCGGGATGGCGGCCTCGGCACTGCGGTACTACGAACGAGAAAAGTTGATCAGTGCGACCCGGACGACGGGCGGCCAGCGTCGATACGAACGCGGAGTGTTGCGCAGGCTGGCCTTCATTCGCGCTGCGCGCAACGTCGGGCTGTCGCTGGAGGAGGTGCGGGAGGCGCTCGCTCGGCTGCCATCGTCCCGCACGCCGACCAAGGCAGACTGGACAGCGATCTCCCGCAGTTGGCGGCAGCGGCTGAATGAGCAGATCCAGGCGTTGGAAGCATTGCGTGACGGGCTGGACTCGTGCATTGGCTGCGGCTGCCTGTCGCTTGCCCGATGCCGGATCTCCAACCCGGGTGACTCCGCCGCCCGCTACGGAGTGGGTGCGGTCTACCTCAGGTGACGCATCGTGGTGCGTAGAAAACTAGAGGGACGCTCTAAGCTTCAGGCGTGACGCCGACGCAGCTCAAGGCCTTTTCGGCCGTGGTCCGGCTCGGGTCGGTCAAGGAGGCAGCTGCCGAGCTCAACGTCACGGAGGCGGCGGTCTCGCTGCACATCGGCACGTTGCGCAAGGAACTCGGGGACAAGCTCTTTACTCGTACCTCAGCCGGGCTCGCGTTCACACCCGGTGGGCTGCGGTTGGCCCGACGGGCGATCGAGATGCTCGGCCTGCAGGACCGGACGATCCGCGAGGTGAGCCAGGCAGGCCGTGGCCGCCGGCTGCTTCGCATCGCGTCGTCCAGCTTGTTCGCCGAACATGCCGCGCCCGGGTTGATCCAGCTCTTCACCAGGCGAGCCGACGATCTGGACGTCGAGATGATCGTCTGTCAAGCCGATCAGTTTCAGTCGTTGCTGGACAGCCGAGCGGTGGACATCGCGATCGGGCCCAACCCCGTGAACTTGGGAACCGCTCTGGTCGCGACTCCCTTCTTGAACTTTCAGCTGGTGATCGTCGCTGCGCCGGATCATCCAGGCCTGGCCACCATGGCCGAGCCCAGTTGGTTAACTGAGCAGACCTGGCTGTTGGGCCCGGCTGCGGTCGGTGACGACAGTGTGATGGCCCGCGCGCTTGCGCACTTCGCGGTACCGGATGGCCAGCAGAAGATTTTCCAGAGCAACGCCGCTGCGCTCGAGGAGGCCAAGCGAGGCAAGGGGGTGGCGCTGGCGGTGGCCTACACCGTGGCCGGAGAGCTGACCGGCGGTCGACTGGTCCGCGTGCCCGATCACGGACTGGCTGCGGACGCCGTCTGGAACACGATCACGCTGGCCGGAAACGGCGTACTGCCGGCGGCCTCCGAGCTGATCAGATTTGTCGCCATGCCCCGGGCGATTCAGGCGATGCTGCGGGGCTCTGGGGTCAACGTCGGCCACTTCCGGCCGTACGTGCACGTCACGCTGTGGAGTTGAGGCCCAGGCTTCTCTCAGGTCGGCCCGTGATGATGTGGCAGTGGTTGAACATCTGAGAGAGAGTGCGCGGGCCGCAGCCGTTCCGATCGGTGGTCTGGCCTTGACCTATCTGCTGGCCGTGCTGACGCCGTGGGGTCGAACGCTGGACTCCCTGTCGCTCTACGGTCGACACGGCACCGGCTGGTCTGTTCGCGCCGCCGATCTGCTCGTGCTGGAAGCGATCTCGGTCGTCACGCTGACTCTGGCGCTGATCGCATTGGTGCTGGTCAGCGGCCTTCGTGGTCGGTGGCAACTCGGGTTGCGGAGCACGGCAGCGGTGATCGGAGCGATCCTGTCCGCCGAGGTACTCAAATGGGTGCTGCCGAGCCACGATCAGTGGACCGGCGAGTGGAGTTGGTTAAGCGGCGGGTCCTTTCCCAGCGGTCACGCCGTGACCGTCACCTCGATCTCGTTGGCCGTGCTGTCGATCAGTTCGGACAACTGGCGCCGTCGACTGGTCGGGCCGCTGGTGGCCGGCACGGCGATCGCCACCACTGCGACCGTCACCGTCGGTTGGCATCGGCCTAGCGATGTCCTTGGCAGCCTGTTTCTGGCCACCGCTTGGCACCGAGCGATGCGGGCCGATCAGCCGGCCGACCGTCGGCTTCGAACGATGCTGCCGCGCGGTTCCCGCCCCCGAACCGTAGCCGCCCGACTGCAGGACCGACTGCCGTCTGCCCAGACCGCGACCTGGTGGGCGGGAGCCTGCACGCTGATCCTCGGGGCCGCATTGGAAGGAGCGCTGACCGAGATCAGGTATGGCGGCATCGCGGCGATGGCCTACCTCTGCTCGCTTGCCGTCCTGCTGGCCGCCGTCCTGGTCACCATCGCGTTGGCGCTGAGGCCAGTGCCAAGCCCGGCGCTGAGGCCAGTGCCAAGCCCGGCGCTGAGGCCGATGCCAGCCCGGCGCTGAGGCCAGTGCCAGCCCGCTGAGTCTTGTGGGTTGCCTTCCACCGCATTGTTGATCACCGGAGTCTGGCTGACACCAGACTTGACGGCTTTCGGCTAGTTCCCTCCCTCGGGATTCCGCGGTTGGAAGACCGAAGGGTAAACCTCAGCTTTGTAGCCGAGGTCGGTAAGCCAAGGTTGTCAGCAGACCTCGCTCGTGATCCATTGCAGAAGCACAGGATTCGCGTCAGCATGTCGTGGCATTTCGCCAACAGCCAAGATGCAGGCCAATCTGAACCCCGAAACCATAGCCCGGTCCGGATTTAGGACTCCGTTCCACCGAGGTTGTCGACAGGTCCTGCCTCGCGCGAGGTGCTCCTGGGCAGACTCCCGTGCATGCCCCAAGCGGAGTTACACCGGTGACCGTTCCGGTCAAGTGGTCACACTCGGTGAGGTCAGAAGGGTGGCTCGTTGTCGTCGTCGGGTTGGGTTGCCGGATCTTTGTCGTCGGCTGGTTTTGGTTGGTGCTTTTGGGTTTGTGGTTCGTCGTAGACGTGTGGGTGGCTGAGGTAGGGGTGGCCGGTGGGGCTGATCAGGATGATGGTGCCGGGTGGGTGGTCTGGGTTGGTGGAGAGTTGGTGTGTCCAGCGTCCTTCGTGTTTGAGGCGGTGGTCGTGGTCGCATTTGGCTTGAAGGTTGTTGTGGCTGGTGGATCCGGCGGGCCAGGCGATCACGTGGTCGAGGTGAGATTTGCTGGCGGGTCGGGTGCAGGTGGGGGTCCGGCAGGTGAGGTCTCGGGCTTGGACGAAGTCTCGTAGCCCGACTGGTGGGCGGTAGGTGGTGCGGCCGTAGTCGAGGAGTTGGCCGCTGAGGGGGTCGGTGACGAGGCGTTGCCAGGTGCTGCCGTGTTCGAAGGCGAGGTCGCGGGCGGTGGGTGCGGTGATGGGTCCGTGGCCGTGTAGTTCGGCGGGTTCTTCGTCTAGGCCCAGGAGGGTGTTGAGGCTGACGGTGACCTGGACGTGGGCGCGTAGCCCGGATCCGGGACCGGGTTCTCTGCTGGGTTTGTTCCTGGTGTTGCTGTGGCGGGGTTTGCCACTGGTGCCGCCGCAGGTGCAGGCACAGGTCTCGGTCGTCTCCGTTGTCTCGGTCGTCTCGGTCCCGGTCGACTCGGTGTCGGTCGCTCTGGTGTCGGTCGTGAAGCCGGCTCCCGTCGCGGTGCCGAGGTCGGTCGCAGCGCCGGGTTCGGTCGCGGTGCCGGTTCCCGTCGCGGTGCCGAGGTCGGTCGCAGTGCCGGGTTCGGTCGCGGTGCCGGGGTTGGTCGCGGTGCCGGGTTCGGTCGGGGTGCCGGTTTCGCTCGTGGGGCTTGTGGTGGTTGCTGTGCCGGTGTCTGCGGTGGTTGCAGCGTTGGTTCTGGTGGTGGTCTCGGGGTCGGTGTCTTGTGGGATGTCGCCGGTAGTGGGGTCGACGTGGGGGATGAGGGTGGCGTTGGCGGTGTTGATGGGGGTGGGGTTGTCTGGGGTGCTGCCGTCGGGGAGATGGCCGTGCAGGATGAGGTGGGTGAGGGCATCGGCGCGTAGTTCGCTCAAGGAGCGTTCGCTGCCTTGGTGGCGGGTGAGTCGGGCGTAGGCGTC
>DATINJ010000349.1:0-15823 GCA_035474375.1 Kineosporiaceae bacterium | reverse complement strand
CGTGATTCTTCGGCGCCGATCTCAACGAAGCCGATCAGCGCGCCTGGGACGACGACCAGGCGGCCTTTCTCGTCGACGAGCTTCAGCAGGTCGCCGGAACTGACCGCCTTCTCGACGGCGGCCGCGACGCTGTCCGGCGACTGGGTGGACTCCAGTACGACTTCTCGCGCCACGTCTCGGATGCCGATCTTGACCTCCACGCCAGCGGTCCCTCTCTGTCGCTGCCCGCGCCTCATCGCGAAGCGCCGGTCATTCGCAGGCTAACCCACTACGGGTTGCCATGGGTCATCAGGGGGCGAGGCTCGCCGCGCCCACCCGCGTGCTCCCGGACCGTCAATTCTCCGCGGATCCGGCCTCGACCCGCACGGACGTCCGTTCGGTGGCGTCGGTGAGATCTGTGACGTTGTTCGCGGACAAACCGGGGTGCCGGGAGAAAGGGATTGGATCGGCGTCCACCGATTCTTCGTCGTTCTCCTCATGGATCCGGGGGAACCCGGCGACGCCGCGCCAGACCAGTTGCGCGACCAGGCGGACGGCTTCCTCGCGCGGCATCTGGCGGCCCTTCTGCAGC
Organism: Kineosporiaceae bacterium; assembly: GCA_035474375.1. Classification (GTDB taxonomy): domain Bacteria; phylum Actinomycetota; class Actinomycetes; order Actinomycetales; family Kineosporiaceae; genus JANNPJ01. Next base: position 15,252 of record DATINJ010000349.1, on the reverse strand, counting down.
CAGAAGCGGGCGGCCACGTGCGCCATCCCGCTCAGGCCCATGCCGAGCAGTTCACACTCGTCGGCGGGTAGGCCAGTCTCCTCGTGAATCAGTTCGGCGATCATTTCGCCACACTGCTGATGGACCGAGTTCACGCGGTTGCGGACGTCGGGATCGTTCGTCAGGTCTGACTCGAAGATCAGTCGGAACGATTCGTTCTCGCGGTCGATGAAGTCGAAGAAGGCATTGATCGCACCGACGCCGCGCAGCTTGTTGTTCGTGGTCGAACTGAGCCCGGCGCGGACCGCTTCCACCACCTCGGCCGCATGCTGATCGATCAGCGCAACGTAAAGCTCGTGTTTGCCGGGAAAGTGCTGGTACAGCACTGGCTTGCTGACGCCGGCTCGCTCGGCGATCTCATCCATGGCCGCCGCATGGTAACCCTGCGCTACGAAGACTTCCCGTGCGGCGCCGAGCAGCTGACTGCGGCGGGCCGTCCGGGGTAGCCGAGTCCCGCGTGGCCGCACCTCTGGTGTCGACATGATCGCGTGCCTCCCATCAGTGCTGTGATTGGAGCTTACTGGAGCAGCATTGCGACCCTGCGGATTTCGAATGCTTTAAGTGAGTGTAGGGCTACGACGCGTTACCAAGATAACTCGAACGCCCATTTCTGTCGGACCTACCTGCCCCCTAAGCGACCTTCGCCACCTCCCTAACGGTACCTCGGTCCTGGTACGAGCGAGTAACTAACAAGATCAATCTGTTCGATCACATAAATGCCGATGGATTCCGAACGCTGTACGGTTCGGCTGGGACCGCCACGGAGGAGAGGTGCCACCGATGATCAAAAAGATCGAACTGCGCACCCTGCCGAGCGCGGTCGTAGCCGCCGTCCTGATGGTCGGCCTGTTGATCTCCGGCTGTTCCGATTCCGGTGTGCCGTCCGCTGCGGCGATCACTCACTCTGCTCCGGCCCGGCCGCTCCCCGGCGAGTCCGTGACCGCAGCCCCGAGCATTTCTGCCTCGAGCAGCCCGACCGCGCCGGGGCCCTCGACCAGCGCCTCCCCCGCCCCGGGGAAGAACGCGCTGCCTGCCCTGGATCGGCTGGCCGGGCTGCGCTCCGAAAAGGTCGCCTGGAGCGGCAGCGGCAAATTGCGGATCGTTCCCGGGAACCGCGCAGCCCCGGGCAAGGGCCGGATCTATCGGGTCAGGATCGAGGTTGAGGTCGGGCTGGACATCGACCGAGCCGCCTTCGCCCGGTTCGTGATGGCCACCCTCAACGACAAGCGCAGCTGGACCGAGAACGGCCGCCGCCGGTTCGCCCGGACCGACGGCAAGGCCGACTTCCGGGTGGTGCTGGCCAGCCCGAAGACCTCCGCGGCGATCTGTCAGCCGCTGCAGACTTTTGGCAAGCTGTCCTGCCGCAACGGCGACGCAGCCGTGCTGACCACGTACCGCTGGACGAAGGCGATTCCCGAGTACAAGGGCAACCACGATGGTTATCGGCACTACGTGATCAACCACGAGGTCGGCCATGCGCTCGGGCACGGACACGAGTACTGCGCCGGCAAGGGCAGAATAGCTCCGGTGATGATGCAGCAGACGAAGGGCCTGAAAGGGTGCAAGCCGAACCCCTGGCCGCATCCGTGAGCGTGATCGGAAGCCCGGCATGATCGCCTTGGTTGACCCGGCGGCCGAGCTCAGCGTCGAGGAAATCCGCCGATATTCAAGGCATTTGCTGCTCCCGGAGGTCTCCGGGGTCGGCCAGCGACGACTGAAGAACGCCGCGGTGCTGGTGATCGGCGCGGGCGGGCTCGGCAGCCCGGTCCTGATGTACCTGGCCGCCGCCGGTGTGGGCACGATCGGGATCGTGGACGACGACGTGGTCGAGGAGTCCAACCTGCAGCGCCAGGTGATCCACGGCCAGAGCGATCTGGGCCGGCCGAAGGTGGACAGTGCCGAGCAGGCGATCGCCGAGCTCAACCCACATGTCCGCGTCGTCCGGCATCGGGTTCGGCTGGACCGCTCGAACGTGCTGGAGGTACTCGGCGGATACCAGTTGGTGCTCGACGGGACGGACAACTTCGCGACTCGTTACCTGGTGGACGACGCCTGCGCGATCCTCGGTCTGCCGCTGGTCTGGGGGTCGGTGCTGCGGTTCGACGGTCAGGTGTCGCTGTTCTGGTCGGCACCGTTGCCGGACGCGGCCGGCGTCGTCCCCGAACCGATGACCTACCGAGACCTGCATCCGACCCCGCCACCGCCGGGCTCCGTGCCCTCCTGTGCCGAGGGCGGGGTGCTCGGGGTGGTCTGCGCGGCGATCGGGTCCGTGATGGCCACCGAGGCGGTGAAGCTGATCTGCGGGATTGGCGAACCGCTCCTCGGTCGGCTGACGATCTTCGATGCCTTGGCGATGAGCTGGCGGACGATCCGGGTTCGCCCGGCGGCCGACCGCCAACCGGTGCGGGAGTTGCTGGCCGACTACGACGCGTTCTGCTCGGTACCGGCGGTCCCAGTCGTGATTGAGGACGGCGTCACGCTTGAGGACGGCGCGACCTCGGACACGATCACGGCGGCGGAGCTGGCGCTGCGGTTACGCCGACGGGAGCGCGGCGAAGACAAGTTCGTGCTCGTGGACGTTCGGGAACCGGGGGAGTGGGAGATCGTCCGGATTCCGGGAGCGGTGTTGATTCCGCTCGACCGGTTGCGAGACGGGCGGGCATCCGCCGAACTCACCGCGGCGACCGACGGCGGACAACTGGTGCTGCACTGCAAGAGCGGTGGCCGGTCGGCGCAGGCGCTGCAACTGGCTCGGGCGGCGGGTTTCGCTGACGCCGTCCATCTGGAGGGTGGTGTGTTGGCCTGGATCGATCAAGTCGACCCAGGCCAGCCACGGTATTAGGGGCTATCCCTCGACCATCCGCGCACAGGAGCGCTTTGGTCGGCGTCGCTTAGCGGCGACCGCGCCGGTAACTCACGCCGGTGCCCACACCGGCCATGTGCAGCGCCAGGCAGAAGAGTCCGGCGACGACCAAGGTCTCCCAGTTGAACGGGTCGCTCGGGTTGACATCTGCAAAGTCGAGCAGCAACTGGATACCGAAGATCACGGCGGCGGCGATAGCGAGCATAATTTCCTCCTGAGGGGGTCCCCGTCCCCGGGGGGCTGGGGACGTTCCTGCACCCGGTGGTGCCGGGCATCCTGATCATGGGGGCAAAGCTGGATCTTCGCGATTCGGAAATGTCACGATCGGAGCTCGTTAATGCCGTTCACCGGAAGCCACCCGGCTGCCGTCCTGCCGCTGTTCCGCCTGGGGCTGCTGCCGTCCGCGTTGGTGATCGGCAGTATGGCGCCCGACTTGCCCTATTATTTACCGATTCCGGTGCATTCTCATCCGACTCACTCGGCCACCGGAATAGTCGGCATCGACTTGCTGATGGGCCTGCTCAGCTTTGCGGTTTGGCACTTGCTGGTCGAGCCGCTGGCGGTAGCGGTTGCGCCGACCGGCCTGCGACGCCGGTTGCCCGAGGCACAGGCGTCCCGGTCTTGGCGGTGGCAACCGGGTGATCTGCGCCGCGGGCTCGTGCTCGTCGTCTCGCTTGTCGTCGGGGCCACAACCCACGTGCTCTGGGACGAGTTCACCCACCTCGGCCGCTTCGGGTACCGCCACCTGCCCTGGCTGGCCGATCTGCACGGGCCGCTGGCCGGCTATCGCTGGGCGCAGTACGGCAGTGGCGTGTTCGGGGCGCTGGTGCTCGGATGGGCGGTGCTCCGCTGGTGGCGCTCGGCGCCGGTCACTGATCCGCCGCCGAGGCCGGGCTTGCCGCCTCGGACCGCGCTCGTCGTCCGGGCCGGTGTGGTGCTGGCCACGCTCGGTGGCGCGAGCGCCGGGTTGATCGCGGCCGTGCTGCGCGATGAGGGCCTGCGCCGGGCGTTGTTCCTGATTGCCACCTGGGGTGGCGGTGCCGGCCTGGTCGCCGTCCTGCTGTGCGCGCTGGCCCTCCGCCCGGTGATCATGCGCAAGGTGACATCGGCTGAAGCGTCACTTCGTGCATGATCGTGACCTGATTTGCGGGTGTTCCGCGACCTAGGAGGAGTGGACCCTCCTGGCTTTTATTCGGCCCCGCCCAAACTTCTGCCGTGATCATGCACGGATACCCGCTTTGAGGTGGGCAACCTTGCATGATCACGGCAGATAGACGGGCAACCTTGCATGATCACGGTAGAAGTTTGGGAAGCCGAGCGGATTAGCCAGCAGGGTCCTAGGAGGAGGGGGCCGGCTGGGGAGCGTTCAGCGCGGAAACGCGGCTCGATCGGCGCAACTCCTTGGCCAGCGCCGCGTTCACCGGTTGTCCCTGCTCCAGCCATTCGGCTCGTTCGGGCCAGCCTCGCTGCACCGTCTCGATGATGATCCGATCGAAGTGCGGCACGGTTCCGGCCTTCACGTTGGTCAGGAAGTCAGACCAGTGCATCACCGTGAGGTTGGTGAAGTAGGGCGCCAACTGGCCTTCGGCGCGGGAGAAGAACGAATCGTTGATGACCAGGGTGCGCCCGGTGATCAAGGGCTCGGTGACCGACCAGGAACGGAAGACGGCGACCCCGCGACCGGACGGCGACGGCAGCGATTTGGCGCGGATTCGCACGTTCGCCCTGGTGACGCTCCAGACCGGGACAGTCTCCGGCCTGCTGATCCCCATCATCCGGTAGAGATCGTTGTCGGCCGGCTGGTCCTCGGTCTCGACTGCGACCGGGGCTCCGCGGAGTTCAGCGGGTGCCTCGCCCTGCCGGATCAGCTGCGCGATCAGCGCCCGGGACCAGATCAGGGCGCCCTGGCTGGTCCAGTGGCTGTCGCCGCGCTGGAACACCTTGCCCGGGTTCTTCGCCTGCTCGGCGGCGAGTTGCTTCCACGCCATCATCACCGGCGGTGCGGACTGGCTGCCCCAGGTCGCTTCGGTGTCTTCGCGGACCCGGTCGGAGCAGGCCATCAGAGCGCTGCCGCGCTTGCCGAGCTGATCGGTGAGGATCGAGGACTTGTCCGGCGCCACCGCCACAGTGATCGACTTGCCGGTGGTCCGGCCGAAGGCGCGCAGTTCGCGCAGCCCGGCGTCCACCGTGGCGGACTCGAAGTCATGCTCGCACGGGAAGATGAAATCCTCGGAGATGAACGGGACGCCGGTCGAGCCCATCACCACCTCGGGATTGAGACTGGTTCCGAGTTTGTCCCGGGCGGTCTCGCCGATCGTCTTGACCACGTACTGCCGTAGCGCCAGCCGGTCTCGCAACGCGGCGTCGGTCTGCCGGTAGCTCGAGCCGTCCACGATGCCGCTCGGGGTCAGGGTGGGGAACGCGGCCGCAGCGTGGTTCTCCGTGTCGCCGGACTTGGGCGGGTGCAACAACCAGACCGCGAGCAGAGCCAGCGCAAGCACCGCAACGAGGAGCTTGGCGGCCCTCACACTGCGCCTGCGGTGGCGCTCGTCGCGGAACTGCTGGAGCAGGTCCGCCAACTCGTCCGGAGCGGAGCGATAGATCTGGCCAGGGACGTCGTACGGGTCGGCTGGTGACGGCCGGCGGATGACTTCCAGGGTGTCGGGGTAGTCGACGACCGGGCTGTCGGCTTCCATGCCGTCAAACCTGCGCTTGTCGACTTTGATCGAGCCTGGCTCGCTGCCCGGCCCGTCGTTGTCCGGCAAGATGATCGTTCGGCCCACGGGGGACAGCATGACAGAACTCGAACGATCAGAACTGGAAGTACAGGAAGGGGCTGAAATCCAGCCAGAGCACCGAGATCACCGCGACCGTGAGTAACAACGGCGCGGTGATCACCGCAAGCGGGTAGCGGAATCCAGTTCGCCCGGCATGCCCGCCGTGCACCAGCTGAAAACCGGTCACATCGCGTGGGCCGATGAATACCAGCAACCCGATTCCGATAGCGGTCAAGGTCCACGGTGTGAGGGTGATCAATACTTCGGGGGATGGCGCTCCTGGACCGCCCATGACCATTGCTTGCCAGATATCCACCGCATGGCCGAGCGTTGGTGACCGGAATGGCACCCAGCTGACCACGATGAAGACGAACATCACCGCACGCCGGACGGCGGGTCGCGATCTGCTGTCCCGCAAACCGGTTACCCGCTCGATCACCAGCGAGAGGCTGTGCAGCCCGCCCCACACCAGAAATGGCCAGGTCGCGCCGTGCCAGAGTGACGTGAGGAGAAAGGTGATCAGCAACGCCGCGTACTCCCGGCGGAGGCCGTGCCGATTGCCGCCCAGCGGGATGTAGACGTAATCCCGGAACCACCGCGACAGGGTCATGTGCCACCGCCGCCAAAAGTCCGCCGGGCCCAGCGACCGGTATGGAGCCCGGAAGTTCTCCGGAAAACGGAAACCGAACATCGCTGCCAGCCCGATTGCCATGTCCGAATAGCCGCTGAAGTCGAAATAGATCTGCACCGCGTAGGCCAATGCCCCGACCCAGGCGGTCGCCGAATTCATCGTCGCATTCGGGGCCGAGAATGCAGCGTCCGCCACCACACCGGCTGAGTCCGCGATATATGCCTTTTTCGCCAGCCCCCAGGCGAATCGGGTCATACCGTAAGCGGCATTTCCGAGCGTGACATCGCGCCGGTCTTTCAGTTCGTTGACGATTTCCGAATAGCGGACAATCGGGCCGGCGATCTGATGCGGAAAGAGGAACAGGTAGAGCAGGTAGTCGCGAAGTGAACGCTCCGGCGGGAGTCCGCCGCGGCCGACGTCCACCACGTACGAGATGGCATGAAAGGTGAAGAACGAGATGCCCAACGGCAGGGCGAAATTCACCGTGGGTGCGCCCGGCCAACCGGTGGAACGAAGCAGGTCGGTGACCGGCGGCGCGTACTTGTACAGCGCGATCGGGATCAGCAGCATCAGGATGAGCACCGCGACCGCGAGCCTGGGGGCCTGCGGGGTCTCGCCGGCCGCTTCGGCTGCAGCCGCCCGTCGGCCCGCTCGGCGGCCGAACAGGGCTCCGGTGAAGCTCAACGCGCTGACGTAGAGCAGCACCAGCACCTGGCCGCCGGAACCCCACACGTAGAACAACACGCTGGCCAGTAGCAGGCAGCCGTTCCGCCAGCTCGCAGGCACGACGAGGTAGCCCAGCAGCGTCAGCGGCAGGAACAGAAAGAGAAAGGTCGGTGAGGAGAAGACCATGTCGCAGGGGGTGTCCGCCCGGGGTTTCGTCCGTTAGGCCAGCGGCATGCCTCCGCTCGGATCGCAGCATATTCCCCAATCTTGGGGTCTCGAATCAGTGCGAAGCTGGCTACCGACGGGTGGTCGGGCGGACAGCCGATGGCCAGGACGACAAAAGGCTGGTTTCGCGAATCGTGGTCGATCCGGTGGTCCAGCGCCGTCCGATCGACCACGATCTGGCTGCGATCCGTAAACGGGAGGGATGCTCGGTGGTGAGCTCTGCGGACGACGACGGAACCAGCTCGGATTCCGACTCCTATGTCGGTGACGTGCTGGAACTGGTTGCGGCGATCCCGGCGGGGATGGTGTTGACCTATGGTGACGTCGCCCGCGAGATCGGTCGCGGTGGGCCGCGCCAGGTCGGGCAGGTGATGTCGCGCTGGGGAGCGTCCGTGCCCTGGTGGCGAGTGCTGCGCGCGGACGGCAGGCCGGCCCTCGGGCACGAGTCGCGGGCACTGGCGCACTACGCGAAGGAGGACACTCCGTTACGTCCGGACGGCGAGCGGGTCGACTTGCGCAAGGCTCGCTGGGACCTGGCCTGACTCAGATTGCCACGTCGAAAGCCGTCCCCAGGGCCCGGGCCAGCACCGGTTCCTGGGCCAGCAGCAGCGCGCCGATCGGCCGCAGCAGCAGATCCTTGTCGATCGTCGTGACGTTGTCGCAGTTGACGACGCAGTCGTGATCGAGACCGTTGGGTCGACCGATCTCCACCTCCACCTTCAAGCCCCGGATTCGGCTGGTGATCAGGGCCACGGTGACGTGTTTCAGATGGGGGATGACTTCTTGCCGGGTGAGCATCAGAACCGGCCGGATCTTGTCCAGGTTGGCCAGGTAAATTGGTCGCAGCTCAGTCAAGATCGAGTTCCTGGTCGCTCGCCCAGCGGGCCGCCGCGAGCAGATCGTTGTCGCCGGCGGTACTCGCGTAGATCTCGGCGTCGTGTCGCGCGTCCAGGCGCCGACGTTCTGCGGCGAGGGCTCGACGCAAGGCCGAAGTGCGATCGGTGGCCAGGCCGGCAGCAATCAGGTCGTCGAGAACCGCCACCTCCGCATCGGTAAGGCGGAACGCCATCTGCTTCGTCACGACGCAACTGTATCCCGTTTGGGATACGGGGGCGGTGGCAGGGGGTGGCCCGCTCGACGGTTCGATTCCCGGTCGCGCTAAGCGTCGATTGCGCTGATTCCACTGTGAAAGACGGGAAGCGGAGTGTCGGTGGGCTGTGGTGAGATGAGCAACCGTGACCGCAGCGCAGCAGAACCGGAACCCGGCAGGGGTGGCGATCAAACTCGTCCGGCCCCGGCCGGAGCCGTTTCCTGCGCTGTCACCGGACCCGGCACAGGCCGCGCTGATCGGGCGGCGCCGAGGCAGCGGGCCGGTGATCGTCTTCGGTGCACCCGGTTCAGGCAAGACGGTGGCGTTGATCGAGACGGTGGCGGCTCGGATCGAGCGAGACGGGTTGTCACCGGGGTCTGTACTCGCGCTCGCCCCCACCCGGGTTGCGGCTGCCCGGTTACGCGATCGCCTCTCGGCTCGAATCGGCGGAACCATCCAGGAGCCGATGGCCCGCACTCCGCACTCGTACGCGTTCGGCGTGCTGCGCCGAGTCCGGGTCATCGACGAAGATCCGCCACCGAGGCTGATCTCCGGTCCGGAGCAAGACCGAGTGCTGGCCGAACTGCTCGAAGGCCATGCCGAGGGGTTCGGCAGTGTCCCGGAATGGCCGGCGTCCACCAACGAGCAGATCCGCGAGTTGCGCGGCTTCCGCGACGAGCTCCGTGAACTGTTGATGCGCGCCGTCGAGCGCGGCCTGACGCCGGCCGATCTGGCCCGGCTGTCCCGATCGCAGAACCGACCGGAATGGTTCGCGGCAGCCCAGGTGATGGCCGAATACCTAGATGTGACGGCGCTTTCCACACCGGGCGCCTACGACCCGGCCGGCATCGTCGATGCCGCCACCGAGGTGCTGCTCGGCGATCCCGAACTGCTGGCCGACGAGCGCCGGCAGCGCGCGCTGATCGTCGTCGACGATGCCCACGAACTCACCGTCGCGGCCGAGCGCCTGCTCCTGGCGCTGGCCGACGGTGGTCGCGACATCGTGCTGGCCGGTGATCCGGACGCCGCCACGCAGACCTTCCGGGGGGCCCGACCGCGGGCGCTCGCCGAGGCCGCCGACCGGTTCACCACCGCGGCCGGCCGCCCGGCGCCGGTGCTGATTCTGCGCACGGTGTATCGGCACGGTCCGCTGTTGCGCTCGGTTGCGGCCGGGGTGGCCTCCCGGATCGGCATCTCCGGCGCGGTCGGCCACCGGGCCGCTGTTGCCTTCGCCGCCGAGCAGTCGGCGGCGGACGTGGTCTCGACAGATGACCCGGGCAATGGGTCATCCGCCGCGACGACGTCGCCAGCCACTGCGGCCGAGACGGTTGCGACGGCCGAGCCGGCTGAGCCGGCCGAGACGGTTGCCGTTCGGGTGCTCGGGTCGCCGGCTCGCGAAGCTGCGTATGTTGCCCAGTACTTGCGGCGTCATCACTTGGAAGGGTCCGTGCCCTGGCGGCGGATGGTCGTCGTCGTCCGGTCCACCAAGGCCACCTCCGCGATTCGCCGGGCGCTGGGTGCGGCCGGGGTCCCGGTAGCGGTCCCGCCGTCCGAAGTACCGGTCCGTGACGAGTTGGCCGTCGTCCCGCTGAGACTGGCGTTGCGGTGCTGCTTGCGCCCGGCCGAACTCACCGCCGAGGTGGCGGTTGAACTGCTGACCGGTTCGATCGGTGGCGCCGACGCGATCGACCTTCGCCGGCTGCGGCAGGCCCTGCGGGTGGAGGAGTTGGCCGGTGGTGGCGGCCGGGCCAGCGATGCGCTGATCGTCGAGGCTCTCGCCGGGCCGGAACGGCTGGCCAGCCTCGACTCGCGGACGTCGCAATCCGCTCGCCGGGTGGCGGTCGTCCTCGCCGCCGGGCGGGAGGCCGCGGCGCAGCCCTCAGCTACCCCGGAAGCCGTTCTCTGGGCGCTCTGGTCGACGACCGGGTTGGGCCATTCCTGGCGTCGAACTGCGTTGGCCGGTGGTGTTTCCGGGGCCCGGGCCGACCGTGACCTGGACGCCGTGATGGCGCTCTTCGAGGCCGCCGCGCGGTTCACCGATCGCTTTCCTGGCGCAGATGCGACCAGTTTCCTGGACTACCTGGAGGGCCAGGACGTACCTGCGGACACCTTGGCCGAGCGGGCCCCCACCGACGACGCCGTCGCGCTGCTCACCGCGCAGGGGGCGGCCGGCCTGGAATGGGACGTGGTCGCGGTTTGCGGCGTCCAGGAAGGGATGTGGCCGGATCTGCGGTTGCGCGGTTCGCTGCTCGGGGGCCAGCAAATGGCAGAAGTCCTGGACGGGCGCGGGTCCACCGGCGCCGAAGGGTATCTGGCTCAACGCCGGGCGGTGCTGGACGACGAGCTGCGCTACTTCCACGTCGCCGTCAGCCGGGCCCGACACCACCTGCTGGTGACCGCGGTGCGCTCGGACGACTTGATGCCGTCGACCTTCCTCGATCTCGTTGATTTGTTCGATGGCAGCGCTGATGCCAGGGCCGACGGCGACGCTGATCCCGGTGCTGACCGAGCAGACGACGAGCTCCGCCCGCTCGCGGAGGTGCCCCGGACGATGACGCTCCCGGCCCTGGTGGCCGAACTGCGGGCGGCGACCGTTGATCCGGCAGCGAGTCCGGAGCGGCGAGCCGCAGCCGCCCGGCAGCTGGCCCGGCTGGCGGCAGCCGGGGTGCCGGGCGCCAATCCGGAAGAGTGGTACGGCCTGGCGCCGATCTCCGTGTCCGGCCCGCTGCGCGAGCCGAGCGCGTTGGTCCGGGTCTCGCCGTCCCAGGTTGAGTCCTACGATCGGTGCGCCCTGCGTTGGTTGTTGGAGCAGTCCGGTGGGCGGCCGCCGTCCTCGGCCGCGCAAGGGCTGGGAGTGCTGATCCACGAACTCGCCGAACAAGAACCAGACGGTGACGAGACCCGGCTGGCCAAGCTCCTCGAGGAACGCTTCGATCGGCTCGGGCTGGGCAGCGGCTGGGTGGCGGACGCCGAGCGAGCTCGAGCCCGGAAGATGGTGGCCCGGCTCGCGCAGTACGCGGCAGCGGCCCGAGCCGCCGGTCGCCGACTGGTGGCGACCGAGGAATCGGTCCGAGTCCAGGTCGGGCGCGCCGAGATCCGCGGCACGGTGGACCGCCTGGAGCAGGACGCCGAGGGCCGGGTGATCGTCGTCGACCTGAAGACCGGCAAGTCGGCCCCGGCCAAGGCGGAAGTCCAACGGCATGCCCAGCTCGGGGTGTACCAAGTGGCGGTCGAGGAGGGTGGTTTCGCTGCGGTCACCGGCGGTCGAACCGAGTCCGGTGGTGCGGTGCTGGCCCAGCTCGGGAAGAACGACACGACCAGGTTGTCGATCCAACAGCAGCCGGCGCTGTCTGCGGACGAAGACCCGCAGTGGGCTCGATCGCTCCTGGCATCGGCGGCAGATGGCATGGCCGGCGAGGACTTTCAAGCCAAGACCAACGGCATGTGCCGGATGTGTGCGCTGCGCCGCTCCTGTCCCCTGCAAACCGAGGGCCGAAGTGTCTAGATTGAATTTGTTCGCGAGTGGAGTCGCGCAGATGCCCCGGTCTTCCCTCGTCGACCGTGCCGTCGGCGCTAGCGCGCCTCCTCCCGCGTCGGCGCTGGCGCGCCTCCTTGCATCTTCGATGGGGCTGCGTCTCCTCAGTCCAGACCGGGGCGCGCGACTCCACTCGCTCACTAGTCCGCCTGGTGGGGCGATGAGTTCGCGGAGACAGTCACCTGGGGGCGGGCAGCTTGGGTTTGGCTCAGTCCGGACTGGGGCGCGCGACTGCACTCGCTCAATAGTCCGCTTGGTGGGGCGATGAGTCCGCGGCGACAGTCGCCGGGGGACGGGCAGCTCGGGTTTGACATTGAGCTGCCGGAGGTTTCGCCGGCGCGCGAGCGGGGGGTGGTGCCGCCGCCTCGGCCTCGGCCGGTCACGGCGGAGGGGATCGCTCGGGCGCTGCGGCGGCCGCTGCCGACACCGGAGCAGGTCGCGGTGATCGAGGCGCCGCTGGAGCCGATGCTGGTGATCGCGGGCGCCGGCTCCGGCAAGACCGAGACGATGGCCGCCCGGGTGGTCTGGCTGGTGGCCAACGGCTTCGTCGAGCCGGATCAGGTCCTCGGCCTGACGTTCACCCGAAAGGCCGCCGGCGAGCTGGCGGAACGGATTCGGGCCCGGCTGCGGGGGTTGTACCGGCGCGGGTTGATCTCCGAGCCGCGCCCGGTCGCGGTCTCGACCTATCACTCGTACGCGGCGTCCGTGCTTGGTGATCACGCTCTCCGGCTCGGGATCGAGCCGGCGGCCCGGCTGCTCGGTGAAGCGGGCGGCTGGCAACTCGTCGACGAGCTGGTGGAGCGCTGGGACGGCGACATGACCGGCGTCGAGGCAGCTCGCGCCACGGTCGTTGATGCGGTCCTCAGCTTGGCCGGTGAGTGTGCCGAGCATCTGCTCGACCCGAATCAGATCGACCAGGTGGCCGAGGACGTGTTGGAGCGGATCGGCGAGCTGCCGAAGAACTTCGGCGACGAGGTGCCGGGCAAGCCGAAAGCCGATGTGAAGGCCATCGGCCAACGAATGCAGGCCCGGCGCCGCCTGCTGCCTTTGGTGCAGGCGTACCAGAGTCGCAAACGGGAGCGGGAGGTCCTCGACTTCGGTGACCAGGTGGCGCTCGCGGCACAGCTGGCTCGCGAGGTACCCGAGGTCGGGGTCGGCGAGCGCGAGCGCTACCGAGTGGTGCTGCTCGACGAGTACCAAGACACCAGCCACGCCCAGGTGGTGTTGTTGCAGTCGCTGTTCGGCTCCGGCCATCCGGTGGTCGCGGTCGGCGACCCGCACCAGTCGATTTACGCCTGGCGTGGTGCCTCCGCGGGCAACCTGCAGCGATTCGGCCGGGTCTTCCGGCGGCTTGATGACAGTCCGGCCACGACCAGGCAACTGTCCACCAGTTGGCGCAACGACCACGCGATCCTGACGGTCGCGAACCGGCTCGCCGCACCGCTACGGCAACCGCCGTCCTGGGGTGACCCCGCGCTGACCGTCGACGTCCAATCGCTGATCGCGCGTCCGGATGCGGGGCCCGGCCGGGTCCGGTTGGAATGGCACGCCACCGTGGACGACGAGGCTCGGGCCGTCGCCGACATCGCCGAGCACGCCTGGCACGATCGCAGACCGGATGGTTCCCGGCGGTCGATCGCGGTGCTGTGCCGAACCCGTTCCCAGTTTCCGCTGGTGGAGGCCGCCCTGCGGAGCAAGGGGTTGCCGGTGGAGGTGATCGGGCTGGGTGGGCTGCTGCACGTGCCGGAGATCGCCGACCTGCGGGCGGCGCTGGAAGTGGTGCACGACCCGACCCGAGGCGATGCGCTGATGCGGTTGCTCACCGGCCCGGCGTGGCGGCTCGGCCCGCGTGACCTCGACGGTCTCGGTGCCTGGTCGCGGGAGATCGCGGCCCGGTGGCGGCCGGTGCCGACCAAGCCCACCGCGGGCGAAGGACCCGAAGTGGAGCTGGACACGGTGGACGAGCAGTCCATCGTCGAGGCGATGGACGCCCTGCCCGAGCCAGGCTGGGTGGGTCCGCAGGGGCAGCAGTTGTCCACCGAAGGCCACCGTCGGCTCGACCGGCTCGCGGCGGTGTTGCGCGGCCTGCGCTCGAGGTCCGGTCTGCCGCTCCCCGACCTGGTACTGGAGACCGAGCGGGCGCTGTTGCTCGACGTCGAGGTAGCCGCCCGGCCGGGGCATTCGCCGGCCGCGGCGAGGGCCCACCTGGACGCTTTCACCGACGTCGCTGCGGCTTTCGCGGACGGCGGCGACCGGCCCACCTTGGGTTCCTTCCTGGGCTGGTTGAGTGCGGCCGAGTCCCGGGAGCGCGGCCTCGACTCGGGTGTGGTCGAGCAGCACGACGATGCTGTCCAGCTGCTCACTGTGCACGGTTCGAAGGGTCTGGAGTGGGACGTCGTGGCCGTCACCGGGCTGGTCGAGGGCACCTTCCCGGCCGGGCACAGCGGTCGGCCACCGAAACGCTCCAAGGGGTGGCTGAGCGACATCGGCGCCGTCCCGTTCCCGCTGCGCGGGGATGCGGACGGGCTGCCGCAGTGGGCTTACCAAGCCGCGATGACGCAGGACGAGCTCGATGCGGAGCTCAAGCTGTTCATGGAGCGTTGTGGTGCGCACGAGGTGAACGAGGAACGGCGGCTGGCCTACGTGGCGACCACCCGAGCCCGGGACTCGCTCCTGCTCACCGGCGCGATCTGGGGTGACGGGTCGATGCCGCGCGAGCCGTCCCGGTTCCTCGAGGAGATCCGGGAGCTGGCCGACGGGGATGCCACGATCCGGGTCGGGCTCTGGTCCGACGTCCCGGGGGAGGGCGCGGAGAACCCGCGGGCGGTGGACGGGCGGATGGCGTCCTGGCCCGATCCGTTGCAGGGCCGCCGGGAGGCGGTCGAGTTCGGGGCCGAGCTGGTCGGTGCGGCGATGAAGGAGCTTGCCCGGCAGTTCACCGGTCTCCCGCCGGTCAGAGCCGTCGGCGCCGATGGATCGGATGGCCCAGCGGGAGCCGATGGGGGAGCGGTAGCCGATGGGGCGGCGGGAGCCGACAGGGCAGGGGTAGCCGATGGGGCGGCGGGAGTCGATGGGGGAGCGGGAGTCGATGGGGCGGCGGGAGCCGAGAGGGCAGGGGTAGCCGATGGCGGAGAAAGTGCCAACCGGGTTGGGGGAGCCGATCTAGCGTCGTCGATCTCGGTCGAGGAGGCCGCTTGGGCGCGAGAGGTAGACCTGTTGATCCAGGAGCGGGACGCGGCTAGATCCGGCGAGCTGACGGTCCGGCTGCCTGGGCACCTTTCGGCGTCCAGGGTTGTTGCGCTCGCCAGCGACCCGGAGGCGCTAGCGGAGCGGCTACGTCGGCCGATGCCCGAGCCGCCGAGCCCGCAGGCCCGTCGGGGCAGCGAGTTCCATGCCTGGCTGGAGCGCCGGTTCGGGGCCGCAGCC
>DATINJ010000348.1:0-8837 GCA_035474375.1 Kineosporiaceae bacterium | reverse complement strand
TCCTGCACGACGCTGCACTACAAGTCGGCGACCCGCCAGCACATCGAATCCCTGGGATACGACATCGTCGCCAACTTCGGCGATCAGTACAGCGATCTCAACGGCGGTTTCGCGAACAAGACCTTCAAGCTGCCGAACCCGACGTACTTCCTGCCCTGAACCTTCCCGTTCTGAGCTGAATGATCGCCAGCTGAGCTGAATGATCGCCAGCCGTGCCCGGTATCGTGCCGCTAAGGGGCAGATAATCGGGCACGGCTGGCGATCTTGCGGCTGGCGTCGGTCGGAAGCGGTTTCTCGTGGACTACTCGTCGCTGGTGAGGCGGATGCTGCGGAGCCGGTAGCCGGCGTACGCGGTGGCACCAACGGTGACGACGACCAAGAGGATGACGGCCGTGGTCAGCGCCACCGGAGAGGTCGCCTGGAGATCCTCGGCCCGGGTGCCGATGATCTTCTCGGTGATTGCCATCCCCCACTTCTGAATGCTCAGCGACTGCGCGCCCGGGACGAAGCTACCGACCGCCGATTCCCACACCAGGGCGTAGAGCAGTCCGACCACGACCGCGTTTCGGGTGATCACGGCGAGCAACAGGAACAGCGCGCTGTAGGCGAACCCGGCGACGAGCGAGCCGGCAGCGAACCCGACCGCGACGTTCGAGTCACCGCCAGCCATGATGAACCCGGCGATCAAGATCGGCAGGGCGCTGAAGCCGGCCAGCACGATGGCCGCGACGACCAGTTTCGTCAGCACGATCGAGTACCGGCTCAGCGGTTTGGCCAGCACGTAGACGATTGAGCCGTCGTCGATCTCCGGCCCGATCGACCCGGTTCCGGCGATCAAGCCGAGCAATGGAACCAGGAATGCCACCCCGAAGCTGCTGAGCAGGAACGCCGCAGGTTCGGCGTCCGAGCCCTGGGCCAACCGGAAGACGACGGCCAGGACGAGCAGGATCGCGGGAAGCACCATCAGCAGAATCGCGCGTCGGCGACCGAGGAGGCTGCGCCAGGTAAGCCTGGCGATGGTCGCGTTCATCGGGCCACCAGGTAGGAGAAGACTTTTTCGAGGGATTCGTCGGCAGGGGCGACTTCGAACAGCCGGACGCCGTGTGCCTTGGCGAAAGCCGGGAGTTGGTGCGCGAATCGCGCGTAGTCGGTGGCCTGCACGTTGAGCATGTCCGACAGCAGTTCGACGCCGGACGTTGACCCGTCCGCGATCAGCGCGGCGGCCAGGGCCCGGTCGTCGCTGGAGCGAATCGTGTACTGGTGTGGGCGCTCGGTCATCAGCCGGCGGATCTCCCGGAAGTCGCCGGAAGCGGCGTGTCGCCCGGCCACCATCACCTCGATGCTGCCGGCGATCTGCTCGACCTCTTCCAGGATGTGGGAACTGAACAGCACTACCCGGCCCTGCCGGCCGAGTTCGTGCAGCAGATCCATCAGCTGCATCCGCTGCCGTGGGTCCATTCCGTTGAACGGCTCGTCCAGTAGCAGCACGCCCGGGTTGTGAACCAGCGCGGTAGCCATCTTGATCCGCTGCTTCATGCCCTTGGAGTACGTCGAGATCTCCCGACCGGCGGCGTCCCCCATCTCCACCGTGGCGATCGCCGTCTTGGCGGCCTCTTTCGGGTCCTTCAGGCGCTGCAGCTGGGCGTTGTAGAGGACGAAATCCCAGCCGGTGACGCCGTCATACATCGCCTCACGTTCGGGTACCAGACCGATCTGGCGATAGATCTGCTCGTTGTGCCAGGTCGGCTCCCCGCCGAGGGTGACGGTTCCGGAGGACGGCGAGAGGAACCCACTCATCAGGTGAATCAGGGTGGACTTGCCCGCACCGTTCGGTCCGAGCAGGCCCGTGACACCGGCCTTGATCTCCATCGTCACGTCGTTGACCGCGACCACGTTGCCGTACCAGCGGCTGACGCCGTCCAGCCGGATCGTGGCCGGTGAATCGGCGGTCATGAGGCGGACACCTTTCGGTAGCGCAGTAGCAGAAGCCCGTAGCAGCCGAAGATGACCACGAAGGTGAGCACGAGGAAGACCACACCGCCAAGGGTGCCGGGCGGGCCGATCTGGGACGCCGGTTCGGCGTTGAACAGCCAGACCTGGACGCCGTCCACCAGATTGCCCGGATCGATCCCGCCGAGGTATCCAGCCAGTTCCGGCTTGCCCTTGTCCAGCGTGATCGCTTGCAGCGCCCCGGCGATCGCGGAGAGCAGGAGTAGCACGGTGATCACCGCGGCCACTCCGAAGCCTCGCTTCGGCGTGATCGAGGCGATCAGCAGCCCGATGCCGCCCAGCACGGCAGCGAGCAGCGCCGCCGTGACCAGGCTGGAAAGGTAGCCGCGGGTCTGTGCCCAGAACGGCAGCTTGGCCAGCAGGGCGCCGACGTAGAGCACCGTCTGTGGCACTGCGATCAGGATGAAGAGCGCGCTGATCAGCGCTCCGACTTTGGCCAGCACGTAGTCGTTGCGGGTGAGCGGCCGGGACAGGTACAGCGGCATCACCTTGAACCGCAGGTCACGCGATACCAGGGCCGGTGCCTGCGCGGCCACGAAAATGCTGATCGCCAACCCCGCGAACATCGGGTACGAGGTGTAAGCCACCGGCAACTCGTCGGCCTTCGTCACGATGGCGACCACGGCGATGATCAGCGCCGGGAAGGTTATCGTCGTGAGCAGCAGAAACGGCATCACCTTGGACTTGCCGGAACGACCAAGACCGTAGGCGCCGCGCAGGCTCTCGGCGTACAGCGACCGCAACAGGTAGCCACGGCCGAGCCGGGGGCCGGTGTAATGCCGGAAACCGATGTCGTGGATGACACCGTGCTCAGCGGGCTGGGACATCGGAACTCCTCTCGCCGGTGTCGAGGGTGGGGTCGGCGCGGAAGATCTCCGACATCCGGTGTCGGCGTCGCTCCAGGCGGAACAGGCCCAGACCGAGCTGGACCACGCCGTCCCGGACCACGTCGTAGGTGCTGTCGTCGATGAGTTCGACTTCGAGCTGGCGGCCGGCCGGGTGCACGGTCAGGCCTGCCGAGCGGAGCAAAGCCACGAGCTCGTCGGTGCGCTCGTTCACCTCGATGGAGAGGATCCGGCTGGCCGAGGTGACGTCGGCGGTGGACGAGGACCGCAGTAATCGGCCGGCGTCCACCACCACGACGTGATCGCAGATCTGCTCGAGTTCACCCAGGAGATGCGAGGTGACCAGCATCGGGATGCCGAAGTCGGTGCCGATCCGGCGAAGCAGGGCGAGCATCTGGTCGCGGCCGGCCGGGTCAAGACCGTTCGTCGGCTCGTCCAGCAGCAGCATCCCCGGGTCGTGGACCAGGGCCTGGGCGAGCTTGACTCGCTGCTTCATGCCGGTCGAGTAGCCGCCGATCGCCCGGTACCGCTCCTCGTACAGCCCGACGTGCCGCAGCGTGTCGGCCGTGCGCTCGCGGGCCGCCGACATCGGCAGGCCGGACATCCGGGCCAGGTGCAGGACGAACTCGGTGGCCGAGACGTCGGGCGGCAGGCAGTCGTGTTCGGGCATGTAGCCGACCTGTTGTCGGATCCGTGGCCCTTCCGTGGCCACATCCAGTCCGAGCACGCTGGCCCGCCCGGACGTGGCCGGCAGCAGCCCGAGCAGGATCTTGATCAGCGTCGACTTACCGGCGCCGTTCGCTCCGACCAGGCCAACTATCCCCGGTTGTAACTCGAAACTGAGCTCGTGCAGCGCGGTGACCGAGCTGTATCGCTTGGTGAGGTCCTCAATCGTGATCATCATCTCAGGGTCGAGCCTAGCGGTGCATCGGTCTCGTCGGGGTGAACGAAACGCCCGCTATGTGCTGACTGGGGCTGGCGATCTGACGAATGTCGCTCACGGCACGAGTTACTGGTGGTTAGCATGAGAACTGTGCCTGAGCATTATGCGTTCACGGACAACGTCCGGGACCTCTCCAACACCAACGGTTACCAGTTTGAGTTCGTCTGCGAACGCTGCGGCAACGGATACCGGTCGCCATTCGTGCGGGACAAGGTCGATCTTGGGCGGACCATCCTGCGGTCGGTCGGTGATCTGATCGGTGGGTCGGGGTACCGGCTGAGCCAGGCGGCGAACGCGCTGGACTGGAACCGCGGGACCAACTCGGCTGCCAAGGACCGGGCGATGGACGCTGCCGTCGAGACCGTGCGGGAGGAGTTCCGGCAGTGCCGTGGCTGCGGCGACTGGGTGTGTCATAACGTGTGCTGGAACACCGAGATCGGCCAGTGCCTGACCTGTTCGCCGGCGGTGGCTGAGGAGATCTCCCGGGCCCAGGCGGCGGCCCAGGTGCGGCAGATCCAGCAACAGGCCGAGACCGTCGACTGGACCAGCGACTTGGACATCTCCACCAGGGCGACCGTCACCTGCCCGGGCTGCCAGGCGAAGGTAGCCGGTGGCAAGTTCTGTTCGTCCTGCGGCACGTCGCTGACGACCGTGACGGTGTCGTGCCGGTCCTGCGGGTTCGAGCAGAACACTCCGGGTGCGGCCTTCTGTGCGGACTGCGGCCACTCGATGGCCTGAGGTGCAGGTTTGGTCCTCCGATAGGCCCGTCCTCTCCTCCACAGGTTCCTCGAAAGGTCTTCTTTCCACAGTTCTTTCGCTGATCTTCTGCGCTCCACCCGGCTGCCTGAGGCTATTGCCCTCAGGAGGTGGTGGGCATGAGAGCCAAGGATTCGTTGGGTCGATACGGCGAAGACATCGCAGTGGCGCACCTGGAGGCGGCCGGCCTGCAGGTGCTGGAACGGAACTGGCGCTGTCGATGGGGTGAGATCGACATCGTCGCTCAGGACGGCGATTGCCTCGTGGTCTGTGAGGTCAAGACCCGCCGGTCGGTGACGGCGGGCGGGCCGTTGGAGGCGGTGACCCGAGCCAAGCTCGGGCGACTGCGTCGGCTGACCGCAGCCTGGCTCGCCCACCAGGACCAGCATTTCGCCCAGATCAGGATCGACGTGATCGGCGTGCTCAGGCCGCCTCGCGGGCGAATCGTGGTCGAGCACCTGAAGTCGGTGCTCTGATGGCGCTCGGTCGGGCACTCTCGGTCGCGATCGTTGGCATGGAGGGGCAGCTGGTCGAGGTGGAGGCCGACGTCACCTCGGGGCTGCCCGCTTTCAACCTGGTCGGCCTTCCCGATGCCTCGCTGAACGAGTCCCGCGACCGGGTCCGGGCGGCGACCTCGAACTCGGGCCACGCGCTACCACACTGCCGGATCACGGTGAACCTTTCACCGGCCAGCATTCCCAAAGCTGGGACGGGATTCGACCTGGCGGTAGCGGCCGCCCTGCTCTCGGCCAACGGCGTGGCGCCGAACGAAAGCGTCCGGCGATTCGTGCATCTCGGTGAGCTTGGGCTGGACGGGCGGGTCCGGCCGGTGCGAGGGGTGCTACCGGCCGCGCTCGCCGCGGTCCGGGCCGGGCGCCCAGATCTCGTGGTGCCGGCCGAGAACGCTCAAGAGGCCGGCCTGGTGCCTGGCGCCAGGGTCTGGCCGGTACGCCATCTCAACGAGGTGATCGTGCTGCACGGTGGTGACCCACCTGCCGCCGACCCGCTGCTCGCCGTCGACGAACCAGAAATGCTCGGGGTCGGCAGGCAGGGCAGATCGGCTGGGCCCAAGGTTCTGCCGGACCTGGCCGACGTGATCGGTCAGCACGAGGGTCGACGGGCGCTGGAGGTAGCTGCTGCTGGTGGTCACCATCTCTTGCTGGTCGGGCCGCCCGGAGCCGGCAAGACGTTGCTCGCCGCTCGATTGCCCGGGGTGCTGCCGGATCTGGACGACGAGCAGGCAGTTGAGGTGACGGCGGTGCATTCGCTGGCCGGCACGCTCGACCCGTCGGCCGGGCTGATTCGCCGTCCGCCGTTCGAAAGCCCCCATCACACAGCTACATTGGCGTCACTAGTCGGTGGCGGCAGCGGCCTGCCCAGGCCCGGGGCGGCCTCTCGCGCGCACCGAGGAATCCTCTTCATCGACGAAGCGGCCGAGCTTCGGGGCCACGTTCTCGATGCCCTGCGGCAACCGCTGGAGGACGGAAAGCTGATGATTCACCGGGCCCAAGGGTCAGCCGAATTCCCCGCCAGGTTCCAACTCGTTCTGGCGACCAATCCTTGCCCTTGCGGTCTTTTCCAAGGTTCGGGCCTGGAGTGCAGTTGCCTGCCCAACGTCCGGCGACGGTATCTCTCTCGGCTGTCCAACCCGCTCCTGGACCGGATCGATCTCCAGGTAGAGGTCTTCGCGGTGTCGCGGTCGGATCTGCTTGCCGAGCGGGAACCGGAAAGCACGGCTACCGTAGCGGCCCGAGTGGCGGCGGCCCGTGCGGTGCAGCGCGAACGACTGGCTGACACCGACCTGGTCTGCAATGGCGAGGTCTCCGGCAAGATATTGCGTGGCGGCTGGCGGTTGCCGCCGGCCGTGACGCAGGATCTCGACCTTGCTCTCGACCGGGCCCGGCTGTCGATCCGCGGGTACGACCGAGTGCTGCGAATCGCCTGGACGCTCTGCGACTTGGCAGGTCGGACGAGACCTGACCGGGATGACGTCGGCCGCGCGTTGATGCTTCGCCAGGGCATGCGGGCCGCAGCATGACGCCGAGGTCCGGATACTCGTTCCCCGACCGGGACGACGGTGCGCGGGACGACGGTGCGCGGGACGGGAGTGCGCGGGACGACGGTGCGCGGGACGGGAGTGCGCGGGACGGGAGTGCGCGGGACGGGAGTGCGCGGGACGGGAGTGCGCGGGACGGCGGTGCACGGGATGGGCGTGCGCGGGATGCGGATCAATGGGACGGCGACGAGCGGGTGGCTCGAGCGGCCTGGAGTCGGCTGGCGGAGCCCGGTGACATCGCTGCCCGCGAACTGGTCGAGGCCGAAGGGGCGGCCGAGGCGCTTGCCAAGGTCCGGGCCGGCCGAGGGGAGGCCCGCTGGCAGGCCCGGTTGCCCGATCTCGATCCGGGGCGTGACTTGGCGACGCTGCGGCGGTTCGGTGGCCGTCTGCTGATCCCCGCAGACGAGGAGTGGCCTGCTGGGTTGGCCGGGCTGGGGCTGGAGGCTCCGTTCTGTCTCTGGGTTCGAGGGCCACTGTCTCTAGCGACCGCAACCACGCGGTCAGCCGCGATCGTCGGGGCGCGGGCATCGACGGCGTACGGGGAGCGAGTCGCGACCGAACTGGCCGATGGCTGCGCGAACCGGGGGATCACCGTGGTTTCGGGTGCTGCCTATGGCATCGACGGCGCTGCCCACCGAGGAGCGCTGGCGGCGGGCGGTCCGACGATTGCCGTCCTGGCCTGCGGCGTCGAGCGGCCCTACCCACGGGGGCATGAACAACTGATCGACCGGATCATTCAGGAGGGCGCGGTGGTCACCGAGGTACCGCCGGGATCCTCGCCCACCCGATGGCGGTTCATCGAGCGCAACCGATTGATCGCCGCGCTGTCCCGAGCCACAGTCGTGGTTGAGGCTGCGCACCGCTCTGGGGCGATCGGCACGGCGGCACGAGCAGACAAGTTGAGCTTGCCGGTCGCGGCCGTACCCGGGCCGGTCACCTCTCCGGCGTCCTACGGGTGCCATCGCCTGCTGCGGAAGGGGGCGATCTGTGTGACGGAGGCAGCCGAACTCGCAGAACTCTGCGGACCGATCGGCGAGTACGTGGCCGAGGAACTGCCGATTCCAGGGCGAGTTCAGGACGGGCTGGATCCACGGGATCTGCGGGTCTTCGATGCCCTGCCGCTGCGGAAGTGGGTAGAAATCCCTTCGCTGGCGAAAGCGGCTGGTTTGGAACCGGAATCGGTATTTGCCTCGCTTGGCCGCCTGGAACTACGGAGGCTGGCAGTACGTGAGAACGGTGGGTGGCGTCGCGCACCGAATCGTGCTGGCTGAGCACCATTGAGCAGGGACGGCTTTGGCGGCGAGGAGGGGGCTCATAACGAAAATCTAGAACGGCGGTCGCGACCCTTTCGGGTGGACAACGAGCGCGCCCTCCTCGCCGTAACCAGAGTCGCCCCAGGGTGGTTCGGAGTCAAGAGGTAGATCGGAAATCAAGACCGGTAGATCTTGGCAGGAGGGTTGCTAGCAGGCGATGCGGTTCTGGTCAATGGCTAAAGGTCAATCGGCTCTAGAATCGTAGATTCTGAACCAAGGGCGGGGAGCTCGCCGGCTGAGGTCGTCCGGCGGTGCGTTCTTGCTTCGTGCGGGGAAGGGTCGATTTGTGCACGCCACGGTGTTCGGGTGCTTGAGCCGCGGCGTCCTGGGGTAGACGGTGGGGTTATGTCCACGGTTCACGAACGTCCGGGTGAGCCGGAGCAGGCGCACTCGGCTGGGGCATCAGGGTCGGCCGGCCCTGAGAAGGAGTCGACTAGGCCCGTGTCGGCTGGGTCGGGGTCGACTGGGCCCGTGTCGGCTGGGTCGGGGTCGGCCGGGCCTGTGGGGGAGTTGGCTGAGCCGGTGTCGGGATCAGTCGGGTTGGGGTCACCGGAGGCGGTGGGTGACCTGGGGTCGGCATTTGGTTCCATATATACAAGTTTCGCCCGGTATCTCGCTGCGGAGCGCGGGTTCTCGGCGCATACCGTGCGCGCGTATCTCGGCGACATCTCTAGTCTGCTGCGGCACGTGCGAGCGCTGTCCGGGAACGGGGCGCCGGCGGATGAGCAGGATTCTGTGGCCAACGAGCCGATCCGTCAGGGATCGGTTGGCCTCTGTGCAGAGCTTGAGGCCGGGCTTGATCTGGCAGCCCTGCGTTCCTGGCTGGCCGGCATGGCCGGGATGAAGCAGTCGCGTTCAACCTTGGCGCGCCGGGCAGCCAGCGCGCGTTCGTTCACCGCGTGGCTCTACCGCAC
>DATINJ010000347.1:0-30227 GCA_035474375.1 Kineosporiaceae bacterium | reverse complement strand
TTGACCTTGGCGCATCGCAGGATGCGTTTGAGGCTGCTCAGACTGTGGTCGTGGTCGTGGTGAGTGGAGCTGCGGTCGCTCCCGACGGATAGGCGTTGACGATGGCAAGACGCTGCACTTCGGTGAGTCGGTTGGCGAGGCTCCATTCCTACTTCGTTCGTGGCCAATGCTTGGGTCGTTGATTCAGAGAAGCCTGTTGAACACAAAGGCGCAATTCAGAGGCGTCTCCAGAGTGCGAGTAAGCGGCAAGTACCTCCACCGAACGCAAGTACGGCCCCCACGCTCTTCGGGGGCCGTACTTGCGTTCTATGACCTGTGGGAATCGGGAGGAGGAAGCAGTTCGATTCCCGCCATGGCGCTGAGAGTTGGGGTCCTACCACCTGGCCTATTAAGTGCGTTGCTGCGTTGCTGGCTCGCGCGTACTGTTCGGGCGGTGACCTCGCGACTGCTTGCTGTGGCTGTCGACGCGCGCGACCCAATCCGCCTGGCGCGGTTCTGGGCAGCACTGCTGGGCCGTAGGGTCGTCGAGGACGCCAACGGTGCGGTCCTTCCCGGCAAGGACACGCAGTTGGGCCTGCAGTTCGTCCCGAGCCCTTCGCAGAAGGTGGGGGCGAGCCGGATGCATATGCACCTGACCAGTGCCAGCCTCGCCGATCAACAGCACACGGTAGGGATGGCGTTGCAGCTCGGGGCCTGCCACCTCGATGTCGGGCAGCTTCCGGAGGAGGAGCACGTCGTCCTGGCTGATCCCGAGGGATATGAGTTCTGTGTGATCGAGCCTGGCAACGCCTTCCTCGCCGGCTGCGGTTTCTTCGGTGAACTCGCCTGCGACGGCAGCCGGGAGGTCGGTCTGTTCTGGAGCGCGGCGCTGGGCTGGCCGCTCGTGTGGGACCAGGATCAGGAGACGGCGATCCAGTCCCCGCACGGTGGGACCAAGATCGCGTGGGGAGGCCCGCCGGCGGCTGCGCCAGTCGGAAGTAGCCGGCAGCGCTTCGTCCTAGCCCCGGTTGACGGCAACCAGGCAGCGGAGGCCGACCGACTTGTCAGCCTCGGCGCCACCCGGCTTGACTCTGGTGGGGACGGCACCGTGGCGATGGCTGACCCGGACGGCAACGGCTTCTGCCTCACGGTGATCTGACCTCTAGCTCGTGCCACCGGAGTCCTGCCCGACAGGCACCGGTTGTCCGTCGACAAGCGGTGATGGAGTCAGTCCGGGTCAACGGCACCGGGCGGCGGCGTCACCGTCACCGGTTCGTTCCATCCAGAGAAGACGCGGGTCTCAGTGTGCTTCTTCTGGCTCGAGCGTCGCTCGTAGCGCAGCGGCACGACCGGCCCGTCGCCGGCGATGTACAGGGAGATCCGGTACTCGCTGTCGTCGACGATGTCACGGGCCCGGGCGAAGAGCCTGACGGTTCGATGCCCGTCGATGGTCCGGCCGGGCGCTCGGCTCGTGTACGAGACCGCGGTCTCCGCGTCGACGACGTAGTCCTTGCGGACGGCCGACAGATCGGTCAGCGTGAAGAACTGTCCCGTGAGGTCGTTCTCGCGGCCCATCCTCACCCACCGCCCGGCCAGCCGCGAAACGGCCGACGGGGAAACGATCTGCTTCTTCCAGAACCCCCGGCCGGCCCGGACCCAGAGGTTCCTCCCGATCCGCCGGATCTCGGCCGTCTGCCCGTCCTGCGTGATCGTGCCGACCGCCCGCTGACCCCGACCGAGGCTCAGGTCGACGGTGAGGGGGCCCTTGCTGGAGACGGTGTTCAGGACGATGTGGAACGAGGTGGCCTGGGCCACCTCCCGGCCGGCCCGCCGCAGGATCTCGCCCGACCTCACCCCGGAGAACAGAGGCGTCGGGGCTGGAGAGGCGGCCGCCTCCGCGGCCCTCAGCTCGGCGGCGATGTCCTTGCCCGACGGCTCGGAACCGGCGCAACCGGCGACCAGGGCGGTGGCCGCCACAACGGCGGTGATGGTGCTGACGTATTTCATCGGCTCGCATCCATGCGGGATCAGGGGAGCGGACCACTGTACGGGGGCTTTCGCCATCCGCCAGCACTTCGTCGACGGGACTCGTTGACGGTCTGCTTGCCATCTGCCTCTGCCCGGCCGGCTCTCAGACGAGGGCGGTCAAGGGCGTGTCCGGCCCGGCAATCTCCAGGCCAAACTCGATGTCATTCCGTACCCCGTCGATGGTGCCGTCCTCACCGAGGACCTCGGGCACGTCATTGCTCACTTCGAGTTGCTCAAGCAGGTCGTGCCTCTCGCAGCGTCGGGGGCCTACCCACGTTCTATCGGCCTGTGGGAATCGGGAGGAGGAGCCCGTCATGAGGGACGAATGACAGCCGGAATGCGCTCGCGTCAGCCGACCGTGACGGGGCGGGGCCTCTTACCTTTGGCGAACGTCGTATCAACGGGCGAGCGTTCGTGGACTGGAAAGCGGGCTGCCGGGCCGACAATAGGCTCGCGAGCCCGTCATCCGACGGACAAGGAGGGGGACACGATGAGCAACGTCAGGGTGTTGGTACCAGGCGCGAGTATCGCGGGGCCGGCGCTGGCCCACTGGCTGAGCCGCCGGGGTGCCGAGGTGACCGTGGTGGAGCAGTCGCCTGGGCTGCGTCCGGGTGGGCAGGCTGTGGATGCTCGCGGGGTGGCCAAGGAGGTCATCCGGCGGATGGGGCTCGATGCCGAGGTGCGAGCGGTGTGCACCGACACCGCGGGGGCGTACAGGGTGGATGCGGACGGAAAGGTCTTGGAGACGTTCCGCGCCGACGACAACGATGGCGACGGGTACATCTCGGAGATCGAAGTGCTACGCGGAGACCTGTCCCAGGTGCTGTACGACGACACCCGTGGTGGTGTCGAGTACGTCTTCGGCGACCGCATCGCCGAGCTCACCCAGGACGCGGACGGAGTCGACGTCACTTTCGCCAGCGGTGAGCGGCGGCGTTTCGAGCTCGTGATCGGTGCCGATGGGCTGCACTCGGCGCTGCGGGCAATGGTGTTCGGGCCGCGTGAGCAGTTCGTCCGCCATCTTGGGCTGGTGCTGGCGTTCTACAGCGTTCCGAACAAGTTCGGGCTGGATCGCTGGTTGATCGACTACCAGGCGGCGGGGCGCTCCGCGGGCCTGCGGCCGATCCGCGACGCTACCCGGGCGATCGCTATGTTCTCTTTCCCCTCAGCCGACTTCGACATTGACTACCGAGATGTCGAGGCGCAGAAGCGGTTGGTGCGCGAGCAGATGGCCGGCTTCGGTTGGTTGACGTCGGACATCCTCGCGCACCTGAACGATGCCCCGGACTTCTATCTCGATCAGGTGGCGCAGGTGGTGATGGACCGCTGGCACGTCGGTCGGGTGGGGCTTCTCGGAGATGCAGCGTTCAGCGCCTCGCCGATGTCCGGGGCGGGCACCGGGCTGGCCCTGGTGGGCGCCTACATCCTGGCCGGGGAGCTGGCCGCCGCCGACTGGGATCCTGAGGCCGGATTCGCCGGTTACGAGACGCGGATGCGCTCGTACGTCGAGGCCAACCAGGAGATCGGCTGGATGCATGTGCAGAGTCTCGCCGCGCCTGAACCGGGAGCCGAGCCAAGTCCGGAGCCCGATATGGAGGCTTTCACCGCGTTGATCGAACGCGCGGTCGGCGGCCCCGAGCTGCCGGACTACGGGGACCTGCCAGACCGCCGGGATACCGTGCGGCGCTCGGAAGTCCAGGGTCACGGCTAAGCGCCCGGGAGAACACCCACCTCCACGGAACAAGATCACGAATGCCCAGGCCGGTTGGCCTGGGCATTCGTCGTCTTCTGGAGTTCGATCCCGTCTCAGCTGTTGCAGAACTTGCTCAGCGGTGATGAAAAGCCTTGGTTTGCCTAGGCGTCAAACTTTCCGCTCAGCCACCCACGGCTGAGCGATGCCCTCCGGCAAGCTCTCAGAGATCAGGCGGACGGCGCTGAGCACCCGCTCGCGGATCTCGGCCTTCTCGTTGTCCTCTGCCCGGTCGATGAGCAGCTCACCGGCTGGCCAGACGAGCGTCTCGTAGTGCTGCGATGTGCTGATGGCCCACGACGTGCGCAACGCCGCAACGGCCTCGGCTGGGTCGCTGACGGCGACGAACAGCAGGCTCTTGGCCACGTGCCGGTCGGTCCCGTGCGCCGCGGCGAGTTCCAGCGATCTCCGCGCCGGGGCCCGGGCTGCCTCGTGCTCGCCGGTGAGCAGGGAAACCTCCGCCGACACCCACTCCGCCCGGACCCGAACCCGCCAGAGGGCGTCGTCCACCCGTGCCTTCTGCGCTGCGGCCAGCCAGGTCCTCGCCGTCTCTGGTTCTCCGAGCCCGACGGCGTCCGCGGTGAGGCCGAGCAGAGCCTCGACCAGCGACTCTTCGTCGGCGGCTTGCTTGAGCGCACGCTCGTCGTGCTCGCGGCCCACCGCGTGCCGCCCGAGCTGGCGGTGGTGCGAGCCCAGCGTGGACGACGCCAGCGAAGCGATGCGCCCCGCACCGTGCGCGAGCGGTTCCAGTACCGCCCACGCCTCGCCGTACCGCCCGGCGGCCCCCAGTTCGACAGCCCGCCACCACTCTTCCTCCGGCACGCCCGAGAGCCTAGGCCGTGTCAAAGCGGCCCGGCGAGTGGGTTACCCGCGCACTCCGGGCTGAAAGCCTTCGGCACGCACGACGGCTCCCGCCACAGAGCAAGATCACGAATGCCCAGGGCGACGACACCCTGGGCATTCGTTGCTTGCAGTGTTTGAGCCAGGTCTGCGCGAGGGCAGTTACCGGGCTTCCTTGAGAAACTCGCAGATCATCAGGGCAGGAGAGCCAGCCGTGGGCGGGTCTCCCCGCCGATGAGCCGGGTGTCACTGCCGACCCACAACCCCTGCGTGGTCACGTACAGGTCCTTGCCGCCGACTCCGCGCTCCTTGGTGGGGTTCCAGGGCAGGGCGAGACCGCTGGTGGGGCTGATTGCGCCGATCCCGGGCCGCGACACGGCACCGGGGCCGGCCGCGTTCCGGCCCTGCGCGTTGTCGAGCCAGCGCTGGTGACCCTGGACGTACACCGCGAGATCGGTGACGGCGACCGAGTGCAGGGTGTCGCCGCCGGTGTAGTTGATCCAGGTTGGGCGGTTCGGCGCCAAGATCCCGGTCTCGAACCGTGACGTGGCGTCGCAGAGATCACGACCGACACCACCGGCTTGGGGCACGAAGCCGGTCGAGACCAGGACGAAGTACGAGCCGTCCGGCGAGAAGTCGACGTCGCGCAAGTAATCTGGCAAGGATGCGGCCGCGCACATGTTCGCCAGGGGCGCGTAGTTCCAGGAACTGACGGTCGCTGACGTGCCGCCGAGGTCGACCATCAGAGCGCGGTAGTGGGTGGTCCCACCGGCCGAGGTGAAGTTGCCGACGGCGACCAGCTTGGTGCTAGCGGGGTTGACGGCGAAGCGGTACACGGCGACCGGGCCCGCGTTGTCGGCGACCGAGCCGCTGATGTTCAGCGCCATGTAACCGGTGTTGCCGCCGGTACTCGGGTTGAGTGCCCGCAACTTGCCGGAGAACGTACCCCCGACGATGAGCCGGCCGTTCACCATCATGGCTTCGGTGACGTTGCCGCCGAGCCCCGCGTTGAAGGCGGTGTCGACGGCGCCGGTGGACAGGTTGAGCTTCGCCAGCCCTTGCCGGGCGACACCGTTGACGGTCGAGAACGACCCGCCAACGTAGAGCGACGTACCGTCGGTGGCCAGCGCCCAGACGTCCCCGTTAAAGGACGGCGCGAACGAGCTGATCGATCCGTTGGTCGGGTTGAAGGCGAGGAAGCGGTTGCGCGTGAACGTTCCGCTCGGGCTCGTGCCGCTCGCGGCGGTGACACTCGTGAAACTGCCTCCCGCGTACATCGTCCCGCCGACCTGGAGGAACTTGTAGACGGCGCCGTTCTGTACCTGCGGGGTGAAGTTGGCAGGGTTTGTGCTCACCACTCGGCCGAGGGCGATCGACGCCTGGGCCGGGCCGGGGGCCAGGAGCGCCAGCGTCAGACTTGCGCCGCCGGCGGCCAGCAAGCTGAGGGTGCGGCGTACCCTGCCGAGGCGTCTTCCGGCGTGGCGCGGTAGCCGGGCGAAAGTGCGCGGGGCCGACTTATCCATCGTTCCTCCCATAGTCCTCGTCCCTAGAGGTATACCTCTGCCTACTGCCCTTTGTTGCCAAAACCTGGAAACACCACAAGATCGCTAATGCCCAGACGGTTGGCCTGAGAATTCGTCGTTCTGACGAGTTCGATTCGCATTCCTCGCCACGGCAGGTTCCTCAATCGAGCCCGGTAGTTCGCGTGTCACCCGCCCCCGAGCTGGCGACACGGCGGACGGAGCGATCGCCCTCTGCTCGCCCTTTCCGACACGGCGGCAGTGGATCCTGTCCCAGGAAGCGATGCGCCGACCATGGTTTCAGCCAGGCGGCGAGGAGTCCCGGCTCCTTGTCGGTGTACGGGTCCTCCGCCATCGGAACACCGGCGAGATCGGGCTGCGGCGGCCGTGCACATCCCACATATGCGCCATGTGCGGCCTTTGGGAATCGACCTGACCTGCGTGGTGACGTCGTCCCGCTATTGATCGTGGAATTCGCGAAGGCGGTCTATTGCCCAATCCAGGTGTTTATGGTGGAACACCGTGACAATTCTCGTAACTAGGGCGACGGGAAATGTCGGTCGCCAAGTAGTTACCCGGCTGGTTGAGGCCGGCCGAACGGTGCGAGCGATGGCCCGTCAACGGTAAAAGGGTCGGCTGCCGGACGGAGTTGAGATGGCGGGCGCGGCGCGGTTGGCCGAGGATCACGTCGGTGCCGCATCCTCGCCGACGCCGTCGGTGGAACGGGTGCGCGGCCGCCGACGGACACCTACTTGCGGGTGATGGCGCGGCGACCGGGCACGTTCGCCCAGTGGGCGAACGACCACGCCGCCGACTTCCGGCCGACGTCCCCACGCACTGAACCATGAGTGGTCAACGACCAATATCATTGTGAGGAAGCGCTTTACGATGCGAACAGCGTTGAATTCCGGACTGGCGACGGCAGGTGGTCGCGCATCAGAAATCACGTTCGCCAAGGAGTTTGGTTCGCAGGCTGTCCTGTCCCCAGGGTCCTGGGGTCGGACCAGCCCGATCGCCCGCTGAGCCGCGCCTCATCTCTCGTTGTACGGGTAGGTTTCTGGTCGTGGCCGAAGAATTCGTGAAAGACGATCGACTGATCGCCCTGGCTCTCGACGCATCACGTCATCGACGCATGCTGGCAGAGCCTGGAGGCGAACGGGTCGTGCTGGACGAGATCGCCCGCGCCCACCGGGTACTGGCCGACCGTCCGCGTCCCGAGCTGGCCACCGCGTTGCGTCTGGCCCGCCACCGGTGGGCGTGCATGTCGGCGGAGAATCGCGACGCCGAAGCCGGCGGAGGGGACCCCCACGAGGCGCTCGACGAGTTGCTGTCGGCCCTGGACAAGACCGGGGATCGGGAGGCGGTCGCCCGCGTCGCCGATCTCCTGAGGCAGGCCGCCGCACAAGTAGACCAAGACTCGGATTCCGGGGCCTGCGAACTCGTCATGATCGTGCAGACTCTGGCAGGGGTGGGCCAGGTCGACCAGGCGGAGCAACTCATCGCGGCCGTCCCCGATCCACGGACCCAGGGTCAGGCCCAGTCCTTGCTCGCGCAACTGCTGGCCATGAAAGGTGATTTCCCGCGGGCGGAGCACACCATCAACGCCATCACGGATGCGGACCTGCGTAGTACCGCCTGGATCCAGCTGGTGTCGCCGCTGACCGAGGCCGGTGACCGGACCGCAGCCCTGCGGGCGGTGCAGCGCGCGGAGGAAGCCATTGCCGGCACCGACGCCGGAGAACAGTCGAGCAAGCTGAACCATCTGGTGCAGGCCCTGCTCCCGGACGGCGATCCGGCGGTGGTGCAACGGATTGCGATCCAAGCCGAAGAAGTCGCTCTTACCCTGAGCGATCCGCACGACCACGACTGGGAGTGTGTTAGTGCGGTGTACGCTTTGGCCCTCACCGGGCAGTTCGACCGAGCCGAGCACCTGATCCCCGGCATCGCCGATCGAGCACCTCGCGAATTGGCGATGCTTAAGCTGGTTGACGGCCTGGCCGGCGCCGGTGATTTCGACCGGGGTCTGCGTGTGGCCGCCGGCATCACCGACGCAGACACCCGCAGCAACGCGCAAGGGCAACTGGTGGGCTCGCTGGCCGAGGCCGGCGACGTCGCGCGGGCCGAAGCGACCGCCGCCGCCATCACGTCGCCGTCGGCCCGAGCCACCGCGCTAAACCGTCTGGCCGGTGCGCTGATTGAGGCCGGTGACCAGGCCGGAGCCCGGCCGGTGGTCCAGGATGCCGAACGGGCCGTCGCCACCATCGAGCACCCGGCCACGCGGAGCCTGACCCGGCAGCGTCTGGTGCAGACACTCATCGAGGCCGGTGACTTCGAGCAGGCCGAGCTCACTGCCCTGGCCGCCATCGAGGGAAGCGACCCGGACTTCGATCTGAATCGCCTGGCGGAGGGGATGATTGACGCGGGTGATCTGATTGGGGCCCGGCGGGTCGTCGAGCTGGCCGAGCCGTTCGCCGTCGCAATCACCGATGGGGATGCCCGAGCCTGGTCCCTCAGTTCGCTGGCGGCCAACTACTTTGCGGTCGGGGCCACGGACGACGCCGTCCGGCTGCTGGTCGATGCCACCGGCGGCGGACCGTGGTACCGCACCCTCTCCACGGTGGCGGCGGTGGACCCGGACGCGATCCGGGCCGTGGCCGAGGACCTGCTGAACGAGGAGACGCCAAACGGTGCCTGATAGCGACCTGACCACAGCATTTGTTCGGGCCTATCGCCGGTCCGAGGCCCTGCCCGCCGCCGACCGCTACGACGCGAATTGCGGCGAGTATCCCAGCACGCCGCTCTGCAAACTGCTCGAGGCTCTGCACACGATCGGGGATCGGCGCGCGGTTGAACGCGTTTCTGAACGGCTGATCCAGGGTGTCTCTCACATCGACCTGGGCGCCGAATCGGCCGCCGGAGAACTGGCCGCAGTCGTGGGGACACTGGTCCGGATAGGCCGGATCGACCAGGCGGAGCAGATCGCCCTGCGCATCACCCATCCATGGAATCAAGGCGAGGTTTACGCCTCGATGGCCCGCGCGTTTACTTTGACCGGCGATCTTCCACGGGCGGAGCGGGCCGTCAACGCCATCCTTGACGCGGACACGCGGAGTAACGCGTGGATCGACCTGGTGTCGGCGCTGATCGAGGTTCGTGACCTGTCGCGGGCCCTGCGGACAGCGCAGTCGGCTTGGGAAAGCATCGCCGCCTGCACCGAATCAGAGATACAGCCACGCAAGCAGCACCACCTACTGCAGGTGCTGGACGGGGGTGGCCGTTGGGCCAAGCCCCGCGTCGCCGGCGAGGCCGCGAAGGCCGTCCAGGCTGCGGAGGCCGCGGAGACCTTGACCGATCCGTGCGATCGCGACCGAGGTTATGTGAGTGCCATTTTCGCTCTGCTCGTTACCGGCCAGCGTGACCGGGCGGCAGACCTCATACCCCGCATCGCCGATCAGTCCTTTGGCAAAGCTGCGCTGCTCGGACTGGCGTCCGTTGACGACTTCGACGAACGCCTACGTCTGGCCGCCGAGATCACCGACCCGGAAGCCCGCAGCACAGCGCATAAAGATTTGGTCGACCTGATGGCCGAGGTCGGTGAATTCGAGCGGGCCGAGCTGACCGTGACCAGCATTGAGGTGCCGTTCTCGCGAGCCGATGCCCTGATTAGGTTGGCCGGCTTCATGGCATTGACCGGGGACCGGGCCAGTGCCCGCGAGATGCTTCAGGATGCCGAGCGAGTCGCCGCCGCGATCGTGGAGCCCGCCCTTCGAAAGTTCATCCGTGAGTATGTGGTCGAGGTGCTGATCGACATCGGTGACTTCGAGCAGGCCGAGATCACCGCCCTCGCGGTTGCCGAAGAATGCGGACCGGTCATCATGCTGAGCGGCCTGGCCTGGGAAATGGCCAAAGCCGGCGACCTGGCCGGGGCCCGGCGGGTGGTCGAACGGGCCGAACCGTTCACCGCCGCATCCACCGATCCCACCCGCCGAGCCTGGGGCTTCAACTGGCTGGCCCAGGTCATGGTCGCCACCGGGAACCTCGATGACGCCACGCGGCTGCTGTGGGAGGCAATCCCCGTGGAACCCTGGTACGACACCGTTGCCACGGTGGCGGCGGTGGCCCCGGACGCGGTCCGGGCCGTGGCAGAGGAACTGCTCAGCAACCAGTAGCTGTACCAGGGCCGAGCCCGCTCTCCAGTCGGGTTGAGGTCGTTCATCGAATCGCAATCGAAGGGCACACTGAGGTCCCCTCGCTCCGCGCCTCACGACCAGCCTCCTCGTACCGCGCCCGCAGTCGGGATCGGGCTCGATGCAGCCGCACCCGTGCCCCGCCGGCACTGATCCCGACCACGGCCGCCGCATCAGCAGTACTCAGTCCGTCCCAGGTGGTGAGGGTCACGAGTTCTTGGTCCAGTTCGGGCAAGGTCGCCAGCGCCGACCGCAAGGCGGCTTCGCGGCGTTCATGCGCGGGATCGTTGGGAGTGACCAGGTCTGGGCACTCGGCCAGCAGGGCCCGCAGTCCGTCCGCGGCTTCCCGACGGCGAACCTGTCCGCGAGCATGCTCGGCCAGTACGTAGCGAGCGACGCCGAACAACCAGGGCCGGGCCTGATCGCCGATCGGTCGGGTGTCCCGCCGCCGCCAGGCCACCACGTACACCTCCGCCAAGAGGTCGGCGGCGTCCTCGCGGTCTGTGGTCCGCCGCAGCAGGTAATTCAGGACGTCGAGCCGGGTCCGGCGGTACAGGGCCTCGAACTCCTGCGCCTCGGGGCGACCCGTCACGAGGCATCCCCTCCTAGCAGTCGGTCAACGTTGAGAGCCCGGAACGGCCCGCCGCCCCAGCACTTGGAGCCTCCACCCACGAAGAGCGATCGGGCCAAGGCCTCGGCGTCACCACGGCGGGCGGCGCGAATGGTGGCTGGTAGATAGCCGAACGGGGTGCTCATCCGTTCGCCGTTGTTTGCATCCACCGCGCCGAGCGGATCCGGGTGCGGATCCGGCACCGTGACCGCATTCCAGCGCAAAGACCCCTCCAGGGCCAGGGTGGCAGCCTTGCGGGCGACCCGGTCGCCGTCGCGGTCCTCGACTACCCAGTAGTCCACCCAGCTGCAGATAGCCTGGTGGGCGACCTCTGACCGGACGGCGCTCTCGCTCATCCGCCCCTGGTAGTCGTCGTGCAGGTAGACGGTGTAGGTGTAGCGGCGAAAGTCCTCGTAGCCGGGCGGGAACGGGATGTCTCTGGTGGCGGCCTTGATCGCCTCCGGCGCGTCCCGGGCATTGAGCTCGAAGAATTCTCCGGGCCCAGCGATGAGCGCATCGCGCCCGGTGCTGAAGATCCCGGTCCGGGCATGGTCGGGGCGCACGTACCCGGGCGGGTTGCCCCCTCGGTGGGCCACCACCTGCGCGGCGGCACCGCCGGCCAGGGCCAGCGACACCGCACTGAGCCCGACCCCGATAGCCACCCGCCGGCGCCGCGAAGTGGACCGCCGCGAACCGGAGCCGGCTCGCGGCGGCCACGAACGCCCGGTAGCAGCCTGCGCCGCTTCGGTTCCCACGAGGCTGTCGACGGTGAGTTCGTCCTGCAGTTCACTCCAGAGCCGGTCGAGCTGGGCCTGGAGCCTGGCGTCCGTCGTCATGTCGGATCCTCTCTGGCCGGGTCCGTTCGCCCGGCCGCTCATCCGATACATGTCGAAGCGTTACAGCTGCGCCCGCTCGACGAGGTTTTGCGGTCCATAGCCGTGGGCAAGGTGCTGGTCGCGAGAGAGGGTACGCAAACCTGTGATCGTGCGGCCTGGAGCGATGATTTTCACAGCCGTCTCTGGTCAACACATCAGCGCAGACCCATCCGATCCCGGGAGGAACCATGACCGACCAGACCACCCAGACCGCCCTGCCCCCAGTCGTCGACCGCCAGACCTGGCAGGCCGCGCTTGACGATCTGCGGTCGCGGGAGAAGGCCGCCACCCGTGAGCTCGACGCCATCGCTGCGCAACGCCGCAGACTGCCGATGGTCGAGCTCCCGGACTACACGCTGATCGGTCCGGACGGTCCAATCCGGCTGGTCGACGTCTTTGACGGGCGCTCCCAGCTCATCGTCTACAACCACATGTGGTCCGACGGCGCGGAATGGCAGTGTGGCGGCTGTACCGGGCTGACCTCGCAATACGTCCGGCTGGGTGTCCTCGACAACTACGATGCCCGCTTCGTCATCGTTACCAACGGGCCGATCGAGGAAGCGCTGGCCTACAAGGCCAAAGTCGGCAACAAGATGGACTGGTACTCGTCGTCGGAAAGCTCGTTCGGTGCCGACGTGGACGCGCCGCCCGGGGGAGGCTTCGGGGTGAATGTGTTCCTCCGCGACGGCGAAAAGGTCTATCGGACCTGGCACACCAACGGTCGCGGTACCGAACAACTCAGCTACACCTTCGCGCTGATCGACATCCTGCCGTGGGGCCGCCAGGAGGAATGGCAGGATTCACCCGAGGGTTGGCCGAAGTCGCCCACCTACTCCAAGTGGCTCGACTCGCCCGACGTCGCCCGGCTCTACGGCCCGAACGGAGACACCGATGCAAGGACCGCGTGATCTGCCGGTTACGAGCGATGTGAGCCAGAGGTGGCGATGAGGCCCTCGCGTAAAGGCCACCTGCCGATCAACGGTCTCAGTCTCTATCACGAGGTGTATGGCGAGCTCGGCGCCTCGAATACGGCTCCGTTACTGCTCATCCCTGGCGCGTTCATGGGAACCGACTCGATGACGTCGTGGGTGTCGGCCTTCGCCGCCCAGCGCACCGTGATCGTCTTCGATCAGCAAGGGCACGGACGCACGCCGGATACGTCGCGCGAGATGTCTTACCCGCAGTTCGCCGACGATGCCGCGGCGTTGCTGCGCGCTTTGAACGTCGAGCGTGCGGATGTCATGGGCTACTCGCAAGGCGGCGGGGTCACGCTGCAACTCGCCGTCCGTCACCCGACGCTGGTCAATAAGCTGGTCTCGCTGTCGGCCACTTACCGCCAGGACGGCTGGTACCCGTCGGTGTTGAAGGCCATCGAGGGCTTCACCGCCACCGCATTTGCCGGTACGCCCATCGAGAAGGTGTTCAAGGAGCACACGCCTGACGCTACGGCGTTCGACGCCTACGTCGAAAAGATGAGGATCCTGAACTTCAATGACCAGAACATCAGCGACACGCAGATGCGTTCGATTTCGGCGAAGACGATGGTCATCATCGGTGATGCGGACGGCGTGAAGCCGGAGCATGCGCTGGCGATGTTCAAGCTGCGCGGTGGCGGCGATGAGGAAGCGGCCGCGTCAGGGGTGCTGCAGCAGGTTCCGGCCGCGCGCTTGGTGATTCTGCCGGCGACGTCGCATATTGGCATCTCTGGGGAGTCAGCGGTACTGGTCCCCATGGTGGGCGCGTTTCTCGATGATGTGCTGCCGACAACGCCGGACCTCTTTTAGGTCCACCGCCAGCCTGCTGCGGTCGCCGTACCGGGCGTCTGAGGGCGGTGCCTCATGCCGGTGATGTCAGGAGGACGTCAGGCAGAAGGGGTGGCCAGCCGGATCCAGGAGTACCCGCCAGCGTCCGTCACCGGGCTGATGGTCGGGTTTGGCCGCTCCGAGTTCCAGCGCCAGCTCTTCCATCGCATCGAGGTCGTCAGCGCGGAGATCCAGATGGAACTGTTGTGGCACGTCCTGACCTGGCCACTGGGGAGCCCGGTATCCGTCTACCCGCTGAAATCCCAGATCACAGCCGGAGCCGTTCGTCAGAGCGACGAACTCGTCCGTGCTGAAGAGCTCGCGCATCCCGGTCAGTGCACCGTAGAAGCCCGCCAGCGTCTGCGGGTCGGCACAGTCCAGAGTCACCCCTCGCAGTTCAGCGCCTGGCAACATTCGCTCCTTAGGGTCCGCGCGGCTGTCTCCGTAAGCCGCCGCTGCACGCGATCACCGGCCACAGCTACACCGTACGCGCCGCATCCACTGCTGAAGTAGCGGTTTACCTGCCTCAGCGCAACGGGTGGCTGTGACCGGCGCTTTCGATACACGCACCAGCCGGTCGCGCCACTGCGGGCTCCGAGGCCGTCGACGTATGCCGGTAACGGATAGGTAAATCGGATAGTGGTGGTTATGGTGTGCCCTGCCCCGCACCGGCTCCCACTGTCAGGTCACGCGCGGCCGCCCGGTGGTTTGCCGCGGCAGGTCATACCGGGGTGTCGCGCTCCGAGGTGTCCTTGTGAACGTCGAGCCATAGATCGCCGGGCAGGGTGAGAAGCCGTTGCATGGTCTGTCGGTGGATCTCGGTCGCAGCTTCGCCGTCCTCAACATCAAGCATGCAAAGCCAGTTGGCCCAGTACCCTTCTTGCTCCAGGGACCAGAGGGCGGCCCGGACCGGTTCGAGCTTCTCCAGTAACCGATCCAGCATCACCGACAGCCGGACGTCGTCCTGCGGTTCCGGTGCGCTGCTGAGGACCCAGGCCGAGTGAGTAGAGACCAGCGCAGGCGTTCGTGAGCTGACGGGCGATCCTGCCTCGCTTACTTTGGTGGGCTCCAGACCGAGTCGCTCCGTGACGTTCCTGGCTGTACCCCCGGACTGGTGAATCAGCCTGAACGAGGCGATAGTTCTCACGGCGACTCTCGCAGTCTTTCTAGGGTGCCCGCGCGCGCCTCGCGGGCGCCGCGGGTCAGGGTAAACAGCGAGAACCGGTGGAAGAGCACAAGAACCCGGGTCTCGTCCACGCCGAGGAGGGCACTGATGCGCTCGATGGCCTCATCGGTGTGGTCAGCGTCTACGAGCAAAGCCGCGATCTCAGTCCAGTGGTCGGCGACCAGGCTGTGAAGTTCGAGGCTTTCGATGCGATGCTGCCGCTTAACCGCCGGGTCGTTGTCATCGGGCTCGTCCCCGGTGAACCAGGTCGATCCGTCCGTCTCCCACATACGGTCTATCCGTCCGCCCACGGTGTGGAGGGCATCCACCAGATCGGGGATCTGGCTGGTCTTGAGGACCGGGTCGCTGCCGTCATTGGTGCCCAGGCGCACGTGCGGGCCGGGCGTGCCGGTATCAGCATGACTCGCACCCCAGCCTGAGACGACGAGCCACTGATCGCGGATCCCGGTTCGCACCGCGACTTCCGCGCTCCCGTCGTCGGATTCTTGGTGCAACGTCGTCGGTTGGTCAACCATGTGCTGACGGTACTAGCGGTGTTGGCGCCAAGCGTCGGACTTTCCGGGACACTTTTGACCAGAACGAGGCTGCCCCCAACGGCTGTATGCGGGGCCTCGGCCGATGCAGGGCCTGCTCGGATCGAAAACCTCAGCGTGGATTGGTTTTCTAGCTCTGGTCCAACTCGCGCGATCGTGAGTCACGTCGGATGTCGGCGATCACGCTGAAGATCGCGGCGCTCACCGTGTCGGGGCGGTCGATCGAGATAAATGTGGTCGCGTCCCTGTCTTCGATCAGCTGGGCTCGGGGGAACGTAGCCGCGAGCCGGCGCCCGAGGCTCAGTGTGAAGTTCCGGTCGCGGGTTCCCCAGACGATCTGCGTCGGTCGGTCGAACGACGCGAGCCAGGTGGCGGAGTCAAGGAGTTCATCGCCCTTGAGTTCTCGGGCGAAGCGGGTGATGTCACGACGGATCGCCGGGTCGTCGAGTGCCGGTTGCACCCAGCCTCGGGTCAGCTCGGGTGATCGTGGCCGGCGCAGCAATGGTCCGAAGGCCACCAGGGAATGGCGCAGCAGGCGAAGACGTGTCGTCTGGAGCACAGCCCACACCGCCGCCCGGAACCGCGCCGCGACGAACAGCGGCACGAAGAACTTCGGTGGAAAGGTTTCGAAGGCGTCACAGTTGGTCAGCACCAGTCCGGCCACCCTGTGATGGTCACCGCTGAGCGCGAGCTGGCAGATCGCTCCACCAGTGTCATTGCCGACAAGCACGACGTTAGAAAGATCGAGTACGTCGAGCAGGTCGAGGACCGCACGCCCGACGGCGCGGGGGGACAGAGCGGTCTCGGCTGGCATCGGCGTGCGATGCGCGCCGAGCGGCCAGTCCGGAACGATGCTACGTACTCCGGTGGCTGCGAGTCTTTCGGCCACCGGATCCCACAGCGATCCGTTGACGAGGAACCCGTGCACGAACACGACCGTGGCCCCGGTGGGGTCGTCAGGTCCGAACACGCGATAGTCGAGGGTGCCGAGCGGAAGATCGACCGCGGGCATGA
Source organism: Kineosporiaceae bacterium (assembly GCA_035474375.1). Lineage (GTDB taxonomy): Bacteria > Actinomycetota > Actinomycetes > Actinomycetales > Kineosporiaceae > JANNPJ01. The sequence goes on along the minus strand of DATINJ010000347.1, from coordinate 13,903 downwards.
TGGCTCCGGATGTGTGTGGGAGTTACGGACATGGTGTATGTAAGTTACGTACAGTCTGTTTGAAAGTTGGGATGGCGTCAATGGTGGACCGCCCGAGGCGAACACAGCGGGAGCGGACCGAACTGACGCGTGCCGCGTTGCTCAGCGCAGGGCGCCGGCTCTTCGGCATGGAGGGGTACGCCTCCGTCGGCACCGAACGAGTCGCCCGCGAGGCGGGGCTGACCCGCGGCGCGCTCTACCACCAGTTCCCCGACAAGTCGGCGCTGTTCGCCGCCGTTCTCGATCAGGTCGAGGCGGAGATCGCGGATCGCATGGTGACGGCGGTGTCGGGCGGTCTCGACCCGGCGGACACCATCGCGCTGCTGCTGGCGGGAGCAGACGCATTCCTCGACGCGTGCACCGAACCCGACATTCAACGGATCGTGCTCGTCGACGGCCCATCGGTGCTCGGCTGGGAGCGATGGCGGCAGATCTGCCTGAACCACAGTGTCGGGCTGGTCGCCGGGCTGCTTGCCGACGGCATCCAACGAGGGACCATCCCGATCCAGCCGGTCGATCCCCTCACCCATGTGCTGGTGGGCGCGATCGATGAGGCGGCCCTCTACCTGGCCCGCGCCGCCGATCCGGCCAAGGCAAGAACGGACGTCAACCTCGTGCTGCGTCGGCTCGCCGCCGCTCTGACCCTACCCAGCTGATCCGCTTCCCTTGCCAAGGCAGCCTGCCGGGGTGCACCTGCTTTTTGTTGACCGGCTCGATCGAGCTCAGTGGCAGGCGCTTGCTTACAGTTCGTGGGGCAAGATGAGCTCACCGGGTTGAACTGGCTGGTGCTGAATGATCGCGCTCGAAGTTCGTCTGGGGTGGTTCAGGTCCAGGCGGTGGGATCGGCGCACGTTCCGACCCGCCATCGACCAGGCGATCGGCCCTGATCCTGGAAGGGCCGCAACCTGGCTCGGTATAACTCCCGGGGGAAACGATTTCTCTGGGTCGCTTCGGGGGTTAATCCGAGCCGGGTTGCGGTCCGGCAGGTGACGTCCGGGGTTTGCGTCCCAGCGGCCGGGGCTGGCGGGTGGAATGGTGGTCAGCGCCGGTTTGGACTGTGATTTGGGCTCTCGTCGCCCCCATCCGTGGTCCAGACCGGTGCTGACCGGCAGCCGGGCGCTCTCGGTTGGTAGCTCTGGCTGAAGACCCAGGGCGACCCCCGACGAACTTACGAAATGGACCACTTAGCCTCTACTCAGCCGGCTAAATCCGAACCGGAGAGGCAAAGGATCAGTTCAGAGGGTCGAAGTGCTGCGTCAGTTGTTCTGGGTTTTCGTGGGAAATACCAGATGGGTGACCCGCTCGCCCTGGATGCAGACCGTCGGGTCGCCGAGCGCGACGTCCTCGAGCGACAGCGTCCCGAAGAACGGGCGACCCTTCCCCATCACCACCGGCACCAGATCTATTGCCACCTCGTCGAGAAGCCCGAGCTCCAGGCACTGGCCAGCGATGTCACCGGCGGTCACCGCCACGATGCCGTCGCCAGCGATCTCCTGCGCCTTCATCACCGCGGCCTCGACGCCGTCCGTGATGAAGTGGAACGGTGCGCCTGGATGGGCCTCGACCCAGTCGCTGGGTACCTGGTGCGTGACGACGACAACCGGCACGTCCATGGTGTGTCGTCCGCCCCACCCGTCGGTGACGTCGAACAGCGTTCGCCCGCACACCAACGCGCCAAGATCGGTGACCCACCGTTTCCAGTACTCGGCGCTCTGCGGGCTCAGATGGAACGTCATGCCCTCTGTCGCAGTAGGGAATTCGACTTCCCCGTTCTGATACCAGTCGAACAGCCGGCCGATCGTGTTGTCGTCCTTCGCGATGTAGCCGTCCAGCGACATCGACGCCGCCGCGATGACCTTTCTCATGCCAGCCTCCTTCGATCGCAAGAGTGCGTTGCCTACTACGACATGTGGTGCTTCGTAAACTCATCGGCAGGCTCCGCATCGGCGGGAGTCATGTCGAGCCGGGTGTGCGGCCTGAAACCTGCCCCGTCGAGGGCCTCGTCGAGGCCCTCGACGGGAACATCTCCAGACCAGGCTTGATCCGGCTCCGAGCTGGCGCTACGTGACGGTCAGCGAGGTGGCCTGACCGCCGCTCATTCGAAGGTCGAGCCGGCGATGACGAACCGGAAAGCCGAGTTCAGCGCCTCATTCCAGGCGGCCGCCGCCCGACCTCCCGACCCTGCGGCCACACCGACGGCAGCGCCGCTCTGCGCGCGATCCAGGGTGATCGGGGCCGCGAAGGCCTGCCCCGGGGCCGTCGTCGTCACGCGGGCGACTTGGGTGGCGGCCTCGAACCACGACACCACCTCGATCGAGCCGTCGGGCGCGGCGGCGGCGCGAGGCTGTGTGGGGTTGCTGTCTCCGGCCGAGATGGTGATTGGCGCGGTGAACCCGCCGGAGGGTCCGCGCCTGGTCACCGCGTCGATGCGGGTGCTCCGCGAACCGAGCCCGGTCTGCCAGGCGACGACGGCGTCGCCGCCCCCGTCCAGCGCGACGTCCGGCGTCTGGAACGTCCCACTGGTGCCTGAGACCGTCCGCGCGGCGGTCCACGCCCCGGACGGACTCGCGGTGGTGAGCCGGACTCGGGTCTGTGCGGTCGGGGTGCCATCGGTCCAGGCGACGACGGCGTCACCGGCGGCGTCGACCCCGACGGACGGGTTCCACAGTGCCGTGCCCGTGCCGAGCACCTGTGCGGCAGACCAGCCGCCGCCGGGCGTGAACCGGACCGCGTTGATCGCCACGCCCGCGCCCGAGACGTTCGGGTCGGACGACGCCACCTGCCACGCGACCACGGCCCGGCCGTTGGCTCCGACGCCCAGGTCCGCCAGGGCGGCGTCCTGCTCGGGCGGCGACAGGACCGTGGGGCTGCTCAGCCCGGTCCGGGTGCCGGTGACCGCGTAGGCGTGCCGCCGGTTCGAGCCGTCGATGAGCGTGAACAGGACGACGACCCGGTCGGCGGAGTCAATGCCGACTTGGACGCCGAGCGAACGCTGCCCGGACGAGACCGCCACGGGCGCGCCGAAACCGCCGCCCGGCGCCCGAAACGCGACCTCGACCGCCGGGCTGCTCCCGCGGTGCGCGCTCCACGCCGCCACCGCCGTCCCGTCGGGCGCGACCGCTACGTCAGGCCCGGTTCCGGTCTCCCCCGCCGGGGAGATCCTCGTCGGGGCGGACCAGGTGCCGCCGGCGGCTCGGAACGCCGCCGCGATCGTGGTGCCCGCGTTGGGGGGACGGAACACGCTTACCGCACCACCTGCGGCATCCATGCCCACCGCCGGCTCGGAGATCAGGTGGGCGGGGTATGGCCCGGACGCGCTGAGGGCGACGTGTGGCGCCCACGTCCCGGTCACGGCGAGGGCGGGGGCGGTGGACAGGACGGGGGCCAGCGAGGCCACCAGCAGGGCGGCAAAGATCCGGCGAGGCCGGCTCAATGATCGCTTCATCGAGATCAACTCCAGGAATCGGCACGGACGAATTGGCATCAGCCATTTAAGGACAAAACCGAGTCCGATAGAAATTGAGATGTCCTCCCGGCTCGCCGCCGAACCAGCCACCGGTGCCGCCGTCTTGACCTGGTCGTGCCCTCGCCATTGCCCGCCCCGACATTCGTGCTCCCCGGTCCCGTTTCACCGCCAAGCGCGCCGGTGCTGGGCTCTCGATGGTCGGGGTCGACGTCGGCAGAACCTGAACGCGCAGTTCCGCCCGGGAGGAATGCTGGCGCACTCCTCCCGGGCGGGGGCTTCGTTCAGTCGGTGGGTAACCCAACCAGGATCAGAGGGACAGCGACCACCTGCTCAAGGTGCCGGTGTCGGCGGAAGCCGCATCCTGGACCCGGAGTGTCCAGGTGCCGTTCGGGGCCTCGCTGGCGAGGTTCACGGTGTAGGTCTGGTCAATGTTGTCGGTGGACCCACCGGTGCGATTCTGCAGGGTGTAGACGGTGCCGTCCGGTGCCAGCAGACTCACGACGAGGTCACCGCTGTAGGTGTGGGTGATATGGACCTCGACCTTGCTGGTGGCCGACCCGGTGGTGTTGGCGCAACCGGCGATCGCAATGGTGCTGTTCACGGTGCCGAGGTCGGGGATGGCAGCCGCGGTCGTGTTGGCACCAGAACAACCGGTCGCGCTGGCCACGGTGACGCTGAGCGCAGCACTGTGGGTGTTGGACGCTGTGGTGCCGGTGATGGTCAAGCCGGTGGTGGCACTGCTGGCGGTGCTACTGGCGGACACGGTGATGGTCGTGGACTGACCGGCGGTGACCGTTGCGGGCGAGAAGGACACCGTGACGCCGGCCGGGGTGGTGCTCGAAGCGAAAGTGATCGTCTCGGCCGTGCCGTTGACTACCGCGGTGCTGGCGGTGACCGTCGCCGACTTCCCGGGGGCCACATTGACCGAAGCCGAGGAAAGCTGAAGGGAGAAGTCGTTCCCGGCGACGCACTTGTCGCTGCCGGCGACATTGACAGCGGTCCAGGCGGCCTGGACGGCCTTGTACTCGGTACCGCAGAGGCCGTACAGGGCGGCGGCTGCGGAGAGGGTGTGGGCCCGAGCGCTGTTGCTCGGTGTGGCGGTGTTGACGTAGCTGGTGTTCGACACGAAGTACTGGTCGAGCGCGGTGAACCAGATCCGCTCGGCCTTCTGCCGGCCGATCCCGGTTACCGCGGGCGCAGAATTGCAGACCGGCGAGGTGCCGTACTGCGTTGCCCCGGTGCCTTCGGCGAGGTCGAAGAAGAAGTGGTTGGCCACTCCGGACGAGTTGTGCACATCGATGCCCTTGGTGGTGCTGGACCAGCACCCGTGCGACGATCCGTCCAGGGTGGGGTTGTACATGTAGCGCAGCGGGGTGCCGTCCCCGTTGATGTTGATCTTCTCGCCGATGTTGTAGTCACCCGGGTCGGCCGTCGAATTCGCGTAGAACTCGACCATGGTGCCGAAGATGTCGCTGGTCGCCTCGTTCAGACCACCCGGCTCGGCGGCGTAGGTCAAGCCACCGGGGACGACATTCTCCGTTACCCCGTGCGACATTTCATGCCCAGCGACATCGAGGGCGACCAGCGGGGCGGCGTTGCCCGAGCCGTCGCCGTAGGTCATCTGGGCGCCGTCCCAGAACGCGTTCACGTAGTTGCTGCCGTAGTGCACCCGAGACGGAACACCGGCGCCGGTGCCGAAGATGCCATTGCGTCCGTGCACGTTCTTGAAGTAGTCGAAGGTTGTGGCCGCGCCGAAGCCGGCGTCGACCGCGGCCGTTGCACGGTCACTGTTCGAGCCGGTTCCCCAGACATTGTCCGCGTCGGTGAACGTGGTGCAGGTACCGGAGGTGGTGTTCTTCATGTCGCAGGTTTTGCCGCCACCGCGCACCGGATCGACCATGCTGTAGGTCGACCCGGACAGGGTGGTGTCGATGCCTACCGTTCCCATGAAGAGGCTTTTTCCGGTTCCGGCAATCGTCTCGATCTCGTCGTAGCTACCGACTTTGGCGCCGGTGACGGCATTGGAGATGACATGGAGCCGGGACGGCGTCTGCCCGTCCTTGGCCCAACCGCTGATCACGGTTTCCCACGAGAGTTTGCCGAGGCCCGTGCTGGCGTCGACGAAAAGTTCTGGCTTGCCAACCGATTTCACTTTGCCGGAGAAGGCCTTGACCGCAGCTGCTTTGGCCTTGGCTCTCGTGACCTTGGGGGTGGTACTCAGGGTGAGCGGTTTCGCGAGTCCGACCGACGTCCCCGCGTAGTCGCCGTCCTTCTCGGTGCGGATGATCAGGTCACCGCCGTAGACGCGTAGACCGGCATAGCTGCGGGTGTAGCGGACGACGCCCTGCCCGGAAGCGTCCTTCTTGCCGCTGAAAACCGTGTACTTGTCCTTCGCCGATGCCCTGACGGAGGTCGGATGCGCCTTGAGGGCCGCGTTCGCAGCTTTGATCAGGGCCGAGTTCGGCGGATCGGGTGGGGCAGGCGCGGCAGACGTGTTCGTGCCGGTGGCCACGACAGTTGTGCTGGCCAGCACCAGGGCGCCGAGCAGCCCGAAGACAGTTTTCACGCAGGCCTCCTCGATCGACGGATACGTTTTGTCCGCCAATAATGGGGTTTGTTGAGCAATGCTCGGATCTTGGCAGGAGAACCTGTCGCTGAGAAGGGGTTAGGCGAAAGAAAGATCAATCGGCGGTGCAAATCACACGAAAGTCTGCCCGGGCGTCTCGACGCTGCCAGCCGCCATCCCGGGCCCCGCACCTGCATCGAGTGCTGGTCCGCGTGGGCCGTCGCGGAGTGCAACGGTGACGATGCGCAACCTGGCCCGTCTATGTGTGGGCGAGAGCCGGTTGCCGAATGAGTGCCACGACGATCGATGGTTCGCGGGAGAAGGTGGTCAGAGCGCTGCCGATTCCGGGTGCGTGATGAAGGCAGTCGAACGCCGAACCGCGAGGGCTAGCCGTCAAGCTGTCTGAGCTTCTTGTCGAGGGCTTTCCCGATGTGCCGAGGGTTGACCGAGCCGCGGATGACTTGCTGTATTTGTGTCTTCAGTTCGGTCACCAGTTCATCGGCGTGCCGCTTCCAATGGCAACAGGCAAGTAAATCCGGCCGGAGCGGGCGCATTCCGCCTGATTTGTAAGGCCTTTGGCGATGTCGGGGGTGTAGTGGCCGGTGGCCACCGCGCTGCTTGCGAGCAGTGAAAGCCCAAGGCTGGATTGCATCAGGTGGCGGCGGCTGAAATGCGCTTCTGGGATTCTAGGCATGATTCCCTAAGGAAAGATTGACCGGCAACGCGGGTGGTCCCGTGGTCTGAATCCGTATTGTGATTTCGCAACGTCATTTCGAGTGGTGTTTGTGGACGGCGTTGTTGGATTTGCCTCAGCGCGGGGTATCGGTGACGATTTGCTCAAACCGAGGGTGGGGGAGGAGGACGGATTGATGCGCTTGCACGTCGGCTGCGCGATGTGGACCCACAAGGCATGGGCCGGGCGCGTTCTGCCCCGCACCAGCGGATCTGCGCAGCGGCTGCGCTCCTACGCCGGCTGGTGCAACGCGGTCGAAGGGAACACCACCTTCTATGCCACCCCGAGCCGGACAACGGTGGAGTCCTGGGCGCGGCAGACCGAAGAGGACTTCCGGTTCGTCGTCAAGCTGCCCAAAGTCATCACCCACGAGCGCCGTTTCGCCGGTGTCGATGCCGAACTCCGGGACTTCTTGGAGGTGATCGAACCACTCGGCCCGCGCATTCATGCCCTCTGGGTCCAGCTGCCGAGCGCGTTCGCGCCCGCCGACGTCCCCGCGCTAGATCAGTTGCTGCACCGGCTTCCGCGCGAGTATCGCTACGCCGTGGAGGTCCGGCATCCGCGGTTCTTCACCGATCCGGGCGAGGCTCGTCGGCTGGAGCAGACCTGTGCCGAGACTGGCACCGAATGGGTTCCGTTCGATACCACGACGTTCTTCGCCAGTCCGCCGACCAGCGACGCGGAACGGGAAGCCTGGGATCGAAAGCCCCGGCTGCCGCGCCGCTCACAGGCCCTGACCGACCGCCCGATCGTGCGGTATCTGGGCCGGGACGCCGAAAGCGAGACCGTTTCTGGATGGCAGGCCTGGGTTGGTGTGGTCGCCGGATGGTTGCGGGAGGGCCGCTCGCCGACTTTCTTCCTGCATACCCCGGACAACGTGGACGCGCCCTTCCTGGCCCGCCGCTTCCACGATCAGGTTCGGGCGCTGGTTCCCGAACTTGAGCCGCTGCCATCGCCAGAGCCGGTCGAGCAGGCCACCTTGTTCTGATCTTCAGGTGATCGCCGAAGCAGTCAGGCGCTGGCCTGGGCGATGCGTGTGCTCAGATCGTCCAACTCGTCGAGGATGGCGCCTGCCCCCCAGATTTGGTCGCGCTTGCGATCGCTGAGTGGACGGAGGACACCAGCATCGTGGAGTCGGCTGATCGCCGCGAAAACACTGCTGCGAGGAGCGCTGAGGATGGTTTCGGCGTCTCCAGAAGAGAGAATCGGCTTGCTGGGCAAGACGTTCAGCAGTTCTTCCACGGCGCTACCGCTCCGCAGTGGTCCTACGAGTTCCCGCCATTCAAAGGGAATTTCGCTCAGTCGAGTGGCAGTAGTTCGAGACTCGGCGGCAGCGATTCGGGACGCGTTGGCGAACGAGGTGAGCAAGGCCCGGACGTGCCCTTGACGGTAGGCGTTGAGTACCTCGAAGTACCGTTCCCGATGGGCGACCAGGGCCGAGGCCAGCGGGACGACGATGCGAGTGGTAGCTCCGCGCCGCCGAAGCACGGTGTTGATCAGCGCCCGGCCAATTCGGCCGTTTCCATCGGTGAAGGGGTGGATCGACTCGAATTGCGCGTGGGCGAGAGCGGCTTGGACGAGCGAGGGAAGGTCGTCGCGGTTGGTGAAGGCGATCAGATCGTCCATGTAGATCTGCACCCGGTCAGGTGGCGGAGGTACGTACAGGGCTGTGCGTGGGGAATAGTCGCTGCCTCCGATCCAGTTCTGCATGTCCCGCAGTCGGCCCGCGTAGCTGGCTTCGGCCGGATCGTCGCGCATCAACACGGCATGAGCGGAAGTGATCGAGGCAAGTTCGATCCGACCGCGGTGGGCAATTTTCCCGATCATGGCGTCGAGCGCGGTGGTGGCCGCGGCCATCGAGACGGCTGAGGTGTTACTCCGGATTCCGTGGAGGGCGCGGGCGTAGTCGTCCAGGCTGGCTTCGATGGCTTCGATCTTGGAAGACGCGACGGACTCGGTGCGGAGAAGCAGAATGCTGAGGGCTTGTAATCCTAAGCCGTCGGCGTCCAGTGCCGTGATCTCGCGCATCGCCGATTCAAGATCGCTGCTCAAGGCGGAATCGAGAGCAATGCTCTGCTCAGCGATCAAGGGCGGAAGTGACACCGTGATCTGGCGAAGCATGCGGTCTTCCTTGGTGCCGCCTCGGCTGATTTGCTGCCACGGGCGGGTCTCCAACTCGTGTGGCGGCCAGGTTGATAGCTCCTTGGCGGACGTCATCGCTCCTCCTAACTCGGACTAAGGCTAGCACTAGTCCGAGTTATGCTAGCTAACTCGGACTAGCAGCCCGGTTGGTCCGGTTTGAAGCGAGCTTGGGTCGGTTGTGGAGGCGGGACGCCGCGAGGTCTCGACTCTGTCCAACCCGGGCTACGGGCGGTGCTAGTCGGGTTCTCGCGCTGCGTGATCGAGAAACTCAGCGGGGGAAGTAGGCCCCGGCGTCGAGGTCCTGGAGGAGGGTCGGCCCGCTCGGGGTCCAGCCGAGGAGTTCCTGGGTCAAGGTGCTCGAGGCCGGGATGTCCATCGCGAAAAAGGCGCCGATCCAACCGAAGTGGGCCGCAGCGTCCTCTGGTGCGATCGAGGTCACCGGGAGGTTGAGCCCGCGTCCGATGGCTTCGGCGATCGCCCGCGCGGGAACTCCCTCCTCTGCGACCGCGTGCAGGAGCGCACCCGCCGGCGCCTTCGCCAGGCCGAGGCGGATGATCTGCGCGGCGTCCGACCGGTGGATCGCCGGCCAGCGGTTCGTGCCGTCGCCGACGTATCCTGCGACCCGCTTCTCCCGGGCGATACCGACCAAGGCCGCGATGAACCCGTGATCGCCGGCGCTGTGCACGGTCGGGGCGAACCGCACACTCACCGTGTGCACGCCCGCAGCGACGTACTCCAGGGCGAGGTTCTCGCTGCCACCACGCGGGGAGTCAGGGCCGTGGAACGGGGACCTGTCGGCCTCGGTCATCGCCCGGCCCTGGTTCGGGCGGGCGACGCCGGAGGCCAGCAGAAATGGCCGGCCTGATCCGGTGAGAACGTCGCCGATCGCCTGGACGGCGTCGCGCTCGGCTTTGTTCGAGACGGCCGGGTTGGTGAAGTCATGCTTGTTGGCGAGATGGAGGACGGCGTCGGCCTCGGCGGCGCCCGCCCGGATTCCGTCCAGGTCGTCGAGGTCGCCGCGGCGGACCTGGGCGCCCTTCGCCTGGAGGGACGCTGCGGAGGCGTCGGAGCGGGCGAGCCCGACGACCTCGTGACCGGCGGCAAGGAGCTCGTCGATGGCGGCGGACCCGATCCACCCGGAAGCTCCGGTGACGAAAACGCGCATGTGAATGGTCTCCTTCGGGATTCCAACGGGGGCGAATGGCACTGATGTCAGTCACTGATATCAGCGACTGACATCACTGTAGCTGCGAAGGCAGCGGCTGTCATCACTAGACTGATGGCATGGTGCGATGGGAGCCCGGGGCACAGGAGCGCTTGCGAGCGGCGGCGATGGACCTTTACCTCAGTCGCGGCTACGAAAGGACGACCGCAGCCGACATCGCTCACGCCGTCGGTCTCACCGAGCGCACGTTTTTCCGGCACTTCGCCGACAAGCGCGAGGTGCTGTTCAGCGGGCAGGAAGTGTTGGAGCAGGCCTTCCTGGACGGGGTGGCCGCGGCACCGCAGGGTGCCTCGCCGCTCGACCTGATCGCGTCCGCCTTGGCCGCGGTGGCGACGTTCTTCTCGGCCGAACGTCGAGATCACTCCAGGCGGCGGCAAATCATCATCGCGGCGAATCCTGCACTGCAGGAGAGGGAACTGCTGAAAATGGCGGGACTTGCTGCGGCGATCGCGGTCGCTCTCCGGGCGCGGGGGGTTCCCGATTCGACGGCCGTGCTCGCCGCGGAGTCTGGCGTGACCGTGTTCGGCGTGGCCTTCGGGAAGTGGATTGCCGCGGGTGAGGAGCGGTCATTCCTCGACCTCGAGCGAGAGGTGCTGGGCGAACTTGTGGCGATGGCGGCTGGTCGGGAACTCCGGGGTGCGGTGGGAGGTTGACGACGTCATGGACCAGGCAACAATCACGGTGGCCGCGGAGTTGCGATTCCTGCTGCCGCCCAAAGCTCAGCACGAACCGGTAGCTGTCCAGGTGGATGGCGTGAACTCGCTGCTGCACATCGTGGAGTCGCTCGGTGTGCCGCGGACGGAGATCGGCCGGTTCCTGGTGAATGGCAACCCGGAGCTAGCCGGGTACCAGCTCCGGAAGGGCGATCAGGTCGTTGTCGAAGCGCCGACCCGGCCGCAAGCCGTTCCCGAGCAGCGCTTCCTGCTGGATGTTCACCTCGGCAGCCTGGCCCGGCGAATGCGCCTGCTCGGAATCGATACCTCGTATTCCAACGACGCGGACGACCCCGAACTGGTCGAGCAGGCGATTGCGGAAAACCGGGTTCTTCTCACCCGGGACCGCGGAATTCTGCGGCGGCGCGCGCTGCCGGTCGGCGCCTTCGTCCGGGGTCAGCTGGCGGACGAGCAACTGGCCGATGTGCTCGACCGGTTCGCGCTCACACCGGTGCCCTGGACTCGATGCCCAGCGTGTAACGGCCTGCTGCGGGATGCCTCCGCCGAGGAGGTGGCACCGTTGATCGAACCCGGGACCCTGCGTACCTACCGGGATTACCGACGTTGCGAGGACTGCGGGCAGCCGTACTGGAGAGGCGCCCACGCCGAACGGCTCAGCCAGATCGTTGAGTCGTCGACGCCTGACCGCTGACCTCTGGTTGCCCGTGACCGCCCCGGATCACCTCGGTGAGGTCACTGCCGGGTTCCGCGCGGTACGGGCCGACCCTGACGCGAGGGGTCGTCAAGATCGATGTAATCGTTCCGGTCAAGTCCGTTGAAGCCGTCTGGATACTGGCCGTCAAGTTCGTCCAGATGCTCCATGTCTTCCAGGACTTCCGTCTCGTCGAGATGGGCGACGCCACGGCGCCCATCGCTCTGCCGGTCCAAGCCGATAACCGCGGTCTGGGCCAGAAAAGGCTCGACGGGCCGAGTCGCCTGCACGGCCCAGCGATCGGTGGTCTGCTGGTCAACCCGGCGAGGCTGCTCCATCTGATGGTCCGGTTGCTGTGGCTGCGCCGCCGGCGCTCGCAGTGTCGATGCCCCTTCCGGCTCGAACTGCGGTGGCTCGAATCGGGGGTTCTGCAACCGGGTCAGCTCGCTCCGAAGCTGTTCCGCCGTGGTTGATGACGCATCCGTGGTGCCGGTCTGGTGCAGCACCCTTCCGCGGTGCAGCGCCCGTCCGAGCTGCAGTGCTCTGGCGGGCTGCTGGACCGTTCCCGGTCGACGCGACGCGCCGTCCGGCTGAGCTGCTTCGGACTGTGGCGCGGCTCCGGGGTGCGGTCCAACCTCAGGCGCTACTGCTTGCTGCGACGTCATTTCCGAGTGCGGAGCCAACCCTGGTTGCGGTGCCGGACCCGGATAGCCGACCGGTCGGGTGGGCTGAAATGCTCGGGTCGGTTGAGCGGTTCGGGTCGGCCCGTCGACTCGGTATTGCGGCGGCTGGGCTCGGGGCCAGCCCATCGGCTGGGGCTGTGGGTCCGCCGCGAATTCCGCTTCAAACTCAAATTCCGGCTCTGGCTCTGGGATCTCGATTTCGCGCGGGTCGACCGGATGAACCAGATGAACGGGTTGGGCCGCAGCCACGGCCGCTACTGCCGCTGCCGATCCGGTCTCGGCGCTCTGGACCCGGCCGGCCTCGGCGCTGGCCTCGGCCTGGGTGGGTGCGCCGGGATCGAGCACCTCTTGCAAGACCGCTTGCAAGATCACCTCGGGCCGGGCGTTGTTCAGAATGACGCCGCCTTTGGTCCAGCCGAGCGGACGCAAGATCGCGACTGGCGTCAGGCTGCCGGCCCGCAACTGGCGGTTGATGATTCGGCGAACCCGACGAGCGTTTCGCTTGGGTAGTGCCAACCGCAGGGCCTCCCGGGCGGCGGCGTTCACGCCGACGGCGATCCGAGCGCGATGCGCATCGGTGATGCCGGTACGGAACATCAGCAGTCGGGTCCGAACGGACTCGATCGGAGCGGTCATCCAGAGCGGGAGCGAGATCGTGTCCGCCCGCGCGGTGTGGGTCGCCTTCCACTCGCCCAGCACCTGCTTCGCGGTCAGTTCAACCAGGACCGCCCAGACCGCCGGCGCGGTGACGTGCCAGGGGACCTCGCCGAGTTCCTTGGCCGCCAGGGCGTTCAGGACGAGCGTGCCGGCCACCCCGGCGTGCGCGGTGAGCCGCCAGCCCGCCATCGGCCGACCGATCTTGGCCCCGGCTACGTACTGCAGCGAGGCTCCGAGGATCAGCAGGTCGACCAGCAGCGGGAAACCTGCCGCCAGATAGTCACCGAAGGTTGGGACGGCGGCCTGGTAGAGACTGCGGAAGGACAGGACAGCGCCGATCACAGCGACCGGCACGAGCACCACCCGGGCCCAGAAGCCCAGCCGCCGGGCCTGCCGGGCAGCTTGTTCGGCGGAGACCCGAAGGTCGCTTACCTCGGCCATGAAACACGGACTCCTTCGAGCGCTGCTGGGGTAACGGTCTGAAGCTGACCTTGCGGGCGGAGATCATCCTCGACCTACGGGCGGGCATGCTCGGGTCAGTCTCCCTGACGGAGGCCGACAGTTGAAATGGTAAGTAGTCATCGATCCGACAACGAACCCGCCAGAACCCGGCTTCGGAGAACCAGCGCCGGCCGACTGAGCCAAGATGCGTTGATTTGTCGGCTGACCCGGCGCGCAGCGAATCGGGGAAGATTCGGCCGAGGCCCTCGGCCGGATCTTCCCCGATCGTGACCGCACCGAACTCATCGTGACCACGCCGAACTAATCGTGACTGCACAGAGCTGTGGGCCTCGCACATTTCTGTGCGAGGCCCACAGTTTGTTATGGGACTGTCTTTTCGGTCTGGGTTACTTGACCTGGATCCGGACGACGTCGAACGCCGGGGTCTGGTTGGCGCGCTGCATCATCGGGACGCGGTGTGATCCGTCTCCGGCCCAGGATGCGCACTGTGCGGTGCCGGGGGTGGTGAGTCCGGCGACGGTGACCTTGACGGTGTCGGGGGTGGCACCGCCGCCGCCGTCCTCGG
>DATINJ010000346.1:0-3335 GCA_035474375.1 Kineosporiaceae bacterium | reverse complement strand
CGGAACGCCGCGCGGTAAATTGTCGACGCAGGGGCATGGTGAACCCTCTTCTCCATTGACGGGGTTTAATGCGACGCCGGGCCTACGCCCGGGTAAAGAGCCTGCCCCGGCGGCAAACTGGTGCCGTGAGGCGGACTAGCGTGGAACCGTGGCTATCCAGAGTTGGCAACAGCCGAATGAGGCGCGGTGAAATTCTTTCGGCTAGCCTGACATTGCGGCGCAGCCGTCAAAGACCAGCCCCTGCGAAGGCCCGCCATCTACCGTTAACCTCAGCCGCACAAGCGTTTTCGTCGCGACCTCGGAGCGATTAGCCAAGGTTCGGCGCTGACGCTCGTGAGTCAAAGTCATGACCTGCTCCTACGGGACGGCGGTGTCCGAGAGTCTGGCGTGCGCATAGGTCTGAGGGGCATCGTTCAGCGTCCGAAAAGACCTTCGCCATTCGGTGAGCGACAAGTGAACGCTAACATCGTGAGCAGGAGATGTCGACGGCGAGCTTTTATCCCCGAAACGGTTATCTGCGCGACGATTCACCGTCGCGCCCGCCATTGAGCGGCTCCACAGCGGCCACTCAGGCACGCATAACCCGCGCTGGCATCGTTTACAAGCCCGACCCGGCCGGGTTATGCGTGTTCGAGTGGCCCCGCACCCGTCACTTCAGTAGTTGCCGAGCCATCACCAGGCGCTGGATCTGGTTGGTGCCCTCGTAAATCTGGGTGATCTTGGCGTCCCGCATCATCCGCTCTACCGGGTAGTCCTTCACGTAGCCGGACCCGCCGAGCAATTGGACGGCGTCAGTGGTCACCTTCATCGCCACATCCGAGGCATAACACTTGGCCGCTGCGCCGAAGAACGGCAGGTCGGGGTCGTGCCGCTCGCTCTTGGCGGCCGCCGCGTAGACCATCTGCCGAGCGGTCTCCACCCCCATCGCCATATCAGCGAGCATGAACTGCAGGCCTTGGAACTCCGCCAGCCGCTTGCCGAACTGCTGGCGTTCCTTCACATAGGCGAGGGCATGATCGAGTGCCCCCTGGGCGATCCCGACCGCCTGGGCACCGATCGTCACCCGGGTGTGGTCCAGGGTGGCGAGCGCAATCTGCAGCCCGGCGTTCAGGTCGCCGACCAGCCGGTCTCCCGGGATCCGCACCCGGTCGAAGATCAGCTCACGGGTCGGGCTGCCCTTGATCCCGAGCTTGCGCTCGGGGGCGCCGAGGCTGAACCCCTCATCGGTGTCCTCCACCACGAACGCGGAGATGTTCCGGCCGCGACGTCCCTCCGGATCGGTCACCGCCAATACCGTGTAGTACTTGCTCACCCCGGCATTAGTGATCCACGATTTCTGTCCGGTGAGGATCCAGTCGTCGCCGTCCGGCACCGCTCGCGTCTTCATGCTGGCCGTGTCGCTCCCGGCCTCGCGCTCGGACAGGCCGTAGGAGAACATCGCCTCCCCCTTCGCCACCGGCGTCAGGTACTTCGCCTTCAGCTCTTCCGAACCGGCCAGCATCAACGGCATCGTGCCCAGCTTGTTCACCGCCGGAATCAGTGACGACGACGCGCACGCCCGGGCCACTTCCTCGATCACCAGGCAGGTCGCCAAGGCATCCGCACCGACACCGTCATAGGCCTGCGGGATGTGCGGGGCATGGAAGTCGCCGGATCGCAGCGCATCGTAGGCAGCCTGCGGAAACTCGCTGCGCTCGTCCACCTCGGCGGCATGCGGAGCGATCTTGTCCGCAGCCAGGGCACGGACGGCGTCCCGCAGGTCCTGATAGTCCTCGGACAAGGCAAAATGCGGGAAGTCAGCAACGGAGCTCATAGGCCCAGAATAGAGCTCCGGCCCGAGACGGCAGCTCCTCTCCTGATGATCTAGAGCACAGCTGAGGCTGGCCAGACGCCTGCCGTAGGGCCGCTCAGGCGCCCGGTATCGGCGCATACCTGCAGGAGAAGGCGGTCACCGGGGCACCAACGCGGGCCAAGTGGGCCCATTTGTGCGGGCCCGTCTGCTATTCGCCCAATCGCGGGTCCGGATGCGACGGATGCACGGAATCGCCCGGGCTTTACTCGTCAGATCCGCCGATTGTGCTGGTCAGGAGCCTAGTGTCGGGTCTGCGACGCTCGCGGGCGAGCTGGCGGCAACGATCGGAGCGGCAATGGTCTTCGGGGGAAACATGGCGGCACGGCGCGCGCGGCGGCCCGGCAGCAGGTCAGGCCCGCAGACCGTTGCACTGATCACCGCCCTCGCGGCCGGCAGCGCTCTGCTCACGCTGGGCGCGGTCGCCTGGGCAACCCCGGAAACGATCACGGCGACACGTTCGATCGAGGTTCAGCAACGTACCGGGATGACTTACACCGCCCGGATGCCCCGCAGCAGCGCATATCCCACCGGACGAATTCAGACCGGCGACCCGGTGTTCCTCCGGCTCGTCCCCGGATTGGAGGTGCGGATCGCCTACCGAGCGAAGCTGAGCGACCCCGCCGCAGACGGCGTGAAACTGGACGGCGCAGACGGTCTGACCGGCACCCGGCGAGTGACCGCCGAGCTGCGTTCGGCCAACGGCTGGCACCGCGGGTTCGAGCTGTTGCCGCGCAGCAAGTTCATCAGGGGCGGCTTCGACGCCGTCGCACGGCTCGATCTACAGCGCGTCCGTTCGCTGATCACCGATCTGGAGACGACCACGGGGATCGCGGATGCGGCGTACACCGTGTCCATCCGCACCGAGGTCGCGCTGAAGGGCACGGTCAACGGCCGATCGACCGGCATTCCGGTCCGGGTCAGCCTCTTTCCCGAGCTGACGTTCAGTTACGACGGAATGCAGTTGCAGCTGGTCGAGGCCGTTCCCCCGCTCTCCGCCGGCACTGCCGCCGGGCCTGGCGGTGGAGCCGAGCCGAGCGCCGGCACCGGCACGGTTCGAAGCGCCACCGGAGTCGCCGAGGTGCTCCGAAGTCAGACCTCGGCGATCCTGATTCCCCGGACGGACGCGAACCACCTCGATCTCCTCGGGGAGGAGCTACCGATTCGACCTACTCGGATCGGCGCCCTGGCGTCCGGGCTAGCACTCCTCGGTGCGATCGGCGTCGCTGGACGGAGCCGACGGAAAGCGGCCCGGCGGATCACTTCTGACCGGATGGTTCGCCGGACAGTGCGCAGTGACGGGGGGCCCGCTGAGCTCGCCGCGTCATCCCGATCGTCCCGATCGCTGTCGTCCCAGTCTCCGGCATCGCGAACGTCGTCCCGGTTGACGCCTTCCGCATCGCCGTCATCCCGGCTGACGCCGTCCCCCTCGCCGTCATCCCGGCTGACGCCGTCCCCACCAACAGCGGGCCGACCAACAGCGACC
>DATINJ010000345.1:0-7933 GCA_035474375.1 Kineosporiaceae bacterium | reverse complement strand
TGCCCACCCATAGACCGCGATCATCAATGCCGGTGAGTTAAGCGCTGGAGTGACTGGGGTGAGGTTGACTGAGGTCGCATCTGCGTCGCTTCGACCCGTGATCATGCACGCTTGCCCTGGCCTGAAGAGCAAGCGTGCATGATCACGGCTGTTGTTCAGGGGTCCCGTGGCGGCTTAACTCACCGGCATTACCGCGATCATGCACGGTTGCCCACCCATAGACCGCGATCATGCACGGTTGCCCACCCATAGACCGCGATCATGCACGGTTGCCCACCTCAAAGCGGGTAACCGTGCATGATCACCTCAGAAAGGTTGGGCGGGGCCGAATAGCCCAGCTGGGCCAGGCGGTGGGTCGTCCCGCACACTCACTTCACCAGGGTGGCGCTGTCAGGGGTGCTGGTCGAACGTGGTGGTCGAACCGCGCCGCACCAGATGCACCGGGTGGACGGCGTCGGTGACCGGTTGCCCGCCGTTCAGCGGCTGATCCAGGTCGGCCGTCAGCCAGCGGGCGGCGGCCGCGCCCTGCGCCGAGATCGGCTGACCGACAGTGGTGAGTTCGAAGGCTGCAGCCAGCTCATGGTCGTCGAAACCGACCACCGAGACCTGGGCCGGAACCTGGATCCCGGCCCGTTGAAGCACCTGCAGCGCACCGAAGGCCATCTCGTCCGACTGGCAGAACACCGCGGACGGCGGTCCTTCAGCGCAGCGCAGCAGCTCGGTCATCGCCGCAGCCCCACCGGCCGGGGTGAACCCCCCGTCCAGGACCGGCCCGGGGATCAGCCCTCCGTCGGCGAGCGCCGCCCGATATCCCCTGCTCCTGGCGGCCGGTGCACTCAGCTCCGCACCGTCGGGCGCGCCACCGATCATCCCGATCCGGGTGTGACCGAGGTCGATCAGGTGTTGGACGGCGAGCCGGGCCGCTGCTTCGTTGTCGATCCGTTCCGAGTGCACCCCGATCAGCGTCTCGGCCACGCCAACGATCGGTAACCGCAGCTGACGAAGCGTCGCCAGTTCCGCGTCGGTCAGGCGGAGGCCGGCCACCACCAGCGCGTCGACGCGACGGCGGACCGGCAGTCCGGTGAAGAACAGCTCCCGCCGGACGCCTTCGGGCAGGACATGCAGCACCAGGTCGTAGCCGTGGTCGCGCAGGCCCTCCTCGAGCCCACGCAGCACCTCGGCGAAGAACCAGCTGTCGGTGTCGGCCGCGATCACGCCGACTGACCTGGTCCGACCCGTGACCAGAGCGGCCGCCAGCGGCGAGGCGGTGTATTCCAGATCGTGGGCGGCGGCCATTACCCGCTCCCGGGTCTCCACCGACACGTTGGGTAACCCTCGCAGAGCACGCGAAACCGTCGCCACCGAGACGCCTGCCCGGCGGGCGACGTCGACGATGCTGGCCCTGGCCGGCTCTTCAACCGTCCGGGGTCTGACGCTGCGTCCCAACGTGAGAACTCCTGACCACGGACAGATGGATATCTAGCCGGAGGGTCACCGTGACATGGCTCACGCCGAAGTGACAAGTTTCTCCGGCGGGCAAGGTCGCCGTTTTTCAGCCGTTCAGCTCTGCGGGGGCATCCCCGCTCGGCGCTGAATGCTGGTCGCCATCGGCTTTGTCACTTCGGCGAAGAAGTCATTGCCCTTGTCATCGACGACGACGAACGCCGGGAAATCCTCGACCTCGATCCGCCACACCGCTTCCATTCCCAGCTCGGGGTACTCCAGGACCTCGACTTTGCGGATGCAATCCTGAGCCAGCCGCGCGGCCGGCCCTCCGATCGAGCCGAGGTAGAAGCCGCCATGTGCGGCACATGCTCGGGTGACGGCAGCCGAGCGGTTGCCCTTGGCCAGCATCACCATTGAGCCGCCGGCGGCCTGAAACTGCTCCACGTAGGAGTCCATTCGACCGGCCGTCGTCGGGCCGAAGGAACCGGACGCATATCCGGCCGGGGTCTTGGCCGGTCCGGCGTAGTAGACGGCGTGATCACGCAGGTAGTCGGGCATCGGCTGACCGGCGTCCAGGAGTTCTTTGATCTTGGCGTGGGCGATGTCGCGGGCCACCACGAGCGGCCCGGACAGCGAGAGCCTGGTCTTCACCGGGTACTTGGTCAGCTCGGCCAGCACCTCGGCCATCGGCCGGTTCAGGTCGATCTGGACGACGTCATCATCAAGGTGCTCCTCGGTGACCGGCGGCAGGTAATGGGCCGGATCGGTCTCCAGTTGCTCCAGGAACACCCCCTCTGCGGTGATCTTTCCCAGTACCTGTCGATCCGCGCTGCACGAGACGGCGATCGCGACCGGGCAGGACGCACCGTGCCGGGGCAGCCGGACCACCCGGACGTCGTGGCAGAAGTACTTGCCGCCGAACTGCGCGCCGATCCCGAACTGCCGGGTCAGCTCCAGCACCTGGAGTTCGAGGTCGAGATCGCGGAACGCATGACCGGACGGCGATCCGGCGGTGGGCAGCGTGTCCAGATACTTGGCGCTCGCGTACTTGGCCGTCTTCAGGGCGTACTCGGCGCTGGTGCCGCCAACGACGATCGCCAGGTGGTAAGGCGGGCAGGCTGCGGTACCCAGCGAGCGCAGCTTCTCATCCAGGAAGGCGAGCATCCGCTGCGGATTCAGGACGGCCTTGGTCTCCTGGTAGAGGAACGACTTGTTCGCGCTGCCGCCGCCTTTGGCCATGAACAGGAACTTGTAGGAGCTCTCATGCCCGGGCGTGGTGTCGGCGTAGATCTCGATCTGGGCGGGCAGATTCGAGCCGGTGTTCTTCTCGTCCCACATCGTCAGCGGGGCCAACTGCGAATACCGCAGGTTCAGTCGGGTGTAGGCGTCGAAGACGCCGCGACTGAGGGCTTCCTCGTCGCTGACCCGGGCACCGGCGAAGACGCCGTCCGGGTCACCTGCGGCACTGATCACCTGGCTACCGCGCTTGCCCATCACGATCGCGGTGCCGGTGTCCTGGCACATCGGCAGCACGCCACCGGCCGCGACGTTCGCGTTGCGCAGCAGGTCAAGAGCCACGAACCGGTCGTTCGGGCTGGCCTCGGGGTCGTCCAGGATCCGGGCCAGCTGAGCCAGGTGGGCCGGGCGCAGATAGTGCGCGATGTCGTGCATCGCGGCCTCGGTCAGCAGCGCGAGCGCTTCCGGGGCGACCTCCAGAAAGCGTCGCCCCCCGGCCTCGATCTCCCGGACCCCGGCCGTGCTGAGCAGCCGGTACGGGGTTTCGTCGGGCCCGGCTGGAGCGGCGGGCAGGAGATCGGTGTACGCGAACTCTGGACTGGCAGCCATGAGCAGATCTTAGGCGGATTCGACACCTGTCCGGACACCCGGTGCCGACCGCGGCACCCGGGGCGTCCGAGGCCGGCCTCAGACCGGGGCGGCGACCATCGTGATCATTCGGTCGATCTCCTCGATGATCGCCCGGGTGGGAGCTCCGGACGAGGCGATCCGGCGGATCTCCAGCAGCTTGTTCAGCGCTGCCTTGTCGGCCTGAGCCAGCACCTCTTCGGCTCGCTTCTGGGCCAGTTCGCGCAGGGCATCGCTCTGATCCTGCTGGTTGCCGCTGAACAGCGTCTCCAGCGCGGCGACCAGCCGGCTGAGGATGCTGTGCGCGACGTCCGCAGCGAATCCACCGACCAAGGCGACGGCGGGTCGCCCCAGGGTGGACAACCCGGTGTCGCCGTCCGCCCCGAAGGGCAGCAGTTCGGCGACCACCAGCCCGGCCGCCATCCCGAGCAGGATCCGCTGCAGGAAGGTGTGGTCGAATTCCGGGTCGTAGCTGCCCCGGTCGACCTCTTTGCCGGCCCGGTACAGCGCGGTCAGGCAGGCACCGAGGGCGGCCGCGCAGAGCAGGAACAGTTCGCGCAGCAGCAGCGCGCCGAAGTCCTGGCTGGAGACTCCCTCTCCGAGGCCAAGGCCGGCACTGGCCGCCCGAGCCTGCGGGGTCGCCGCGAGCAGGACGAAGCCCACCAGGAAGGCCAGCGTGCCGAGGACCAGCCAGCGCACCAGCGGAACCGTGCTGCCGGTCAGGGTGAACCCGCGCCGTGCTGTCGGTTTCCGCAACGGACGGGCCCCGGCGGGCGGACCCTGACCGGTCTTCTGCCGGGGAATCCGGGTCGGCCTGGTCAACCGCCGCCCCTCGCGATAGCTGTGCAGCAGCTCCAGCGTCGCCGGACGGGCGGGAGCGACCACCCGGCTCAGGTCCCGGTGGGCGCGCACCAGCGCCTCGGTCGTGAGCAGGCGCTCGGCGTCGGACCCGGCCGGATTCCAGCCGTCGCCACCGAGATCGACGATCGAGCCGCGCTCGCGAACCGCTTCGAACATCCAGGCCTGCGGCGCCGGGGTGAGCCCCCGGTCCAGGACGTAGCCGAGCATCACCTCGACCTGTCGTCTGAGTCGTTCCACTTCCTGACCGTCACGGGCCTCGATACTGCCCAATGCGGTCAATGTTGCCTCCGGAACCACCACGTCCCCTTTCGACAGGCTTCTCCACTGGTGACTGAACGTAGATGATCAGTTGCGTATTGTTTCGCATCTTTGGTGCGCCACGCGAAAAGTCGGGTGTTCGGTCCACGCCCGCCTCCTCCCTGCTCAACGGCGGTTCGGGGGTTCTGAGCGGGTTGAATCACACGTCACGGGGCAGCGCAGCGGTACCACCGGCTGCAACCATTGCCTGGTGACAGAACCCGCTCTCAGCGCAGCCGACGCCCTGGCCGAACTACTGGCCGGCAACCGCCGCTTCGTCGAGGGGCAACGGGCGCATCCGAATCAGGACGCGCATCGACGCACTCAGGTGGCCAATGGGCAGAAGCCGTTCGCCCTGATCTTCGGCTGCTCCGACTCCCGGGTCGCGGCGGAGATCATCTTCGACCGTGGCCTGGGTGACCTCTTCGTCGTTCGCACCGCCGGGCACATCGTCGACAACGGAGTACTCGGGTCGATCGAGTTCGGTGTCGACGTGCTCGACATCCCGCTCATCGTTGTCCTCGGCCATGACGGTTGCGGCGCGATCCGGGCCACGATGCAAGCGCACGAGACCGGAGTGATGCCCGGCGGCTACGTCCGGCACATCGTCGAGCTCGTCACTCTGAGCACGCTCAGCGCCGCCCGGGCGGGGCGGGTCACGGTGGACGAGGTGGTTGCCGAGCACACCCAGCAGACCGCCCAGTTGCTCGCCGACCGCTCGGTGGCGATCGCCAACCGAATCGCCACCGGCCGCTGCGCGATCGTTGCGATGGAGTACACCCTCGCCGAAGGTGCGGCCAGGCTGCTCACCACGATCGGCGACGCCGGCACCGACACCGGGCATCCGGCGGCCTAGTGCTGGCCAGGAGCGGTCCCACGTCATGACCCCGGCGATCCAATCCTGCTGGTTTATTCGCGAGGCTGGTTTACGCCCGACCCGCCCATCCGCATCCGGAGCCGGAGCCGGATCCGGATCCGGCGAAGTGTGTATGGGCGATGACCCACCGCCTGGGTCATCCGCCGTACACACTTCGGGCGGTCTGGGCGTCGGCCTGCCGGGAAGCATTGGCCGGCAGGTTCCGCACGACAAGACCCTGCTGGTCAATGTGCGAGGCCCGGTTTGCGCCCGTCCGGCTTCGCGCCCGATCGGGTTCGACTCGATCCTGGGTACGGTCAGCGTTCGCTACGGGGTTGGCCGCCGCAAGACTCGGCCGAAGTCTAAACAACCTCCCGTTCGGTCCCGCACCGCAGGTTCGGCCGAGTCCTGCGGCGGGCGGCCTGATCACCGCGGGTCCCGCGGTCGGATTCGGAGACAAAGGACGGCAGGCGGTGACGGGCGTGGCTTACCGCCAGCGCTTTGTTCGACCAAGATCAGAGACACGCCAACGGCGACTTGATCGACGACTGTTTGGTACTGCGCCACCAGTACCAAACAGACATTGATCAAGCCGCCGTCGCGAAAGCTGCGCCGCCCGGGGATTCGGCGCCGTCCCCCGGATGGCGATGCTCAAGGACACACCTCCCGGTGCCGGGTTGAGGATGATCCGGTCAGGTCCGCAGGCATTTTCGACCATTCAACCCGGGAACCGACCCGAGGAATGAGCATCAGTCGGCGTGGCACCGCCCCGCCCGGTGCCATGCCAGAATTACTCTGCTGTAGTTGACATCGTGGTTGGCTGCTTTGCTGGGGGGAAGATGAACGACTCGGGACATGAGGCCGTCGGCCAGGCGCTACTGATCAGCGGGGTCGCGATCGGCGCACTCAGTGCGGCTGAATTGACCGGTTTCATGATCCGCAGTTTCGACACCCTGATGACCGCCCTGGGTTGAACCCAGGCCCGGCCCCGGCCTGATGGCGGCCACGGTGGAATCGCGCGACGATGCAGGCATGGACAGGGACACCGAGGCGCCGTCAGACGAGTCCGGCACGCCGCCGCTGGACACCTCCACGCAGACCCGGATCGAGCACGACACGATGGGCGAGGTCCGGGTCCCGGTAACCGCCCTGTGGGGGGCGCAGACCCAGCGCGCGGTGGAGAACTTCCCGATCAGCGGCGTTCGGATCGATCCTGCGGTGATCGCCGCGTTGGCACTGATCAAAGCCGCCGCCGCCCGGGTGAACGCCGAACTCCAGGTGATCGACGCCAGCGTGGCGAAAGCCGTGGTCGCCGCCGCCGAGGAGGTGGCGGCCGGCCGGCACGCCGACCAGTTCCCGATTGACGTCTTCCAGACCGGTTCCGGCACCTCGACCAACATGAACGTGAACGAAGTGGTCGCCGCGCTGGCCACCCGCCGACTCGGCCGGCCAGTGCACCCGAATGACGACGTGAATGCCTCACAGTCGAGCAACGACACGGTGCCCACCGCCGTCCATCTGGCTGCGACCCGAGCCGTCGTCCACGAATTGGTGCCTGCGCTGGACCATTTGGCGAAGGCCTTCGAGCGGCAAGCAGATCGCACCGCAACCGTGGTGAAGGCCGGCCGGACCCATTTGATGGACGCCACCCCGGTCACCCTCGGCCAAGAGTTCGGCGGTTACGCGGCGCAGATTCGCCGTGGCATCGAGCGGGTACAGGCGACCCTGCCGCGGGTGGCCGAGGTACCGCTCGGTGGCACTGCGGTCGGCACCGGGATCAATACCCCGCCCGGCTTCGCCGCGGCAGTGATCGAAGACCTACGCAACACCACCGGGCTGCCGATCACCGAATCCCGTAACCACTTCGAGGCGCACGGCGCCCGGGACGCACTGGTGGAACTGTCCGGCAACCTGCGAGTGGTTGCGGTCAGCCTGACCAAGATCTGCAATGATCTGCGCTGGATGTCGTCCGGGCCGAACGCCGGGCTGGGCGAAATCCACCTGCCTGACCTGCAACCGGGTTCATCGATCATGCCGGGCAAGGTGAACCCGGTGATTCCGGAGGCCGTGCTGCAGGTCTGCGCCCAGGTGGTGGGGCACGACGCGACGGTGGCCTGGGCCGGGGCGAGCGGGAACTTCGAGCTGAACGTGATGGTCCCGGTGATCTCCCGAGCCTTGCTGGAGCAGATCCGGTTGCTCGGCCGGGCCGCCGTCCTGCTCGCCGACCGGACGATCGACGGGATCGAACCGGACGTCGACCGAAGCCGGGCCCTCGCCGAGTCTTCGCCGTCCATCGTCACCCCACTGGCCCGGCTGCTCGGCTACGAGGCGGCCGCCAAGATCGCCAAACATGCAGTGGCCCAACGGATTACGATTAAGGCTGCAGCCTTGGAACTCGGCGTCGTGGAGCGTGGCGAGCTGACCGAAACCGAACTGGACAGACTGCTCGACGTCACCACGATGACCTCGCTCGACTGATCACCCGCCGGGTGATCAGCGCTCGGCAGCCGGCGAAGCTCAGTACCAGCCGGTGGACTGGCTGTGACCCCATGCACCGCAAGGGGTTCCGTAGCGATCGGCGATATAGTCCAGGCCCCACTTGATCTGGGT
>DATINJ010000344.1:0-8340 GCA_035474375.1 Kineosporiaceae bacterium | reverse complement strand
CGATCATGCACGGTTGCCCGCCAAGGCCCGCGATCATGCACGGTTGCCCGCCTCGAGGTGAGCAACCGTGCATGATCACCGCAGAGGCTTGGGTGGGGGCGAATAACCCATCAGGGTCGGCGCTGGGTCAAACCGCGCGACCACTTCGGCCAGCCACGGCCGAACCCCGCGTCCCACCGCACGTTGAGTAACCGTATGCTTCCGCTCGGTTACTCAATTGTTCAGGCGGGGGTTTGAATATGGCGGTTCATGGCGGTCGGGGGCACTCCCGGTCGGCGGTGTCGTGGCGTGACCCGGCGGCACCCCGGACGGCGGCGCTGATCGGGGTGATCGGTGCCGTCCTGCTCGGGTTCTCCAACCAGCGGTTGCTGCACCTGGCGTCCTGGACGCTCGACCCCACCTCGCCCTATTCAAGCGGCGCGTGGAGCACGGTGATCGCGCGCTGGTCACCGCTGGCGGTGGTCGGGCTGGCGCTCGCGACCCAGATCCGCACGGTGCGGCTGTACGCCGGTACCGCGCTGCTCGCCGTTGGAATCTTCGGGTTCGCCGCCTACCTGGACATTTTCTGGGGGGTCGGGCCTTCCCAGGACCTGACCGCCAACCTCGGCCTGACCCTGCACCTGCTGGCTGCGCTGTGCGTGCTCGCGGCCGGGGTGATCACCTCGGCGGGCACGATGAGCGACCCCGTTGCTCGGGTTCCGGCCGGCCGCGGGTATCTCGTCCGGGCGGCCGTCACGCTGATCATCGTCACTACCCTGAGCGGGATTCTCTACGCGCTGGCCGAGGGCAGCTCGCTGTGGACAATCCTGGCCCAGGGTGGTCCGTTCCTGGTGTATCCGATCACCGTATGGATGCTGTCGCGGTGCCTTCCCCGGCTGGCCCCGGCACCGGCCGCCGGTGCCCTGCTGAGTATCGGCGTCCTGGTCGGACTGCCCCAGCTGCACCGGCTGGCCGGTGATGCCGAGCTGTTCAAGTTCAGCTTCGCGACGCTGATGTTCGTTGACACGCAGCTGATCATCGCGGGGCTGCTGCTGGCGGCGAGCGCGCCCTACTTCGCTCTGAGCCGCCAACCCGTCGCCGTCGAGCCGGTGGTCGACGAGCACGTCGAGCCGGACACCGGCAGTGGCGTGGTCGACCTCCGGGAAGCTAGCGACGCCCAGGAAGGCATCGTCGTCCACGAAGGCGTCGACTCCCATGAAGACATCGGCGCCAGGGACGGCGCCGGCATCCGGGAGACCATCGACGTCCGGGAATCTGCCAGATCGCTGCGCTCGGACCATCGACCCACCCGGCATCTGTGTCGTGCTCTGCACCTGAACGACGATCTGCTGCGTCGGGCCACGCAGGAAGTGATCGACTGCCCGGGCCGAGGAATCGCGCCGTCCTTCGGGATCGATCTGGGGACCGTCGTGCGGCATGCCCTCCTGGCCCGGCGCCGGATGTGGCTTCGCGACGCGCTGCTCACCTCGCTCTCGCTCCTGCTGCTGCCTCAGCTGACGGTGCTCGTCATCACCCAGAACGTGGATCTCCTGGTCCCGATCGCCGTCTCGCTGCTGCTCGGGTGGCTGGTCGGCACGGTAGATCGGGCCAGCCGGGAACGGATCGTCGCCCAGCAACTGTCACCAGAAGGCTTCGAGCGCCACCGGCAGCCCCAGCTGACCCCCGCGGAAGAACGGAAGATCCAGGCCATCCAGGCCCTCGATCGCGGCAATGTGACCGCGTACGGCGGCTACTTTCCGTTCGTCGGCAGCGGATCCCCCATTGGCGGCTGGTCTTTCGCGCTCAGCGTGCTCAAGGGCCGGGAGAGCCTGGACGGCCTGCGGCAGACCCCGCATCCGTTCGAGCTGGCCGAGCTGTACGAGGCGGTCCGGCTGGAGGTGGAGAAGCTGGGTATCGAGGGCGTGCACGTGGAGGACCGGCTGTACGTCGACGGGGAACAAGCCGGTCTCGATCCACGATTCAGGACGACGGGTACCCCGCCGCACCTCATCGGTTCCGTCTCCTCCGACGAACTGGACGACCTGGTACGGGCTCCGGAGCGGATCAACCGGGTCTACCGCTGCCTGCGCATTCACGGCTGGGGTGGCGAGTACGTGCTCTCGATCTACCTGAACTTCACCCGCACCGGCCGGGGCTTGTTCGCCGAGGCCCGATACTTCCTGCTGCTTCCGACCAGGGACGAGGAGCACGGCCGGCCGCAGATCACCGCCGCCGCGCGGCACTCGCTGCGGAAGTCGGTGCCCGCGCTAATCGGAGCGATCCCGAGCGCCTTCCGCGATCTGCGAGATCTTTCCCGGACGACCGAGGACGAACGGACCCCTTGGGGTGCCACCACGAGCCTGCGGGAGCTGGCTCAGTCTCGCCAGTACCGGCGCTATTTCCAGCAGTTGGACCGAGAGATGACCAGCAAGATCGTCGAACGGCAATTGCTGGACACGATCACCGAGTTCCTCCGCGACCGGAACATCGACACGTTCGAGGTCGAGGAACGGCAGACCGCGATCTTGAACAACGGGCTGATCGTCTCCGGCGGAACGGTGAACGCCGAGAGCCTGGCGGTCGGCACCAACTCCCAGTCGCTGCTGTCCCGGGTCAGCGCCGCAATCAAAACCCCCACCGAGGAACGGAGTGCATCATGAGCAGCACCGGAAACTCCGGCATCCAGGTCACCGGCGGCGAGATCAGGGCTCTATCGGTGGCGGCCGGCCCGAACGCCCGAGCCGAAGTCACCATCCGACCCGCAGTTCGCGCCGCCGGACCGGAATTGGCCTTGCTGGTCAAGGACCTTCGGATCGCGCTGCTGAACGCCGAGAGCGAACCGACCGACTGCGCCGCCGCCCCGAGCCTGGCCGACGCCTCCGCCATCGCTGCGACCCTGGCCGCCGAGGTCAAGCAACCGGACGTGCGCGATTCCCGGCTCCGGGAACTCCTGCAGGGGGTGAGCGCCTCGGCCGGCTGCGTCACCACCGTCGCCCTGGCGATCACCGCCCTGCGAACCGCCCTCAACCTGGCCTGACTCGGAGTTTCCTACTGGTCTTCCTTCGACGCCTGTTCGCGAGCCTGGGCGAGATCCAGCGCCAGCACTCCGGCCAGGATCAGCACGTCGTCCTCCCCTTCGGCGATCCGCACCGCGTAGGTGTCGCGCATCCGGAACCACTTCTTCGAGACCGAGGCGATCTCGCGACCATCCCGCTCGACGCGGTACTCGTGGTCAAGCAGGTCGCCGCGCAGCTCCAGGTCGTCGGGGCCCGGGACATCGATGGTGTACCGGTCGACGAACGGGGTGAACAGCTTCTTCTTCATCTCGGCGGCCTTCTGACCACCGACGCTGATCGTGTACGTCGGCCGGAACGAGATCATCTGCCGGTGCACCGATGCCACCTCGCGCCCGGTGACGTCCTCGATGACCAGCCGATCACGCAGGCTCAGCACCTTGCCATCGACGCGATAGACCGGTTGACCGGACTCATCCGTGATATCGAAATCGTCGCCAAGATCGAAAATGCGCTCGCGAATCAGGTACATGGCTCCATCATTCACCTGCCCTCGACTCTCGCGAGCCCACCCCTCTGGCCTGCCGTGATTGGCTAGGGCCTGTACCCGCCTGCCAGGAGCCGTGATGCCGAATCTGATTCCGGATTTCCTCCCCCGAGGGACGCTGGCCAACCGCCAGCAGCCGTGCCTGCAGGCCGGGTCCATGCTCGTGCTGCGCCCCTGGCAGGCGAGCGACGTCGCGGCAGTGGTCACCGCCTACGCCGACCCGCAGATCCAGCGCTGGCACCTGCAGACCAAGGACGAGGCCGCGGCGTCCCACTGGATCGACCAATGGAAAGTGCTCTGGCAGAACGAATCCAATGCCGGTTGGGCGATCACCGACAGTGTCTCGGGTGCCGTGCTGGGGCGGATGGGGCTGCGGGAGATACACCTCGATGAAGGACGCGCGGAGGCCGCCTATTGGGTCCTGCCGGCCGCGCGTGGGCGCGGAGTCGCGACGGCAGCGCTGCAGGCGCTGACCGAGTGGGCGTTCCAGGAGATCGGCCTACATCGCCTTACTCTGGTGCATTCGGTACATAACGCACCATCCTGCCGTGTCGCCCTGAAGACCGGCTTCGACGTGGAGGGTGTGCTCCGGGACTACGCGCTGCATCAGGACGGATGGCACGACTACCACCTGCACGCGAGGCTGACGCCGCGCCGGGATCACCAGAGGTCGTAATGAATCGCGTCCTGCAGCGGCACCCGTTGCCGCCAGCCGTGCCGCTCCAGGTCCGGCAGCGTCTCCAGGTGCGTGACCGGGCCCAGGCACAGCCAGGCCACCGGGCGCACCGCATCGGGGATCTTGAGGAGCTCTTGCAGATACGGCTCGCGGTAGAACGACACCCAGCCAACGCCGAGGTCTTCGGCGGTAGCGGCCAGCCACAGGTTCTGGATGGCCAGGCAGACCGAATACAGCCCGGCGTCCGCGATCGCGTGCCGACCGAGCACGCTGGGGCCGCCGCGCTCCGGGTCATAGGTGACGACGACCGAGAGGCTCGACTCCAGCACCCCGTCGATCTTGATTCGGGCGAAGCGCTCGGCCTGCTCCCCGGACAGGGACTCGGCGAAGGTCGACCGCTCGGTCTGCACATGCTCGAAGAACGCCCGGCGCAGGGCGAGATCGCGGACCAGGATGAAATCCCACGGCTGGGACATGCCCACGCTGGGCGCGGCATGGGCCGCTCCCAGCACCCGGTCGAGGACGTCGGCGGCGATCGGCAGCCCGGTGAATTGGGCTCGGACGTC
Organism: Kineosporiaceae bacterium; assembly: GCA_035474375.1. Taxonomy (GTDB): domain Bacteria; phylum Actinomycetota; class Actinomycetes; order Actinomycetales; family Kineosporiaceae; genus JANNPJ01. The sequence goes on along the minus strand of DATINJ010000344.1, from coordinate 3,558 downwards.
ACGGCGGCGATACATGACGTCATAGATGTCGTTCGTCAGAACAAGCTCCCGCACCTCGCGCCAGTTATGCAGCGGCGACTGTAGCCGATCACCGGTCTTTCGCCGTCTCGCCAGTGTTCCGCCGGCTCACTGATCGTTCACTGCCGAAGAGCCGTCGGCCCGTATCGGCTTCGTCGGCGAAGAGCTCGAGCCGGGCCACATGGTGCGGAAGACGGACGGCACGCCGGCCTCGATCCGCTCCCGGCGAAACCGCATCCAGGTTCGGGCCATACCGCGAATTCCTCGAACCACAAGGGCTATTGCGATCGCCGCCGGGACCTGCAGATCGGCCTCGGTAAGCCCATGATGCGGCGCGACCTCATACAGGATCCGCCCTTCCCAGCGGTGATTCACGCCGAACCAGACAAGGCTGAATCCGATGACGGCCAGCGCTGCCAAGATCGTCGCCCAAGCGCGGCGGGAGAAGGCAAACCAGCAGGCGGAAAGAATCAACAGGGCGTGCACCGTCAGCATCGTCTGAACGTCGACCGACGATAGACGTTGCACCAGATCGTGCACGTGCGCCTCTGCCCAGGGCCTGAATTCCTCCACCCAGCGCAGCGCGATACCGCCTCCCGATAGCCCCCTCCCGACCGCGACTCGACCGGCGTCCCTCAATCCCACCACGCGGCCCCTGCCCGCGCTGGGACTTCCCGCCTTGATCTGGATCACAACTTTGTTTTGCCGGGGCTCTGGATTTGCCGGGCACACTTTTGGTTGGCAATTCGGCCTGGTTGGGGCCATGGTTGGAGGGTGACCGAGTACCCGGTAGCGCGCGACCCCTTTGCCCCTCTCCTGCCCTACGTCGGCCAGCAGACGGACAGATGGGTCGAGCGCTGGGCGCTGATCACCAGCGAGGTCACTCGGCGCGCAGGGCTGATGGGTTTGGATTCGGCGGTGCGATCCGTCCGGGACGATTTGGATGCCGGACGGCTCTGAATCAGCCCTTGATCACCTTGGGCGTGAGGAGCAGCCCGGCGAAGTCCATCCGGGCACTCGTCAACACCTCCGGATCGGGTCGCGTCCCCGCGTACCAGGCGCCCAGATCCTTGGCCCGGACCAGGTAGCGATCCGGCGCCAGCGACCGCACGTCCCAGTCCGCCAGGGTGTGCGCCCGGGACAGGTGATCCGCGGTGAGCAACTGGATGCCGTGCGCATCGGGGATGTACCGGTCCCACAGCTGCCGGTTGTTCCGCACGTCGGCTTCGTCGACACAGGCCAACGGCTGGTTTCCGTTGCCGAGAGCGATCCAGGACAGCGCCCAGTACGGGCTCAGCCGGATGAAGCCGAGATCCATCTTGTCGGCCTGCCGGCTCAGCATCCAGGTCAGGTTGTCCAGCCTGGTCCGCCAATCGAGTTGCTCGTCCTCGACCTGGACGGTGACCTGGCCACGAGAACTGAGCTGAGCACTGTGCACTCGCAGCGGAGCCTTCCGGGCATAGGTAACCCCGCAGCGACCAGCCTGATGCGCCGTCCACACCAGCAACTCCTGGACATTCTGATCATCGAGCCGGACCTCGGAGCGGCCTTGCGACAGGTAGGTGTCCGCGCCCTCGAAGGAACCCCATTCGATCAAGTCGCGACACAGGACGTCGGTCGTGTCCGGGTCGACGGCCCAGCCTCGCCGCCGCCATTGCCCGCCCTCCCGGGACAACAGGGATTCGGTGTGCCGATAGGCCAGGAACGCCGTCATTCGTGGCACCCCGCGATCTCGATCCAGGCCCCGAGGTAAACCGGTACGCGGAGCAGGTTCAATCGACCCGGACCAGCCGGCGGCTTGCAGATGCGCAGCGAAAGCAGTCAACCAGCCATTGGTGTCTTCGATCACACCGATCAGGTCAAGAACCACCATCGGCCCGTACGGCGAGGGCTCCACGCTCTCGCCTTCCACCGATTCCGCCGGGACCACCGCATTCGCATGCCGCATCGCCGCCTCGGCCGCGGTCATGCCGTCCGCGAGGAACCTCAGATCGACGCCGTCCAGGGCAAAGAGCAGGTAGAACGCGTGATGACCATTCTTCTCAAGCTGGCGTTGGATATCCGTGAAAGCCACCCGGACGCGCGGGTCATTCTCAGTCGCCACGTTTTCTCTTCCCGTCCGGTCCGACCCACTAAGCAGGCCAGGTTACCGAGCGGTACTCAATTCCTCTGCCCAGCGAAACATATGTTTTAGTTAAAGCCCGGACTAAAAGATCTTCGCCGCGCTCGATGTCCCCCTTTGCGCAGCACCGGAGCGACCGGCAAAGCTGACGCCATGCTGATCCGACCCGCAGAGCCGGCCGACGTCGACGTCCTGCACCAATTCATTGTTGATCTTGCCGAGGCCGAGGAATTCCCGGGGCCGGTCACCGCCGAGCCGCACGACGTGGCGCAGGCGCTGTTCGGCCCGCGTCCCGTCGCCGAGGCCGTGGTCGCGATGATCGACGGAGCAGCAGCCGGGTTCGCCCTGTTCTACCCGACGTACAGCACGATCATCGGCCGACCCGGCATCCACCTCGAAGACCTCTACATTCGTCCCGAGCACCGGGGCAGCGGACTGGGTCGGGCGCTGCTCGCTCACCTCGCGGAACTGGCCCTGCAGCGCGGTGGGGCCCGCCTGGAATGGTGGGTGCTGCGGACGAACGAGCCGGCCCTGCGCTTCTACGCCCGGCTGGCCGCCCGCGAACTCGACGAGATCACCATCCAGCGCCTGGACGGCGACGCTCTGCGCCAACTCGCCACCTGCTGACGCCGCCAGACGGCGACCGGCCGAGATCGAGCCCGACCCTCAACTGCCGGTGTAGGCGGCGGTGGTGCGGGCGACGGCTTCCTGGACGGCGGCTTCGTCGGCGCCGGCGGCGAGGTTCGCTGCTCCCCAGCTCTCACTGCTGAGCGCCATGAACCGCTTGCCTTCCTCCGACCCGGCCCAGGCGGCACCGGCTTCCGGACCGTTCGGCGCCCCGGGAGCGGTTTCCAGATGCCACGAAAGGCCAAGCAGGCCCGAGTCCCAGCCGACACCCACGGCACCGGGCCCGAATTCGGCCCAGCGCTCGTCGTCCACGCTGACCACGTGCTGCAACTCGAACCGGCTGCAGCCGTTGGGCTCGGCGCTCAGCCGGACCTCGATCCAGCTCACGTCACCGCCGTACTCCCAGGTCGCATCGAACCCGTGCGGCGGATCACACCGCTCGATGGTTCCGCCGGCGTGACCTTCGAACTGGTAGTGACCGCCGAGCTTCAACTCCCCGGTCAGCGGGAGAAACCAGCGCGGGATCCGCTCGATGTTGGTGCAGGCGTCCCAGAGGTCCTCAAGGTCGGTCCGGTACGACCGGCTCAGGGTCACCACCCGAGCTTCGCCGTCGGCCACGGTGCGCGAACCCACCGTCCGGGTGACGGCATTGACCTGCTCGCTGATGTCGCTCACGAGATGTTCCTCATTTCGTCGATTTCATCGATTCCGTCGGTGCCAGGCTGCGCTGCACGCTGGGCTCGCCGGGCGCGCTTGCCCCGGGCGACCTCGGTGGCCAAGGCATCGAGGGG
>DATINJ010000343.1:0-21078 GCA_035474375.1 Kineosporiaceae bacterium | reverse complement strand
CGTACTGGCAGGCCCGGCTCACCGAGGAACAGCCCAACGTGCGCGCGGCGATCGAGTTCTGTCTCGCGACGCCCGGCGAGGCCGAGATGGTGTTCCCGATCGTTGAGCTCATGCCGAGGGCCTACTGGGGATCGGGCGTGGTGGTCAGCGAAGGTCTGAGCTGGCTGGACCGGGCACTGGCGCAGGCGCCGGCGCCGACCGTGGCCCGTGCCCGGGCCCTCGTTCTGGCCGGGGCGCTGGCGCTGCACCGCGACCGGGAGACCATGGAGCGTCGGCTGGACGAGGGGCAGCGCCTCGCCCGCCTGCTGGGTGACTCTTACGCGCTCGCCCTCGCCGGCTACACCAGATCGGTGGCCGCGTATGTGCGTAACGACCTGACCGGGGCGGTCGAAGCGGCCGAACAGGGCCTGAGCTTTCTGCCGAGCGAGCCGGAGGAGGACCCGTCATTGCGACTGCACCTGCTGCTGCAGTTGCTCTGGGCCGTCGCGCTGGCCGGTGATCACGAGCGGGCCAGGCGGTGCTATCAAGAGATCCAGGAGATCGCCAAGCATCGCGGGGAAATCGGCACGCGGTCGGCCGCCCTGTTGGGGATGGCACTCGTGGCCTGGCGGGCAGAGGAAACTGAAGAAGCTGACCGGAACGCGCGGGAAGCAGTGCGGATCAGACAGTCGACGGGAACGATCGACTTGCACGTCTGCGGCCAGAGCATTGAGGTGTTGGCCTGGACGGCGGTGGCTCAGCAACGGTACTCACGTGCCGCCACGCTGCTCGGCGCCGCCGATGCCGCCATGGCCGACCGGGGCACCCCGATCAGCACGCTCAAGGCGTTGACCGCCGACCACACTGTCTGCGACCGGCGGACCCGCGACGCCCTCGACCCCGCCTCGTTCACCAGTGCTTTCCGCCACGGCCAAACCCTCTCGATCGACGACGCGGTTGCCTACGCCCTTGAGCAGCAGCCAGAACCGTCACCAGTCACCGATCCGGATACCCCGACTCCGCTGACCCGGCGAGAACACGAGATCGCCGACCTCATCGCCCAGGGCCTGTCCAACCAGGACATCGCCGGCCGACTGGTGATCTCCCCGCGCACCGTCGAAGGCCACGTTCAGCACATCCTGACCAAGCTCGGCTTCACCAACCGCGCGCACGTCGCCGCCTGGATCACCGACCGCCACAGTGATGATTCGTGACGCTTGCGCTACCGCGATCGGCGAGGTGCGTCAGCACGGGAGATCCGGGACCGCGCTCGCCGTCCTCAGGCACTTTCGCCGGGGAGAATGAACGTCGGGATCACTTCGCCCGGAGCGTCGCTGGGCCCCTCGTCAAGCTCCCGCAGACACCGCTCGACCAGGGCAATGGCGAGTTCTTCCACCGGAAAGTTCAGGTTGGTCAGAACCGGGTCGAGCATCCACAGTGGCGGGTCGAACCCGGTGATGGCGATGTCATGGCCGACCTTGAGCCCTGCCGCCTTGCTGGCGCGATAGGCAGACACCGCGATCGAGTCCCCGGCCGTGATCACCGCGCTCGGCCGATTCTTGGCGGACAGGACCCGAGCGAGAGAGGTATTTCCCTCCGCTGCTCCGTTGAGCACCCAGGGTTTGCGGACCGCTAGCCCGTGGTGCAGCATGCGGGTGCGGAAGCCGGCCTCGCGCTCGCGCCACCAGTACTGCTCCAGGGACTTCCCGGCGTAGGCGATCTGCTGGTGGCCGCGCTCCACCAGGTAGTCCACCATCAGGCCGATCGCGGCCGCGTTGTCGATGTCGACCCAGCTCTGCGGCAACTCGGGGGCGGTCCGACCGAGCGAGGCGAAGGGCACCCCGGCGCCGGCCAGATAGCGGGCCCGGGGGTCGTCGATGGCCGAGTCGGTGAGGATGAAGCCGTCAACCATGTTCGCCTCGACCATGTCGGCGAACCGGCCGACGACGTCGGTGCCACCGGTGAACGCGACGATCTGATATCCGCGCTGGTCGGCCGCCCGCAGCAAGGGCTGGAAAAGGGCAAGCGCGAAATGCTGATGGGAATCGAGCATGTACTCGGGGACGTAGAAGCCCAGCGAGTGGGTGCGCTGCAGGCGCAGGTTGCGGGCCTGCCGGTTCGGTCGGTACCCGAGCTCGCTCACGGCGGTTAACACCCGCACCCGAGTCTCTTCGGGGATTCCGCTGTTCGGACGATCATTGATGACGAAGGACACCGTGGTCGGGGAAACCCCGGCGAGCCGGGCCACCTCCGCCATCGTCACCCGGCGGCGAGGCGCGCGAGCCGCGGGATTGGAGGACATGGTCACCATTTCGAGGGTAGTGGACTGCGCCGGCCTGCCACCCCCGGGAGGTGAGTGGCAGGCCGGCCGGTTGTTACTGCGCGAACAAGGCGTTGACCTGGTTGTTCGCGGCGACCAAGGCGGCGGCGTCGACGGTGCCCGTCATCGCGGCATCCATCGCCGGCTGCATGATGGCCTCGACGTCGGCCCCGTGGTCGGTGATCGGGAACAGGAACGTGGTCTTGTCCTTCAGGTGAACGGTGAAGGCACTCACGTCGATGTTCTTTTCCTTGAACTTCGCCTCAGCGATCGGGACCGAGGTCTTGATCGCCGGGAAGACGACGGCGGCATCGGCGACGACGTCCTGGCAGGCGGGCGAGGCCAGGTACTTCACCCATTCCCACGCTGCCGTCTTGTTCTTGGTGCCGGCGTAGATGGAGTCCGACAGGCCGTTGAACATGCTTGCGCGCTTACCGTTCGGTCCGATCGGCGTCGGAGCGACGGCCGGGGTGATGCCCTTGGTGCCGAAGACCGCACCGATCATCCAGGACCCGTTGGTCGCCATTGCTACATTCCCGGCGGCCAGCTGGTCGCTCCATTGGGCTCCCTTCTGAGCCTTGAACGAGGGCATGTAGCCCTTGTCCGCCAGCCCCTTCCACCATTTGATGGTCTCGACGAACTTGGGGTCGGCGTAGTTGTACTTCGTGCCCCAGGGGTTCTTGTCGGTGAACTGCCAGTCGGTGGTGGCGGTGTACATGCTCCACTGCGTCTGGCCGGGGCCGGTGCCGGAACCTTCCATCCAGAGGCCGTAGGTCTTCACCTTCGTCTTGTCGAAACCAGCTTCGTCACCGCGCTTGCCATTCTTGTCGACCGTCAGGTGCGCGATGGCCTTCTCGTAGGTTCCGCCGTCCGTGGGATTCCAGGCCAGCGCACCCATCTGCTCGGGTGTGAGGCCAGCAGCGTCGGTCAGCTTCTTGTTGTAGAACAGGGCGATCGTGTCCCAGTCCTTGGGCAGGCCGTACCGCTTGCCGTCGTTGCCGACCCACAATTCGGCCAGCCCATCCTCGTAGATCGTGGTGTCGATCTTGTCCTTCTCGATGAACTCATCCAGCGGAAGGATCTGCTTCTTGTTCATGTAGTCGGGGAATTTCGCCAAGTGATCCGTGAACACGTCCGGGGCCGTCCCCGAGACCATGCCGGTGGTGATCCCGCTCCAGTAGTCGTCCCAGCCCTTCTGGGTGACCTTGACGGTGATCGCCGGGTTCTTGGCGTGAAAATCGGTAGCGCATTTCTCGTAGACCGGCTGCTGGTTCGCGTCCCACAGCCAGTAGTTCACTGTGCCTTTCGCCGCGCCGCCGGATTCCGAATCGCCCGAACCTCCACCACAAGCGGTGACAACAAATGGGATGAGAGCCAGGCCGGCGAGTAAGCGCATGTTTCGGTTCATCTCGTGCCTTTCCTTTCTGCTTCGGGCTTACTTGATCCCGCTGAACTGGATGGAGTTGACGATCCGTCGTCCGAAGGCGAGGAAGAGCAGAATCACCGGGACGGCGGCGACCAGGGTTCCGGCCATCAATCCGGCCCAGTCTGGAGTGCCTTGCGGTGTCTGTGATTTGAAGATGGAAAGGGCGACGGTGAGGACCCGGACGTTCTCTTCCTGGCCTACCAGTGACGGCCAGAAGTATTCGTTCCAGGCGTTGATGAAGGTCAGAATCCCCAGGGTCGTGATCGGAGCCGAGCTGAGTGGCAGAATGATCCGGAAGAAAAGCGTGAGGTGTCCGGCTCCGTCGAGCATTGCCGCCTCCTCGATCTCCCGGTTCACGCCGAGGAAGAACTGGCGCAGGAAGAACACCGCGAACGGCGTCATGAAGAAGTACGGAGCGACGATCCCGGGAAAGGTGTTGAGCAGGCCAAGATCCTTCACCAGCACGAAGTTCGGCAACATCGTGAAGATCGGCGGGACCATCAGAGCGCAGAGGAAGAGGAAGAAGACTTTGTCTCGACCTGGCCAGCGCAACCGGGCGAAGGCATAGGCGGCCAGGGCGCTGAAGAACACCTGACCGACGGTGATCGCAGTCGAGACGATGATCGAGTTGCGCAGGTAGAGCCAGAACTGGATCGACCCCCCCGACCCGCCCTCGGCCTGCGCTTCGGCAAAGCTCGACAGCCCTAGCACCCGCTTGAAGGCACCCCAGGTGAAGTCGACCGGAAGCCAGGAACTGGAGTGGGCGAAAAGCGTCCGATTGTTCGACAGCGCGGTCCGCAACATCCAGTAGAACGGGAACAGCGTGATCAGGATGAACAGGATGAGTACCACCCAGGCCAGCACGCGGCCGACGGAAATCCTCGGCGCACCGGCGTCGGCGCGGTGAGTGGGTGGGGCGGCGGCGGCCTGTGCCGGCGCTTCGGCCAAATTCGTCATGACACTGGTCCTTTCAGCCTAGGTCGGATTCATCGGCGCGCATCAGCCGGAACTGTGCGAAGGCAACGCCGGCGAGGATGAAGAACAGGACAACGGACAGGGCCGAGGCGTAGCCGAAGTCGTAGCGGGTGAAGGCGCGGTCGTAGATGTAGTACTGGATCACCCGGGTCGCGTTCACTGGGCCGCCGCGGGTGGTGACGGCAACCGTGTCGAAGATCTGCCACGATCCGATCACCGTGAGCATCAGCACGAGGAAGAGCACCGGGCGCAAGAGCGGCATGGTGATCCGGCGGAAGGTCTGCCACTCGGTCGCGCCGTCCATCGACGCGGCTTCGTACACATCTTTCGGAATGGTCTGCAGGCCGGCGAAGATGAGCAGCGCGGTGTATCCGAGATGTCGCCAGACGTTGACGAAGGCGATCGTCGGGATGGCCAGGTTGCTGTCACCGAAGAAGGCGATCGGGCTGATGTGCAGCCAGCCGAGGACCTGGTTCAGCACCCCGAGGTTGTAGTCGGCCATCCAGTACCACAGCAGCGCGACCACGACATTCGCGATCAGGTAGGGCAGCAGCACCACGCCGCGCAGGAGAGTCGAGGCGGTGAGCCGGTGCAGCAGCACGGCCAGGCCCAGAGCCAGCGTGGTCTGCAACCCGATGTTGATGAAAACGTACTCCAGGGTCACCTTCAGCGAGTTCCAGAACTGCGGGTCCTTCACCAGTTCCTGGTAGTTGCCCAGGCCGATGAACTCCGGCGGCTGCAGCAGGCTGTACTCGGTCAGGCTGAGGTAGAAGCCCCGGAGCGTGGGCCAGAGGAAGAACACCAGAAACCCGAGCAAGGCCGGCGAGAGGAACAGCAGGGCGACGCCTGCCTCCCGTCGTCCTCCACGCATTGACGCCCGATGAAGTGGCGGGGATGCTTCGACGGCCATGGCTCACTCACCTTTCCGTGCTTGACGCACGACACGGAGCAGCAGGATCTGCTCGGGGTGCAGTTCGGGCGCCTGCAGGCCGACCCGAACCAGGACCTGGCCGGGCAGCGTGACGCCGTCCGGGTTCAGCCAGGGCACGCCGAGTGGGTCGATGATGCCCACGGGGTGGTCGCCCGGCGGTTGCGGGACGACCCGGTAACTGTGATCGGAATCGAGGCCGGGCAGGCGAATTCGGCCCGGGGGAGCGGTGACGGCGGTGGCCGTGGTGACGATCGCGAACAACGCCTCGGAGCCGTCCTGAGCGACGACACCGTGCACCGACAGTGCCGGGTCCGGGTGCTCGGCCCGGACGACGCGACCGGTGTGCAGGAGGTGACGGACTTCCTTGTAGAGCACAATCCACCGAGCCAGTTCCTGGCGTTCCTGCGGTGACGCCGAGACGATGTCCCACTCGATGCCGAAGTGACCGAACAAGGCGGTGCCGGCCCGGAACGAAAGGTCGTGCTTGCGCCCGGTGGTGTGGGCGCTTGCGGGCCCGACATGGGAACCGATCAGTTCCGGTGGCAGCAGTAGCTGGGTCCAGCGCTGGATCGACTGCCGCTCCAGCGCGTCATTGCAGTCGCTGCCCCACACCCGATCGGTCCGCTCCAGGACGGCGAGATCCACCCGTCCCCCTCCGGAGGAGCAGGATTCGATCTCCAGCTCCGGAAACCGCCGGCGCAACTCGTCCATCAGCGCATACGTGGCCAGCGTCTGCTCGTGCACGGCCGGGCGCCCGGTCGGCTGATGCCCGGCCTCGATCAGGTCGCGGTTGTGGTCCCACTTCAGGTAGTCGATCCGGTACTCCGCCACCAGGCTGGACAACCGATCCAGGATGTACTCGTAGGCCTGCGGGTGGGTGAGGTCGAGGACCTGCTGGGAGCGCCACGCAAGGGGCATCCGGTCGCCGGTGGCCATGATCCAGTCCGGGTGCGCCCGCGCCAGATCGGACTCAAGATTGATCATTTCCGGCTCGACCCAGAGGCCGAACTGCAGACCGAGCCCGTGGACGTGCTCCACCAGCGGGCTCAGACCGTGGGGCCACACCACCTCGTCGGGGTACCAATCGCCCAATCCGGCCGTATCATCGCGCCGGTAGCGCATCCACCCGTCGTCCAGCACGTAGCGTTCGGCACCGACCTCGGCGGCCGCGTCGGCCAGCGCTATCAGCTTGTCCAGGGAGTGGTCGAAATAGACTGCCTCCCAAGTGTTCAGAACCACCGGGCGAGGGTTGCGCGGGTGGCTCGGGCGAGCCCGCAGATAGCCGTGCACCCGAGCGCTCACCTCGTCCAGTCCTGATCCGTAGACGGCGTAGAGCCACGGGCTCTGATAGCGCTCGCCGGTGGCGAGCCTGATCTCGCCGGGCAGGAGGAGTTCGCCTCCGCCGAGCACGGCTCGCCCGTCGGGCAGGCGCTCGGCGTAGCTGCGATGGTTGCCGCTCCAGGCCACGTGCAGCGCCCAGACCTCACCTGCGGCGAAACTGAATCCGGCTTCCCCAGCGGCCATCACGAGGGTGGCATCGAGACCGGTTCGTCCTCGCCGGCCTTCCCGAAGCCGCATCCCGACCGCGAAGTCGGTGCGCTGTGGTGAGCGTTCGCGTAGGTGGCGACCGGTGAGGTCGAGCAGTTCCGTTGCCTCGCTCGGTACTGGCAGGGCCAGCAGCAGGCCGTCGAGCGCATAGCCGGCCGGACCGTCGTTCTCGACGGTGGCCCGGGCCCGGACCACGCCGGCCGGGGTCAGCTCGAGCTCGAGGCAGAGCGTCAACTGGGTGCTCGGGTCCTGGCCGGTTGCCGTCACGCACTGCGCGCCGTCCGGTCTGGTGCTCTGCTCCAAGGCGGTCAGGGTGAACAGCGGGGACCAGTCGCGACCGTCGCGATGACCGGACAAGCCCGGCAAACCCGGCCATCCAGTAGCGCTTTCCGGCAGCATGCCGACCGGGAGGGGGGCATCGGGAACGCTCGTGACCACTGGGCTGACGCTGGCCAGGCACAGCTGAGTCAGGTCGTCCGCCGTCAGATCGCCGAGGTCGGCACCCCAGTGCAGCACTCGCGGCATCCGGTCTCCCCGCGCGTCGAGCACGAGACTGACTCCGCCACTGCGCAGATGCAAAACCCGCTCCAGGTCGCCAATTCCGGGCGCGGGAAGGGTCGCCGAAGAAACGTCTGATGCCATGACGCCGCTCATTTCGCTGGTAGGTGCCGGCGCCGTTCGATCAGAACGAGCGATCAGACGAACGGCCTCGCACGCCTGGTTCGCGAGGCCTTAAACGGGGTTACCAAATCGACTTACTAAGAGGATTTAGTAGCGTGATGTGGATCACTTAAGACCACGAATGATCATCTGTCAAGAGTTTCGTTGCCGCCATGTTTCCGAGCACAGATGCGTGCTCAGCGGCGAAATCGGGACAGTCTGGGAGATCTGGCCCGGCTATGGCGGGCGGCGGAGTCGCCGCTGCCGATGATCAGCACCAGTCGAAGGTCCGGGCGGGGGCCGATGCTGCCGGCCGGCGGTCGTCAGGGCCGGGCCAGCCCGCCGGCCGGACTCCATTCCGGCCGCGATGTTCCCGTCACCTGCCCGTTAGCCACCGGAAACCAAGATCAACGGTGGCAAAGCAGGTAGCTACCGGGCAGGTGACGGGAGCATCATCGAATTCTGGACGTCCGCGCAGCCCGCGGCGCCTCCTCCCAAGCTATGCGTGGCTCCGCCGCCTTGCGAGCCACTCGTCCGGGCAGAGCGCCTCGCGGCCCGCCAGGGGCGGGGGACTCGCGCGGTCGAAGATCTACGGGACAGGCGCTAGCGGATCGGGGCTGGCCCGGTGCTGGCGCGTAGCGAGATCGGCGGGGTCAGGAGCAGGTGGCGGGTGGGCGTCTCGGGGGCGGCGATGCGTTCCAGGAGCAGGTCGACGGCGCTGGTGCCCATCTCCAGGGTGGGGACGTCGGCTGCGGTCAGTTGCGGGCGGAAGCCCTCGGCGGAGTGCTGGGCGGCCACGCCGGCGATCGAAAAGTCTTGCGGTAGATTCAGCTTCGCGCGTTCGAGGGCCCGCTGGATGCCGGGGAGCGCGGACTCGTTGATGGTGACGGCCGCGGTGACTTCGCGGTGTTCCTCGAGTAATTGTTCGATGCAGGTTTCGCCGGCGGCCGCGTCGTCGGCGCAGGTCAGGGTGATGCCGTTGAGGCTGCGCGCGGTGATGGCCTCGGCGAAGCCGGCCAGGGTGCGGTGGGCAGGCCCGTAGCCGGCCGCGACCAGCTCGGCAGACCGGTTGATCAGGGCGATGCTGCGGTGACCCAGGTCGGCCAGGTGGTGCACGCAGCGCGCGATCAGGGTGGCGTAGTCGACGTCCACCCAGCAGATGCCGTGCGGGTTCGCGGTATGCCCGATGGTGACGAACGGCAGGCCGGTCTGTTGCAACCGGACGACGCGTTCGTCCTCCAGCCTGATCTCCATCAGGATCACGCCGTCCACCCGGCGCCCGGAGATCACGCGTTCGAAGGAGCGGTCGTGGTCGCCGCCGGAGGGGGAGAGCAGGACGTCAAGGTCGGCGCGGGCGGCGGCTTCGACGACGCTGGCCACGAAACCGAGTTGCATGTCGGTCAGGCGCTGGCTAGCCGGCGGAATGACCAGTCCGAGGGTTCGGGTGCGGCCTTCCTTCAGGGCTTGAGCAGCGGCGTTGGGCCGGTAGCCCAACTCGTCGATCACCGCCTGGATGCGCTGCTTCGTCTCCTCGGTCACTGGACGCTTGCCGCTCAAGGCGTACGACACCGTGCTGCGCGATACTCCGGCGCGGCGGGCGATCTCCCCGATGTTCATGACGGCCTCCTGGTGAATCGTTTCCGAGGCCGTAGGCGCTCAGTGCACAGCATCGCGCAATCCACGGAACAACGGTGACTTTTACGGAGCGTGTCGGGTCGAATCGGTTCGACGCCACGGTAGAAGTGGCGCTTGGCCGATGTCAACGCTGTGTCCGCTTTGTGTCTGCCAGGTAAGCAAAGTTGAGTGCCCATGGGAGGGAAAGCTTTCTGAGTGCTTGACCGGCTCCGGGATTCGGCCCTATGGTCCGTCGAACCGAGGCGTCGAATCGATTCGACGAACTGTTCGTTCTCACACTCCGCAAGGGATGAACTCAGATGAAGATGGTTTTGGGAGGACGGCGAGTCGCGGCATTCGCGTTCGCCGCCGTGATGGCCAGTGGCTTGGTCGCATGCTCGTCCGGCTCGTCCGGATCGTCCGGTTCCGCTCAGGGCGGCACGGGCCCGTACCAGGTCTGGGATCCCTACCCGCAGTTCGACGACAGCTCCGCGTGGGTCGCGTTGCTGAAGAAGTGCGGCACCGAGGCCGGCGTGACGGTACAGCGCACCGGATACGACACCTCCGACCTGACCAACAAGGCACTGCTGGCCGCCCAGCAGAACAACTCCCCGGACGTCCTGATCGTGGACAACCCGGTGATCTCGACGCTGGCCGAGGCGGGCGCGCTCGCCACGACGGACGACACGAAGCTCGACACCTCGGCGATGCTGCCCAACCTGCTGGGTGCGGGCCAGATCGGCGGCAAGACCTACGGCGTGCCGATCGGCGCCAACACGCTCGCCCTCTACTACAACAAGGCCGTCCTGGCGAAGGCCGGGGTTGACCCGGCGCAGATCAAGGACTGGGCCTCGCTGACCGCTGCGCTGGCGAAGGTCAAGGCGGCGGGCAAGAAGGGCATCACCTTCTCGGGTATCGGTACCGAGGAGGGCAGCTTCCAGTTCCTGCCCTGGTACTGGGGTTCGGGCGCCGCGCTGACCCAGCTCGACTCGCCGGAGGCGGTCTCGGCGCTGCAGTTGTGGACCGACTGGCTGAAGCAGGGCTACGCGCCGAACTCCGTCATCAACAACACCCAGACCACCAGCTGGCAGGAGTTCGCCACCGGTAACTACGCTTTCGCGGAGAACGGCACCTGGCAGATCGCCAACGCGAAGAAGGTCGGCTTCAAGTACGGGACCATCGCGATCCCGGCCAAGGTAGCCGGCACCGCGCCGGCGCCGACCGGCGGCGAATTCGTCTCCGTGCCGGTGCAGACCGACACCGCCCGCTATGCCACCTCGGCGAAGATCGTCACGTGTCTGACCGGTAGCGACAATCTGCTGGCTACCGACACCACGCTGTCCTACATCGCGCCCACCGACGCCGTCCAGCAGAAGCAGGTCGCCGAGAACGCTGAACTGGGGATCTGGGTGGATGCGGTCAAGGCCGCCAAGGGCCGTACCGGGGACAACCTGGGAACCAAGTACCCGAGGATCTCCGAGCCGCTCTGGACCGCCATGCAGGCAGCACTCAGTGGCTCGAAATCGCCCAAGGACGCTCTCACTGAGGCCCAGGGCACGGCCGCCGCGGCCCAGTGACACCGATGAACCGACGCCAGAACCTCACGGGGGCGGCGCGGCTTCGGCCCGAGCATGATGCTGGGGGCGGTGCGGCTTCGGTCGCGCCGCCCCCGGCGGGCGGGCCGAGCGGTTCGGCCGGGACGCGCACGGTCGCCAGACCGACACGCCGCCGCCGAGGCGCTGACCCCCGCTGGGCGGGCTGGGCCTTTCTTGCTCCGGTCGTCGTCTACCTGCTGGCCTTCTACGCCTATCCGCTCTACCGCAACCTCGACCTGAGCCTGCGCACCTACACCGTGCGTTCCTTCGTGCAGGGCGGCGCACCGTTCGCCGGCCTCGACAACTACGTAAACCTGCTCGGGCATCCCACGTTCGGGCCCGCGCTGGGCCACACCATGGTGTTCACGTTCGGGTCGATCCTTTTCCAGTTCTGGATCGGGATGGCCCTGGCCGTCTTCTTCGCCCAGAACTTCCCGCTGTCCGCGACCCTGCGCGCACTCTTCCTGGTCCCGTGGCTGTTGCCGTTGATCGTCTCCGCCTCCACCTGGTCCTGGATGCTCAACAGCGATTCCGGCATCGTCAACTGGGCGCTCGCGCTGGTCGGCCTCGACCCGGTCAACTGGCTCACCTCACCCAGCTGGTCGCTGATCTCGGTGATCATCGCGAATATCTGGATCGGCATCCCGTTCAACCTGGTGGTGCTGTACAGCGGCCTGCAGGGGATCAACCCGACGATCTACGAAGCCGCGATGCTGGACGGCGCGACCGGGTGGAAACGATTCTGGTGGATCACCTTTCCGCTACTGCGACCGGTCTCAGCGATCACCCTGCTGCTCGGGCTGGTGTACACGCTCAAGGTCTTCGACATCATCTGGATCATGACCAAGGGTGGCCCGACCGACTCCTCGACCACCTTCGCCACCTGGTCGTACCGGCTCAGTTTCGGGAACTTGCTCCCGCAGTTCGGGCCGGGTGCCGCGGTCGGCAACCTGTTGATCATCATGGCTCTGATCTTCGGCCTGATCTACATTCGCCTGCAGAGCCGCCAGGAGCAATCATGAGACGGTCACTCACCAGCGCGGTCGGCGTCCTGCTGACCGCGATCATGCTCTTCCCGGTCTACTGGATGGTCAACGTGTCCTTCACCAAGGACACCGACATGCGGGCCAGCCCGCCACACCTGTTCCCGTTCGAGGGCACCCTCGAGGGCTACCGCGCCGTCCTCGATCAGCAACTGCCCTATCTCGGTACCAGTTTGCTGGTCGGATTGGGCACGGTGGTGCTGACCGTCGTCCTCGCGGCGCCGGCCGGTTACGCCCTGGCGAAACTTCGCCCGCCGGGCAGCCAGACGCTGAACTTCGTCCTCCTGATCGCCCAGATGATCCCGGGGATCATCACGGCGATGGGCTTCTACGCGATCTACCTCAAGGCGGATGTGCTCAACACGTTACCCGCGTTGATTCTCGCCGACTCGACGATCGCGGTGCCGTTCGGCGTCCTGATCTTCACCGCGTTCATGATCGGAATTCCGGACGAACTTATCGACGCCGCGATGATCGATGGAGCGTCGCGGTGGCGTACGTTCGTTTCGGTGATCCTGCCGCTCAGCCGCAACGCCGGCGTCACCGTCAGCCTGTTCGCCTTCCTCTGGGCCTGGTCCGACTTCATCTTCGCCAGCACGCTGGACGGCGGTGGCGAACTCCAGCCGATCACGCTGGGCATCTACCACTACATCGGCAACAACAACCAGCAATGGAACGCGATCATGGCCACCGCCGTGGTGGCCTCCATCCCCGCCACGATCCTGTTGATCATCGCTCAGCGGTACCTCGCCGCCGGGGTCACCGCCGGCGCCGTCAAGGACTGACCGGCTCACATCCGAAAGAAAGCAGGCACAGTGCAGGGCCCGACATTCTCCGTTCAGGACATCCCGTTCAGTTACCGCGGATCCTGGTTCGACCTCTCCCCGGTCATCGCCGAGGGGACCTACGCCGACCAGCTCCACCTGGTCTCGCACCAGACCGGCATGCACCCCGTACTGAGCTTCACGCCGCTCTCCAGCGACGGGCCGGTCGAGACCCAGATCATCGCCGCGCCGTCCCGGCTGACCTGGCAGCTCGACAGCGATGGCCGCGACCTGGGCCGGATCGAACTGGCCTATCAGAACGCCGACACGATTCGCTTGCGCGGCACCGGTCTCGGTTTGCGGATCGCGGTCGCCGCAACCACTTTGAGCCCGTTCAGTGGCAGCTACCTCTACCGTGATCCGGTCGCCGACGCGTACGTCCTCACCTCGTACGAGACCGGGCGCCGGTACCGGATCACCGTGCTCACCGGGACGATCGCCGACGAGGTCGGAGTCGAAACACTCGGCTCGGGCGAACGCCACCTGACCCTGGCCGCCGGGTCGGCCTGGGAGATCGCGATTGAGGAGTACCAGACCGGACGCCGGCCGTTCGCCGTCTCAGCCGACGACTCCTTCGACCAGGTGGTGGCGGCGGCAGCGGCTCAGTTCGCCGCCTTCGTGGACGCGCTCGCGCCCTGGCGCAGCAACCGGACGCCGGCCGCCGAGCTGGCCGCGTACGTGCTGTGGTCGGCGACCGTCGATCCGGCCGGCTTCCTCGCCCGCCCCGCCGTCCTGATGTCCAAGCACTGGATGGACAAGGTCTGGAGCTGGGATCACTGCTTCAACGCCCTCGCCCTCGCTGCCGGCGCGCCCGAACTGGCCTGGGACCAGTTCCAGCTGCCGTTCGACCATCAGGACCCGAGCGGGGCGCTGCCCGACTCGATCACCCATTCCGAGGTTCTCTACAACTTCGTCAAACCGCCGATCCACGGCTGGGCGCTGCGCCAACTGCGGGTCAGCCTGCAGCTGGACCGCGATCACCTGCTCGAGGCCTACCAGCGCCTGGCCGCCTGGACCCGATTCTGGCTCGACTTTCGGCGGGTCCCCGGCCACGAACTGCCGCATTACCAGCACGGCAACGACAGCGGCTGGGACAACTCGACCACCTTCGACGGCGACCGCGTCCTGGAGACCGCCGACCTGGCCGCCTTCCTCATCCTGCAGACTCGCGAACTCGAGTCGGTTGCCGCCGAACTCGGCCGGGCCGACGAGGCCGGGGACTGGCGGACCACCGGCGACACCCTGCGATCGGCTCTGATCCGCGAACTGTGGGACGGCACCCACTTCGTCGCCCGCAGTGCCGTGAGCGGGAATCCGCGGGCCGGTCGTAGCCTGCTCGACCTGATGCCGATCGTCCTCGGCGCGGACCTGCCTACCGAGGTCGCCGCCGCTCTGGTCGCCCGGATCGAAGGCCACCTCACCGCCCACGGCCTGGCCACCGAGGCGATCGGCTCACCGGACTACGCGGCCGACGGATACTGGCGCGGACCGATCTGGGCACCCAGCACCATCCTGATCGAGGACGGCGTCCGCCGCGCCGGGCACACCGAACTTGCCGACGACATCAGCAACCGGTTCCGCGCGCTGTGCGAGAAATCAGGCTTCGCCGAGAACTTCGACGCCGAGACCGGCGCGGGCCTGCGCGACCGGGCCTACACCTGGACGGCCAGCAGCTACCTCATCCTTGCCGCCGCGCACGAACGACGGTCAGCCGAGCAGCACGTATCCCGATGACGTGAGCGACGGAGATCTGCTTCACCGGTGGCGGATCCGCTGGCCCAGCCACCGTCGGAGCACGACGCCCGGCCGTCCGGCCGGTCGCTCAGCGTCGCCGCCGGCCGCCGGCCGCAGCTGCGGGCGGACCGGGGTACCGCAGGCGAAGCAGAACTCCGCGCTGGGCATCGCCGTCGTGTTGCACTCCGGGCAGCGCCGGCGCGCCGGTCGGGCCTGCGCGGGCTCCGCTTCGCGCAGGGTGGCCGCGCTCGGGGTTCCCCACGGCTCCAGGACCAGGTGCCGGCTCAGGTACACGGTGGTCTCGCGGGCGATCGCCGCGAGCGGAAGGGCGATCAAAGCGCCAACGACGCCGTAGAGGTGGCCCCCCAGCAGCAGGACGAAGATCACCACGATCGGGTTTATCCGCAGCGAATGACTGAAGATCTGCGGGGCGACGACATGACCTTCCAGCTGCTGCAGGACGAGAAAGAGCAACGCCACCCAGACCGCGGTCAGCAACTCGCCCTGAAACAGTGCGACCAGCACCGCCGGCGCGCTTCCCAGCACCGGCCCGACGTAGGGAATCAGCTCCATCAGCCCGTAGAAGACGCCGAAGAAGACCGCGTAGGTCTGACCGGCCGGGAAGATGCCGAGCACGCCGAACACCCAGAGCGCCACTCCGGCGCTCACTCCCATCACCGCGCTGAAGACGAGCTGGCCCCGCACGTAACCGAAGACCGCCTTCTGCACCCGGATCGGGTAGTCGTCCTCCGGTGTTCCATCACCCGGCGGCATGATCCGCCGCACCAGCGCTCCGATCTGCTTGCTGTAGAGCAACAGGTAGATCGAGATGACCAGGATCAGGATCATCGCAAAGCCGGCTTGAAGGATGCTCGTGACCAGTTCGCGGGCGAACGAGAGGATGTCGCCCGAGCCGCGAAGCACGTTGCTACGTAACGTCTCCAGCGCCGTCTCGCCGCGGTCCGCGATCTGAATCCCCAGGCCTCGCCGGTCGAGCGACTCCTGCAGGCGGCTCAGGGTGGCGTTGGCGTTGTCGATCAGAGCGGGCAGATCGTTCTGGAACGCCTGGATCTGCTGGGACACCGGATTGACCAGCAGGGCGATTGTCCCGGCGATCATGCCGAAGAAGCCCACCAGGACGACCGCGATCGCCGCCCCGCGTGGCACCCGCCGCTCCAGCAACTTGACCAGCGGGTTGAGGATCAGCGCGATGACGCCCGCCACGACGAACAGCAGCAGCACCGGCCCGGCCGCTCGCCCCAACGCGGACACGCCGAACAGGGCGACGGTGAGGCAGACCACCTGTACCCAGCGGGGGACCACCACGGGTTCCACCCCCGCGGACGGCAGGACAGGTTCGACGCTCACCGGGTTCTCGTCGGACGGCGCCGGTTCACCGACGGGCACGTCCATCACGTCGACCTGCGACACGTCGCCCCGATCGTGCTCCTCACTCGTCATCGAGCTCGCCCCATGGGGCCAGTATGCGCGAGTTCCCCGAGCGCGCAGCAGGGGATGGGCCGCAGAAGAGCTGCTGGCCGAAAGCCTTCTGAGGTATTTTGACCGCCATGAAGTGGCGCCGATCGAGCGGATCCCCATCGTCGGAGAGTTCCCCGACGTCCGAGAGCTCCCCGGCGTCGGAGCGCATCCCGGATTACGGCACGCCGCCACCCAAGCCGCCGCCGATCTCGTGGGCGCCGTTGTGCTGCGTCGTCGACAAGCAGATCAGGCTGGCCAGCTTCCGTCAGGTGGGTACCGAATGGCAGCTCAGCTGGGTCGACGATTCGTCCGTCCCGGACGGCGACAGCCGGCGCGATTCTGCCCCGATGTCAGGCTCTTTCGTCACCGCAGCGGACTATCCCGGATGTCCGGGCTGCTCGAACGCCGGCTTCGTCCGCTGCGGATCATGCACCGGGCTGGGCTGCTGGCAGCCCGGGACGAAGCGATACCACTGCCCGCACTGCAAAGTCACTGCTCAGATCACCGGGAGCATCACGTCGATCAAGTCCATCAATCTGGGCTGATCGCCGGGCCGGGTGCGCGGTCTTACACCGGAACGTAGTAGGAGCTTCCTCCGGACGTGCAGTTCCCCGAACCGCCGATGAGGGTGCCGACGGTCACCCCGGCGGCGGTGAGTGGAGCGCCGGTATCTCCGGCCTCGGAGCAGATGTTGGTACGAATCAGGCCGGTGTAGGTTCCACCGCTCGTGGAGATGGTCACGTTCAGGGCTGTGACGCGCCCACAATGACGGCCGGAGACGCGGGCCTGGTGGCAGACGGCCTGCCCGACGTAGACGCCGGTCGCCGTCGCTGCGGCCGCAGGCGCGGTGAAGGCCGTGGCGACCAGTCCGATGACGGCGGCGAGCAGCAGCCCGGATCGGACGGTGGCTCGCCGCAGTCCTGCTCGGGAGCTGGTTGCGGATTGGGCGGGGTGGCATGACGTTGTCATCACAGGTCAAGTGTGGGAACCCGGTGCGCGAGACGCAAGGTGCATCGGTGCGAGAGTGAGAGTCTGGTTTGACCAACTGTGGGAGGGCAGATGTCGGAGAGCGCCTGGGACTTCGAGGGGCGGCGTAGCCATCTTCGGGTGATGACCTTGAACCTGCTGTCGCCGGATCACGCGAACTGGGAGCGACGGCGCCCGGTGCTCCAGGCAGGCCTGGCGGCGTTGCGACCGGACCTGATCGCGCTACAGGAGTCGGTCTGGGGTGAGGGCTACGACCAGGCGGCAGACCTGCTCGGCCCCGACTACCATTTCGCCCGGCACAGCCGGCGCTCGAGCGACGGCGTCGGGGCGGTGCTGGCCAGCCGGTGGCCGCTGAACGACGTGCAGGAGGTCGACCTGCGAGTCACCGACCGGGTCGACCTGCCGTGGTGCGCCGCCGTCCTCGCCGAGATCGTCGTCCCCGAACCTGTCGGACCGCTGCTGTTCGTGCACCATAAGCCCAGCTATCAGGTCGGTTTCGGGTACGAGCGGGAGCTCCAGGCGGTGGCCACCGCCCGGTTCGTCGAGGACCGGCTGGCCGGCCGCGACCTGCACGTCGTCCTTGCCGGGGACTTCGACGACACCCCGGACTCCGCAAGCATTCGGTTCTGGACCGGCCGCCAGTCGCTGCGAGACCTGAGCGTCGCGTACCGCGATGCCTGGAAATCGGTGCACCCGAGGACTTCTGGGCATACCTTCACCCCGTTCAACCCGCTGGAACGCGCCGGTGAGATGTCACTGGAGCTGGGCCGCCGGATCGATTACGTGATGGTTCGCTGCGGTGTGCACGGGCCCAGCCTTGACGTCGTCGGCTGCTTCCTGGCGTTCGATCGACCGGTGGACGGCGTCTGGGCCAGCGACCACTGCGGCGTCGTCGCCGATCTCGAAGTTCCCGCACACCCGCCCGGACGGTGGCTCGACAACCCGATCCAGTAGCGGTCCGGCTTGCCGCTAGCTCAGGTCATCGGTCGCAGGCTGCGGGGTTTCCGGGTTCATCGGCTGACGTTGGTGACCGAAGAAGGGCCGCGAAGGCAGATAGCTCGGGAGTCTGACGAGCATCCCGATCCACAAGAAGAGCGCGGCGTAGAACCAGAGACCGTGGTCGCTGGCGGCTTCCACGACCCAGGTGAAGGCAAGCCAGACCAAGAGCAGGAACCAGTGTCGAGCCCGCCACGGCTCGCGTTTCCAGACCAGAGCGCGCACGGTCTCTCCTCAGGGTGGACAGCGGACGTCGATCATCGCAGCAGACCCGACGCCGCACCGGGCCGTTCCGAGGCCACCTGCTGCATTGCCGCCAGCACGGCGGCGGTGGGTGCATCGGCAATCCGGCCCGCGCGGGTGGTGGCGTAGATCCGGCGAGCCGGCGGCTGGCCGGTGAGCGGCACGGACACCAGCCCGCCCGGACGCAGCGGGTACGCCAACCGCGGTACCAGCGCCACTCCGGCGCCGACCGCCACCAGCGCCGCGACGGCATCCCATTCCTGACAGTGATGCTGCACGTCGGGAGTGAAGCCAGCAGCGGCGCAGACGCTCAGGGTGATCTGCGCGCACGCATCCGTGGGTGCCGACGACACCCAGCACTCGTCCGCCAGAGCATCCAGCGGGATCTCGGACCGACCGGCGAGCGGATGGTCGACCGGCAGCAGCGCATCGAGGACGTCGGTCAGCAGGTCAACCCGGTGATAGCGGGGATCGTCGCGCGGTGGTGCGCCCTGCTGCTCGACGGAGACGGCGATATCGAGCTCACCGACGTCCAGGCTGGTCAGCGCATCCGGCGCGTCGCGCTCGCGGACCAGCACCCGGACCCCCGGCCGGTCGATGTGCAGCCGCAGCAGGGCCGGGGCGACGACCGCGGCGATCCCGCTGGCCAGCGAGCCGACCCGGACTTCTCCCACCGCGCCGGCCGCGAACCCGGTCAGCTCGGCCCGGGCCTCTTCCAGCTGGGCGGCCATCGAGTCGGCGTGCCGCAGCAACACCCGAGCCTGCCCGGTCAACCGCACGCCTCTGCCTTGCCGTTCCAGCAGCGGGACACCGAATTCCCGGGCCAGGACGGCGAGCTGCTGGGACACCGCGGACGGGGTGAGATGGAGCGCTGCGGCGGTCGCGGCGACCGTGCCTCGTTGCTCGACCTCACGTAGCAACCGCATCCGCCGCAGGTCGATTGTGAAGGTTTCGCTGTCGATTGACATGAGCAAATACTAGATGGACTTAACGATCGCTGGTCAAGATGATTGAAGGGTGACGCGTCGCGCAGCCTTCCTCTTCATCGCCCTCGGCGTGGCCTGGGGCATCCCGTACTTCCTGATCAAGATCGCGGTCGGCGAGCTCCCGCCGTCCACGCTGGTGCTGGCCCGGACCGCGCTGGCCGCATTGATCCTGCTGCCGATCGCCCTGGCCCGCAGCGACGTGGCCACGGTTGCCCGGCACTGGCGACCGGTGCTGGCCTACACCGTCGTCGAGATCGTCCTTCCCTGGATCTTCCTGTCCCGCGCCGAGCAGCACCTGCCCAGTTCCACCACCGGGCTGCTGATCACCGCAGTGCCGATCGTGGGCGTGCTGGTAGCGAAGGCCGGCGGCCGGGCCGAACCGCTCGGAGGTCGGGGCTGGCTGGGTCTCGCGCTGGCTACCGCGGGCGTCGCGGCGCTGGTCGGGCTCGACCTCGGCGGTTCCGACCTGCCGGCCGTTGCCCAGATGGGTGTCGTGGTGATCGGCTATGCGGTCGGCCCGGCGATCCTGGCTCGCTGGCTGTCCGACGTGTCCGGCCTCGGCGTGATGGCGGTGAGCCTGACCGCAGCCGCACTGATCTACGTTCCGGTGGTGCTGATCGGCCCCGGGCTACCGGCCCGGCTGCCGTCGGGCGGGGTGATCGCCTCGGTGATCGTGCTGGCCGTAGTCTGCACCGCCGTCGCCTTCCTCCTGCTCTTCGCGCTGGTCGCCGAGCTGGGCCCGGTTCGCTCGACGGCGATCGTCTACCTGAACCCGGTGGTCGCGATCGCCGCGGGCGCCGTGTTCTTGCACGAAAAGGTCACCATCTGGACGCTGATCGGCTTCGCGCTCGCGCTCACCGGGTCGGTCCTGATCACTCGGCGTACCCCGGCCCGGACGGCGTCCCCGGTGCCGCATCCCGAGGTGACCCGGACCCAGATGGTCGGCACCAGCTAGACGCGGCTGCAGGAGGTCCGAGGCGGTCAGCCTAGGTCGGCGGAGTCGATGTCCATCGCCGGTACAGCGTCCTCGAACCCGAACTCGGCGCCGCTGGATCTGGATGCGGGCTGCGCCGGCGTCACGTTGCCTTTCCAAATATCGTAGGCGGCGCCGACGATGATGTAGAGCAGCAGCGGGACAGTCACCACGCCGAGGGCGATCAGCACTTCCCCGTGCCAGCTTGCCGGAATGTCGCGCCAGTAAGCCAAGACGATCATCCTTGGCCCGGTAGGCGCGTACCAGAAAAACCAGAACCCATAGGCAAATACGGCCAGCCAACCGGCGCCCCACGCGAGGAGAAGCAAGGGGGCCAGAATCCAGTGGCAGACCCAGTCCACCCTCGGATCTATTCCTTGGCGCATGACGCACCTCATCGACGTCCGTACCCGTCAAATCAGGGTAACTCCGCCTGGACAGGTGGTAAATGGGTCACGATCGGACGGCTGATCAGAATCAGCCGGTGGCGTGCTGCTCTGCGTCGTCGAGCAGCATCCGCAGGGCCGTCAACGTCGCGGCGTGCAACACATCCTCGACATCTCCGGCGAAGTGGTGTTCTTCTACCCGGTCCGAATCGGCGCAGCGAACGGCGATGAAGACGGTTCCCGTCGGCTGATCTTCCACCGGGTCCGGGCCGCCCACGCCGGTGACCGACAGGGCGAGGTCCGAGCCCATCAGGTTGGCGACTCCGTGAGCCATCTGCCGGGCGCACGAAGCCGTGATGACCGGGCCTTGATCGACGTC
>DATINJ010000342.1:0-3784 GCA_035474375.1 Kineosporiaceae bacterium | reverse complement strand
CACGATGTTCCCGTCGCCTGCCCGTTAGCCACCGAAAGCAAGATCCATATTGGCTGCTTCGGGTAGCTAGCGGGCATACGACGGGAACATCGCCGTCCAGAGGGCGCTGGACGTCGACTTCCTCCAGGCTCGGCGAAGTCTTGATCCGGTGGCGGGGGTCGGCTGGGCCTGCCCGTGCGGGCGGGGTCTGGGCGACGGACCTGCCGCCGGGCCTGTGCGGCGGCGCCTGAGCGGCGAGGCCTGTGTGGGCGGAGCCAGTTGCGGGCGGGGCTGGTGCGCGGGCAGAGCTAGTTGCGTGCGGGGCCAGTTGCGGCGGGACCGGCGTGGGCGGGGTCGGCGCAGGGCAGGGGAGCTGGCGCGACAAGGCCTGAACCTACGGGCAGGATGAAATTCCAGCTTGGCCAGGAACTGGGAAGTTGATGGGAACCGAGGGTCCGGGCGCTGCGTCCCAATGCTGAAGGACAACATCCGGACGCCGCCGACCAACGCGTCGGTCACGTGAATCCGAAGCCTGGAGCCAACCATGTCGTACCCATTGCGTACCGCCGCCGCCGTGACTGCCCTCGGGCTTGCCGGTGCTGCGATCTGGACATTCAGCGGTGGCGGTTCCGAAACCGATCAGAAAGCCGTCAGTCTGGGGCGGATCGCCAATGTCGCGCTGACCACCGAGCACGATTGCACCGACCTGCTCGCCTATTATCGAGCTCACGCTACTCGGTTGGTTGGTCCCTACGGCCTGAACGATGGCGTCCAGACCTTCGCCAGAGCCGAAGTGGCGACCGACTCCGCTGCCGCAGGTAAGGCGCTGGCGCCAAATGCGTCGGGCGAGAGTACGCAGCGTTCGGCAGCGGGGACGCCGGACAGCGGGACAAACGTGCAGGTGGCCGGGGTTGACGAAAGCGATGTCGTCAAGACCAACGGCGATCTCATGGTCGCTGTCATCAATGGCGAGATTCGGATAACTCGTCTCGCGGGCGCTGAAACGAAGACGCTGGCAACGTGGCGTCCGGCCGAGGGCTCGGCCCAGTCCGTCCTGCTGGACGGCGATACCGCAGTGGTCATTGGTGATCAAAATGGCGGAATTCCGTTAGGGGCAATGAAATTGGCGCCAGGCTCGGGGCGTTTCCGAGCTGACGTCACCGACCTGACCGTGCTTGACCTCGCCGACCCGGCGCATCCGCGTCCGGTGCGACGGCTGGAACTGGGCGGCACCCGCTCCGGCGAAGCGCGATTGGTGGACGGCGAGATCCGGCTGGCTCTGACCTCCGGGCCCACCGGCATCACCTGGAAACAGGCACAGTACCCGGACGGGATGACGGATGCGGCGAAGGCCCAATCGGAGTTCGAGAAGTCCGAAAAGGCAGCCACCGCAGCGAACAAGCGATTGATTGCCAAATCCACGATCGCTGACTGGATCCCCAAGGCCACCGTGACCCAGCTGAACGCGAAGGGTAAGCCGGACGGCCCGGCCGTCAGCCGTCCGCTCATCGATTGCGAACAGGTCGCGATCCCGGCCAGCTTCAGCGGGTTGCGGACCCTGGCCTTGGTCTCGATGGACCTTCATGCCGAGGCCCCACTCACCAGCTGGCAGTCGGCCGGCGTGATCGCCGATGGCAGCACCGTCTATGCCACCGCTGACCACGTCTGGTTGGCCACCTCTCGTTGGAACGCCCTGGCGTTCGACGGAGCGGTCGACGGCTCGACGTCCCGTGTCATGCCCGGTGCCATTCGGTTCGCGCCGTCCATGGCCAGTACCGAGATCCACCGATTCGACACCCCGCTGCGGGCACAGCCGAAGTACGTCGCGTCCGGCGAGATCACCGGGTCGCTGCTGAACCAATTCGCGATGGATGAGAAGGACGGGCTGCTGCGAGTGGCCTCCACCACCCAGGGCGACGTCACTCCGGCGTTGCCCATCGATGATCTCTCGGCAGCCAAGCGTTCGGCGTCGTGGTCGACCCCTCAACCCACGCCGAAGCCGTCCGAAGCTCGGGTCACCGTGCTCAAGGTGAACGACGACCGGCTCAGCCAGGTCGGCGTCGTCACCGGGCTGGGGGTAGGGGAGCAGATCCGAGGGGTTCGGTTCGTCGGCGATGTCGGCTACGTGGTCACCTACCGGCAAACCGATCCGCTCTACATCGTCGACCTGTCCGACCCGGCGCAGCCCAGAGTGCGGGGTGAGCTGGCGGTGCTCGGCTACTCGGCGTACCTGCACCCGGCAGGTACCGGACGGCTTCTCGGGCTCGGTCAGGACGGCACCAAGACCGGCAATGTGACCGGCCTTCAGCTCTCGCTCTTCGACGTCGGCAACCTGGATTCACCGCGCCGGCTCGACCGGAAGCGGCTGGCCAATGCCTGGTCGGACGCCGAGAGCGACCATCACGCCTTCACGATGGCTGGTGATCTGGTGCTGATCCCGTACACCTCGTGGAACAGCGTGCGGAAGCCGGGCGTGGAATCGTTGAACGACGTCTACCGGGACCGGTTCGACGCCGGTGTGATCGCCGTCCGGGTCGCTTCAGACGGACTTGGGACGCCGACCACGCTGCGCCCGATCGCCGACGGGCCGGTCACCTTCGACAGCTCTCACACGATCGCCCCCTCGATCCAGCGGACGACGGAAGCCACCCCGATCCGCACGGTGGTGCAGGCCGACACCATCTACACGTTGACCCCGCGTGGAGTCGCCGCGCACTCGGCGTCCGACTTCACCCGCCTGACCTTCGCCAGCTTCTAGGGCGTCCCCCAAGGATTCGCGAGTGGCACCTTGTTGACCTCAGTTACCTGTTTGAGCGCGGGTCCGGGTCGACAAAGTGCCACTCGCGATCAAGGACACGGGTGGGAACGTTCAGCGGAAGACGATGGTGCGGGAGCCGTTGATCATTACCCGGTTCTGGGTATGCGAGGTCACCGCACGGGCCAGGACTTGGCATTCGACGTCGCGCCCGACGGCGGCCATCTGCTTCGCCGTGGTGGTGTGGTCGACCCGCTCAACGTCCTGCTCGATGATCGGTCCTTCGTCGAGGTCTGACGTCACGTAGTGCGCCGTCGCTCCGATGATCTTCACACCACGGGCGTGGGCCTGCTGATAGGGCCGAGCGCCCTTGAAGCCCGGCAGGAACGAATGGTGGATGTTGATCGCCCGCCCGGCCAGCGCCTCGCACAGCTCCGGCGAGAGCACCTGCATGTAGCGGGCCAGCACCACCAGATCGATCCGCTCCTGTTCCACGACGTCCAGCAGGCGCTTCTCGGCGGCGGCCTTACCCCCGGGTTCGACCGGCAGGTGGACAAAGGGGATGCCGTGCGACTCGACCAGATCGGCGAAGTCGAGGTGGTTCGACACGACCACCGGAAGGTCGACGTTCAGCGCGCCGATCCGGTGACGGAACAGCAGGTCGTTCAGGCAGTGCCCGAACTTCGAGACCAGGATGAGCACCCGGTACTTCGCGGCGGCGTCCACCAGGTGCCAGCGCATCTTGAAGGACTCGGCGACCGAGCCGAAGCCGTTGGTCAGCCGCTCCAAAGTCTGTAGCGGGT
Source organism: Kineosporiaceae bacterium (assembly GCA_035474375.1). Taxonomy (GTDB): domain Bacteria; phylum Actinomycetota; class Actinomycetes; order Actinomycetales; family Kineosporiaceae; genus JANNPJ01. The sequence continues at coordinate 247 of DATINJ010000342.1, read as the reverse complement.
CCAGGGCGCTGAACTGCACGCGCATGAAGAAGGTGCCGGCGTAGTCGCCGGCATCGTCGTCGTACTGTTCGCTCTGCAGGATGTTGCAGCCGTGCTGCACCAGGAAGCTCGCCACCGCGTAGACGATGCCCGGACGGTCGGGGCACGCCAGGGTGAGGACAAATTCTTGACGGGCGGTGCGTGTGGTGGTGGTACTTGCCTCGGTCACGCCCGAAGCGTGCTGGGCGCTGGTGCCGGGGGTCAAGTC
>DATINJ010000341.1:0-45795 GCA_035474375.1 Kineosporiaceae bacterium | reverse complement strand
TCCGCCAGCATCTCGGCGACCAGGAAGGACAGCTCCAGGGACTGCTGGTGGTTCAGTCGCGGGTCACACAGCGTCTCGTACCGGGTCGCCAGATCCGCGTCGTCAATGTGCTCCGAACCGCCCAGGCACTCGGTAACGTCGTCGCCGGTCAGTTCCACGTGCAAGCCACCGGGGATGGTGCCGACCGCGGCGTGCACCTCGAAGAAGCCCCGCACCTCGTCCAGCACGTCGTCGAAGCGGCGGGTCTTGTAGCCGGACGCCGACTCGAACGTGTTGCCGTGCATCGGGTCACAGATCCAGAGCACCGGAACGCCCTCGCGCTTGGTGGTCTCCACCAGGGCCGGCAGGGCCTTCCGGATGGTTCCCGCACCCATCCGGCTGACCAGCGTCAGCCGACCGGGCTCGCGGGCCGGGTCGAGCGTGTCGATGAGGGCCATCAGGTCGTCCGGGGTCGTCTTCGGGCCGATCTTGACCCCGATCGGGTTCCGCACCCGAGACATCAGATCCACGTGGGCGCCGTCCAACTGCCTGGTCCGCTCGCCGATCCAGACGAAGTGCGCCGAGACGTTGTACGGGGTGCCGGTTCGCGAGTCGATCCGGGTCAGCGCCCGCTCGTAGTCCAGGAGCAGGCCCTCGTGACTGGAGTAGAAGTCCACCGTGCGCAGGGCATCGCCGTCCCCACCGCAGGCGGCCATGAACTTCATCGCCCGGTCGATGTCCCGGGCCATCACCTCGTAGCGAGCGTTCGCCGGACTGCTGATGAACCCCCGGTTCCACTCATGGATCTGCCGCAGGTCGGCGAAGCCGCCCTTGGTGAACGCACGCACCAGGTTCAGCGTGGAGGCGCTGGTGTGGTACGCCTTCAGCAGCCGGCGCGGGTCCGGACGGCGGTTGTCGGCGTCGAACGGGAAGCCGTTGATCGCGTCGCCGCGGTAGGCCGGCAACTCGACACCGGCGCGGGTCTCGGTGTTGCTGCTGCGCGGCTTGCTGTACTGGCCCGCCATCCGACCGAGCTTGATCACCGGCATGCTGGCGCCATAGGTGAGCACCACCGCCATCTGGAGGATGGTCTTGACCTTGTTCCGAATCCGGTCCGCGGTCGCCTCGGCAAATGTCTCGGCGCAGTCACCGCCCTGCAGCAAGAAGGCCTCGCCACGGGCGGCGGCACCGATCCGCTCCCGCAACATGTCGCACTCACCGGCAAAAACCAGCGGCGGAACGATCGCGAGCTCGGCCGTTACGGCGGCCAGCTCGGCCGGGTCCGGCCAGGCCGGCTGCTGGGCGGCGGGCAGGTCGCGCCAGATGTCAAGACCCGCCTCGAGGGCAGCGGCAGCCGTATCCGGGGTGTCGGACGCGGAGCCGAGGTCGGCGCTGATGATGGGGTGCAGAGGGGCGCTCACCGGACAAGGGTAAGTGACCGCGCCGCCGGCCCCGCGCCGGCACCGAAGAATTGTGCTGCGGACGGCCGGGAGGTCTTCCACCGCCACGCTCAAGACCCGGCTCGCCCCAGCCGACGCTGCACAGGACAAGTGCTTGGCACGCCGTGACGCAGGCGCGCCGCCAGGCAGAGGGAGGCCGCGGATTCCGGAACGGGAGGTGCTGTGTCCAGCAACGGCGGGGTCCCGGACGTCAATGATCTGATCCGGATCACCTTGAGCGCTCCCGGTGATCCGGACGGCGGCGGACCCGACGTTGACGTGAAATCCCGCATCGAGGACCTCACCCGGAACCGGAAGACCGGAAAGATCCTCAGCTACCTGATTTCGGTCCCCCGATTCTCCGGTGACGTCGTCCTCCCCGCTCCTCGAGCCGCGTGCGCGCTGAACTGGCACACCCCGCGCGGCTTGTGGACCCTGCCGACTGCCTTCGAAAGCCAGGAGACCACCGGCTACGGGCTTCGGGTGTGGCGGCTCGCGGTCACCGGCCCACCGCGGCGGGATCAGCGTCGGCGATACGTCCGGGTGCCGTGGTCGCTGCCGGTCGAATTGGACATCCGCCGAGATCTTGAGGCCCTCGACGTCGATCGACGGCAACTGCTCGATCACAACGGGACCATTGACCTGCTTCCGGACCTGCCCGAGAGCCTGCTGTCACGGGCGCTGAACGTGAGCGAGGGTGGTTTGCTCTGCATGACCGGCGGGCCGGTGCTGCCCACCTACCTGCCGCTGATCGCTCGGTTCAGCCTCGACTCGACGCCGTTCGTGATCCCCGCCTACGTGGTCTGGTCACTGCTGCGGGACGAGCGCGCGGACCTGGGCGTGGAGAACGCGCTGGCCTTCGACGACCCGGGGGTGGAGGGCGACGCGCTTCGGCCGCTGCTGTTCCAGGCCCAACTCAAAGCCCGCCGAGCCGGGCTCACCTGAGCTCGGTTCGCGCGCTCGGATGATCGCCAGCTGTGCCCGGATCGGCGCCCTTTAAGGGCACCGATCCGGGCAAGCCTGGCGATCTTGTTGGATCAAGCGTCGCTGTCGAGGCCCTGCTGGATCAGGCGTCGGAGTCGAGGCCCTGCTCGATCGCGTACCTGGTCAACTCGACGCGATTGTGCAGTTGCAGCTTGATCAGCGTGTTCTGGACATGGTTCTGCACCGTCCGGTACGAGATCACCAGGCGCTCGGCGATCTGCCGGCTGGACAGGCCCTTGGCGACGAGCCGGAGGATCTCGGTCTCCCGATCGGTGAGTGCCGGCCCCACCGGCACCCCCGGTTCCGGCTGCACCCCGGCGATCCGCCGGTACTCCCCCAGCACCAGGCCGGCCAGCCCGGCGGTGAAGACCGCCTCACCGGCCGCGGTCCGCCGCACGGCGTCGATCAGTTCCGCCGTGGACGCGGACTTCACGAGATAGCCAGTGGCGCCGGCCTTGACCGCCTCCAGCACGTCGTCCTGCTCGCCGCTGGAGCTGAGCACCAGCACCCTGGTCCCGGTTAGCGTCGACACCACCTCCCGGGTGACAGCAACGCCGTCCAGGATCGGCAGGTGCAGGTCCAGGACGACGACATCCGGGCGGACGGCGGGCAGTCGACGCAGCGCCTCGGCTCCGTCGGCGGCCGTGGCGACCACGCTGAAACCGGCACCGGTGAGATCCCTGGCCACTGCCTCCGCCCAGATCGGATGATCGTCGACGACCATCACCCGGACGGCCGGCGACGACGATTCAGCCGGCACGGGGTACCCGCATCTCGACCTCGGTGCCCTCACCGGGCATGCAGACGAACTCCACCGTGCCTCCGATTTCCGCGATCCGCCCCCGGATCGACGAACTGACCCCGAGCCGACCCGCCGCCTGAGCGGCCTCCAGCCGCCCCGGCTCGAATCCGGGACCATCGTCGCGCACCGTGACGGTCACCCGATCCACCTCATCCTCCAGCAACACCCAGGCTTGGGCCTGCTCTCCCGCGTGTTGCGCGACGTTGTCCAGGGCGGCCGTGGTCGCCGCCGCCAGGGCGCTGACCTGCTGGGCCGGCAGCAGCACCGGGCGGGCCGGGCAGGAGATCGTCACCCGGACGCCGGCCTGCTGGGACAGCGCCGCGCGCAGGTCCGCCGTACCGCCGACGGTCGGCGTGGCCGGACCGTTCGAGATCAGCGCTCGCAGCCGGACTTCCTGCTCACCGGCCAGCCGAGCCAGCTCGGCGGCCGCCCCACCGCGCTCGGTCCCGTCCCGGTGGACGAAGCCCAGCACCTGGAGCACCGAGTCGTGGATATCGCGAGCCAGCCGCTCCCGTTCGGCAGTGGCCGCCTGCTGCGCCACCGCGGCGGCCATCTGGGTGCGCCCGGCCCGCAGGATCTCGGCGGCATATCCGACGATCAGACCGGCCAGGATGAGCAGCACGATGTTGTTCCCGGTGCTGTTCGCCGTCCAGGCCGCGAACCGGCCGACCTCGACCAGATCAGCGGCGGACACCACCAGCGCCGCCAGCAGCCCGCCGCGCCAGCCCCGCCAGACCGCCCAGCCGAGCACCGCGGCGGCCGGCCAGATCACCGGCAGGGTCTGCGCGCCGTCCTGGATCCGGGCCGGGTCGTCCAGCCACCGGGTGGCCAGCACGCTGCCTGCGGCCAGGGCCAAGTCGATCAGCATCACCCGGGGCCCTCGGCCCGGCCGGACGCTGAGCAGCGCCGTCCAGGCGGCCAGGACCGCCAGCACGGCCCAGGCACCCCACCGATGGACGTACGAATCCTGGGCCGGCACGTACAGGCCGACCGCGTAGGCCAGCGCCGCGATCCGGAAGACGTCGACGATCCGCCGCAACCGACCTTCGTCCGCGTCGCTGTCCGCCGACCCGGGAGCGCTCTCGGCGGCATTCTTCGCGAGCCCGAGAGCAGTCACCGCAGCATGATCAAACGACGTCGTCGGGGGCTGCCACCCGAACCTCGTCGAGGGCTGCGGCCCGCGCCACGACGGCGGTGGTCCCAGGCAGCACCGGCGCCTCCGGGACCGGAGCCTCGTGACCGTTCGGGATCTGGCCAGAGCCGGAGCGCTTCGCCGCCGCCAGCCGTTCTTTCATGGTGGCGGCGTAGATGTCCACATACTCCTGGTTACCGAGCTCCATCAAGGCGTACATGATCTCGTCGGTGATGGAACGCAGGACGAAGCGGTCGGTGGCCATCCCCTCATATCGGGAGAAGTCGAGCGGTGTGCCGATCACCATTCCGACCCGGGCCATCTTGGGCAGGATCTTGCCGGGCGGCTGGACCTTGTGGGTATCGATCATGGCCACCGGGACCACCGGGACACCGGCTTCCAGCGCCATCCGGGCGACCCCGGTCTTGCCTCGGTACAGCCGACCGTCTGGCGAACGCGTGCCCTCGGGGTAGATGCCGAGGATGTCGCCGCGGCGCAGCACCTTCAGACCGGTCCTCAAGGCCGCGTCCGACGCCCGACCCCCGGTGCGCTCGATCGGGATCTGGCCCACGCCGCGGAAGAAGCGAGCGGTCAACCAGCCCTTCACCCCGGGCCCGTTGAAATAGTCCGCTTTCGCCAGGAACGTGATCCGCCGCGGAATCTTCAGGGCCAGGAAGAAATGATCGGAAAAAGACAGGTGATTGCTGGCGAAGATGAACCCACCTTGCTCGGGGACGTTTTCCAGGCCCCGTACCCAGGGCCGCCACAGGGCTTGCAACGCGGGCCCGACCAAGATGCGCCGCAGTAGCCAGTAGAGCATCTCCGCCTCCTTCGACCCGTCAAGAACTACGCACTTGCCAAGGAGAACTCTAGAGAGTTCCCGGCGAGCGAGACATCCCCGGTCAGCCCACCTTCGACGATCGTCACCCGATCACCGATCCGGCCACCACTCTCGGTATTCACACGGGTCCCGAACCCACCCACTACTCGACCCTCGGTGCGCAACGTGTCACGATGGCGATCTGGTCCTGCGCACTCGATCCTGAAGGCGCGGTTGCAGCCACTCCACCAGAAGAGCGACGAACACACGAGGAGTCGCCGTGCCCGTGCGCCCGGGAGCCGAGCCCTACGCCCACGACGGTGACGATGTCGGGGTCCTGCTGTGCCACGGCTTCACCAGCAATCCGGCCAGCCTCCGGCCCTGGGCCGAGACCGTCGCCGAAGCAGGTCACAGCGTGCGACTGCCCCGATTGCCGGGCCACGGCACCACCTGGCGGGAGATGAGCCGGACCACCTGGGCGGATTGGTACGGCGAGCTGGAAGCCGCCTTCACCGAACTGCGGGCCCGGTCCCGGGTCCTCGTGGTCGGCGGGCTCTCGATGGGCGGTGGCCTGGCGCTCCGGCTGGCCCAACAGCACCCGGCGGACGGCGGGGCCGGAGTAGATGCCCTGGTGCTGGTCAACCCGGCGGTCCGGGTCGATGATCCGCGGCTCAAAGCGCTACCGGTGGTGCGTTGGCTGGTGCCTTACCTGCCGCCGGTCGGCAACGACATCAAGAAGCCCGGCGTGGTCGAGGACGCCTACGACAAGATCCCGCCGCACGCGGTGCACTCGATGCTGGCCGGGTACAAGACGGTCGTGGCCGACCTGCCGACGGTCAAGCAACCGGTACTTCTGTTCCGCTCACCGCAGGATCACGTGGTTCCCGCCACGAGTAGCGCGCAAATTCTCGATCGAATCTCCTCAACGGATGCCGAGGAGGTGCTTTTGGAGGACAGTTTCCATGTGGCGACTCTGGACAACGACGCACCAATGATCTTCAGCCGGACGCTTTCGTTCATTGACCGGATATCGGTCAGCCCCGGCGGTCTCCGATGACCGCCGGAGACCCGGAACACGACGGCGGCCCGGACGCCGAACACCCGCCGTCCACCCCCGAACCCAAGCCCTTGGACGTCGACAGCGCATTCGCCGCGATCGTCGCTGCCTGGGGAGACGAGTCGCCGGCCACCTGGCCGGCCGAGGAAGAGCTGACCCAGGGGCGGCACCGCCGGGTCGACGACCCGGAGGCTCGCGCCGCCGAGCCAGGTCGACATCAGGAACGGGACGACGACGAACTCGCCCTGAGCGGTCCGGGCTCGATGGTGCCCTCGGTCGAGGAACCGGAAGAGGGGCCGGAAGATCGCATCGGCCAGGCCGATGCATTCGTTCCACCGGAACCGCCGCCGCTGCCCCGCGGTGACGTGATCAGCCGATTGGCCTGGGGCGGGGTGGTCGCGGGGCCGATCTTCATGCTGATCTCGGTGATCTTCTGGCGGCCGCCGCCGGCGGCCCTGCTGGTGGCTGCCCTGGTCGGCTTCACCGCCGGTTTCGTGACGTTGGTGGCGCGGATGCCGAAGCACCGCGACGACGATGACGACGGCGCAGTGGTCTAGCGAACGGGTGAATCAGGCCGGGCCGGCCGGATCACGGCCAGCACCGGCAGGTGATCGCTGGCCCGCGCGGCGTCCGTCAGATCCGGCTGCCACTGCCCGTACTCGATGATCTCGACCCCGGGCCCGGTCAGGACGGCGTCGATCCGCTTGCGTGGCCGGGCGACGGTAAAGGTGGCCGCCGCGTCCACCACCGGATCCGCCGCCACCGAGGCCAGCGTCTGCCAACTCGGCCCGCCGGGCAGCTCATTCAGATCCCCCGCCACCACCACCGGCCGCCGGCTGATCGACAGCCGATCGCGCAGTTCCTGGGCATGCGCCTGCCGTTCGCCCGGATCCAGCCCCAGATGCACCCCGGCCAGTCGTAGCGGCAGCTCACCGGGCAGGCCGACGGTGGCCAGGACGGCGCCGCGCCGTTGGATCCGCCAGTTCAGCGGCCGGAAGCGGAACGCCTCGGCGTCGAGCACCTGCATCCGGGACGAGCGCAGGATCGCGTTTCCCGCCGCCGAGCGACCACCGGCCACCAGGTGCAAGCCGCTGGCTCGGGCCAGCGCCGACAGTTGCCGGGTGGACCACAGCAGGGCCGGGGCTTCCTGCAGGCAGACCAGGTCCGGCTCGGCGGCGCGGAGCACGCGGTGGACGGCGAGCGGGTCGCCCAGCAGTTTCCAGACATTCCAGCTGAGCAGCCTGACAGTGTTCATTGTTCGCGGGCCCTGCGGCGCCAAGTCGGTGTCTTCCCTCGTCGACCGTCCCGCATCTTCGATGGGGTTGCGTCTCCTCAGTCCAGACACCGCCGCGCCTCCGGGCCCGCTCACGGGGGGTTCGCCCATTGCCTAGTTGTTGGACTGTTTGCGGGCTAGATCGGCGGCGCCGACGAGCCCTGCCTCGGGGCCGAGAGCAGCCTTGACGATTTGCGGCATCGGGCGAAAACCGCGACCAGTCAAGGTCTTTCGGAATGAGTCGCGGGCCGGTGCGAGCAGCAGTTCACCGGCGTCGGAGACTCCGCCACCGATCACGAACATCCCTGGGTCGAGCGCGGCGGCCAGGTTGGCCAGGCCGACCCCGAGCCAGCGGCCGACCTCTTCGAACAGTTCGATAGCGGCGGCGTCACCCTCCCGGGCAGCCTGCGTGATCAGCGGACCGACCAGCGCCGAGTGATCGCCCCCGACCCGTTCGACCAGTGCCATCGTCACCGGCGAACCGGCAGCGGCGAGTTCTCGGGCTTCCCGGCCGAGAACGTTGCCGGAGGCGTACTGCTCCAGGCAGCCGCGGTTGCCGCATTCGCAGCGCCGGCCGTCCGGAACCACCACCATGTGCCCGAACTCGCCGGCCATCCCCCAGCGCCCGCGTTGCACGACGCCGTCCAGGACGATCCCGCCACCGATCCCGGTGCCCAGGGTGACGCAGACCAGCCGGGGTTCGGCTTGCCCGGCACCGAATCGCCACTCCGCCCAGGCTGCGGCGTTCGCGTCGTTCTCGACGATCACCGGCAGCCCCACGGCTGCCGTCACCTGGTCTCGCAGCGGCTCGTTCCGCCAGGCCAGATGCGGGGCGAACAGCACCTTGGCCCGATCGGCATCGACGAAACCGGCAGCGCCGATCCCGACGCCGCTGATCTCGCGCCCGTCCCGGAGCTCATTCACCACCTCGGCGATGGTCCGCTCAACCGCCCGCGGATCCCGGGACGGCGTTGGCCGACGCGCCCGAGCGATCACCTCGCCGTCCTCGTTCACCACGCCGGCCAGCACCTTGGTGCCGCCGATGTCGACCCCGATCGCGAGCTGGCCGTCGTCCGCTGTCATCGCTTACGAGCCAGATCAGCCGCGCCGATGATGCCCGCGTCATTGCCCATCCGGGCGGCCCGGATGTCCAGGTGCGGCCGGTTGTCACCCCCGCTGAGATGCGCGCTGAACGACTCCCGAGCCGGCCCGAGCAGGAGGTCAGCGGCGTCGGCCACGCCACCACCGATCACCACCACGGCCGGGTCCATCACGTTCGCGACCATCGCGATGCCCTCCCCCAGCCAGCGACCGAGCTCGGCGAGCAGGCCGACCGCGGCTGGATCTCCGGCCAGCGCGGCATCCGTGATCATGTTGCCGCGCAGTGCCGCCGGCTCACCGCCCGCCGGCTTGAGCATCGCCTCCGCCGCCTTCGGATCTTCGGCCGCGAGCGCTTTCGCCGCCCGCAGCAGCGCCCGACCGGAGGCGTACTGCTCCCAGCAGCCGTGCTGGCCGCAACCGCAGGGTCGACCGTCCCGCACCATCCGGACGTGGCCGAGCTCGGCCGCGATGCCATAGGCGCCGCGAACCAGTTCGCCGTCCAGGACGATGCCACCACCCAACCCGGTGCCCACGGTGATCAGCGTCATGTCGGCAACGCCGTAACCGGCGCCGAACCGGAACTCGGCCCAGGCCGCCGCGTTGGCATCGTTCTCCACCACCACCGGGACTCCCAGCCGACGGGTCAGGGAGGCTGCCAACGGGTGCTCTCGCCATGGGATGTTCGGGGCGAACCGGACGGTGGTCCGGTGCTCGTCCACGAATCCGGCCGCCGCGACGCCGACCGCCATCCGCGACTGCTCGCCGGCCGCCTTGTCGAGGAGGGTGGAGACCGCCTCGGTGATCCGGACGTCGATCTCCTCTACGGTGCCGGGCGTTGGCAGCTTGATTCGCTCGAGGATGTGTCCCTCGGTGTCGACGACGCCCGCGGCGATCTTCGTTCCGCCGACGTCGACCCCGATCGTGTATTCCACGGCCCGATCCTCTGCTCAGTTGTTCTCATGGCCGCCCGGAGACGGCCGGTCTGATGGCGTTGCGCTTGCTGCTGTCGGCCCGCGATCTGCAGTCCGGTCATTCACCCGGTCGGCCAATCAGGGCCGGCCGGTCAATCGGTGACATCGATCCGCACCGTACTCGGCGGCTGCGGGCGCGCGTTGGTCCTATCCTCCGCCGGGCCGTCCGAGGATCCAGTCGACCCGGCTTCAGACTCGGACGAGGGGTCCGCCGGAGCCGGTTGCGTCGCGCGCAGCGTGGCGGCCAGCCCGGCGGCGAATTCGGCCACCTGGTCGAGCACCTCCGGCCCGGCCCGGCGAAGCAGCGCGACCCCCTGACAGAACGGGCAGTACTTGCACTCCGGCGGGTGCTCGTGTCCGGGCTCGCCCGTGGACTCCGATGCCGGTGATCCAGGCGACGATCCGGGCTGGGACGCCGACCCGGCCTGCTCGGCGGCGCTCTGCACCAGCTGGAACAGCCGGCGCGCGTCGTCCGCCCACGGACCGGTCCACGGCGGCGGGGTGGCCCGCTCCGGTCCGGTTCTTTCGGCGCTCACATCGGCCGCCATTGATCCGGATCTGGTACGAACCGGACAGCCAGCACCCCGTCACGAAGCTGAGCGCTGTCCACCTGGCATCGCCGGAGCGCGCTCGGCAGCGCGAGCACCCGGCGCCGGCCTTCCACGGTCACCACCAGGTCGTCGCCGCGCCGACCCAAGTCGAGATCCTTCCGATCGGCCAGCGGCAAGGCGAGCCGCAGCACGAACCCGGCGGTCTCGCGCTCCACGACGAACGGATCCGGCAGCGAGGGCGGTTCCAGCAACGCCGTGGCGGCCTCCGGCACGGCCGGGCCGTACAACGACTCGCCCAATGCGGCGAGCGCGGCGAAACCCACCGGCTCGGCTGCGGTGTAGCCGGCCCGCTGGACCGGCACCGGTGCGAACGACATCTCCGCCTCGGTGAGCACTTGCGCCTGGGTTCGGGCCCAGCCCTGCTGCCAGGGGTCCGCGGATTCGGCGTCGAACAGCCGGTTGGCCACCACGGCATCGACGGCGAACCCGTGCATCGCCAGTGCGGTCCAGGTTCGCCGGGTCTCCGCCAGAACCACGGACTCGGCGGTCAGCACCAGCCGGACCGAGGTCGCCGGCGAGCGCAGCACCTCCTGGACCCCGGCCAGTTCGGCGGCGAACCGCTCGGCGGCCTCCACCACCCCGTCACCTGGTAGGGGCAGCCCGGTACCGCCGACCCCACCGGTGCCACCGGCCCGGCTCCACCCGGGACGTCGGGTCACCCCGACGATCCTGGCGATCCGGCGTTCCATCGGCAGCAACCGGCGGACATAACGGGTCAGCACCTCGGGAACGGCGAGCAGTCGGAGCGTCTCGGCGGACGGCGCGCAATCGACGACGACCAGCCCCCACGGCCCGTGCCGTACCTGGTCGCGGACCTCCAGCAGGGAGAAGACCTCGTCAGCGCCGGGTAGCTCGGTCAGCTCGTCGGCAGCCAGCGGATCCACCCCGAGTTCGTCCAGGGCCACCACCAGGTACTCCTGGATCTCGCGCCAGGACCGTTCGCTTCGAGCCCGAGGGTCGACCTGCTGACCGAACAGGCCGGCGCTCACCTCGGTCGGGCGTGCCTCGAGACGGACGCCGAGCGCGTCGGCCAACGAGTGCGCCGGGTCGGCGGAGACGACCAGGGTCTTCACCCCGCACCGGGCGGCATGGACGGCGGTGGCCGCCGCGGTCGTCGTCTTCCCGACCCCACCCTTGCCGGTGAAGAGAACGACCCGCATCAGGAACCGGACTCGACGCGCTTCTTGAGCTCGTTCAGCGCGGCATCGATGATCGCCTTCTCGGCCTTGCGGCGGAGCATCCCCAGCATGGGAATCCGCAGGTCAACGGCCAGCGAGTAGCGGACGTCGGTGCCACCGTCGACCGCGCTCAGGGTGTACGCGCCGTCCAGGGCCTTCAGCACGGTGGACTCCACCAGGCCCCAGGACAGCGTGCCGGTGCCGAGATCGTCGAAGTCCCAGACGTAGTCCAGGACATAGGTGTCACGGATAGCCCCGGCGTCCAGTACGAACCGGACTTTGGAGCCGCGGCCGTCGGGCAGCCGTTCGAGAACGGTCACCTGCTTGACCGCGCCGGTCCAGTCTGGATACTTCTCGAAGTCAGCAATCACTTCGAGGACGGCGGCGGGCGCTGCATCGACGACAATGCTCGACACGGTGCGGTCGGCCATGGATGCGCCTCTCTTCGACGGAACAAACGATGAGCCCGGGTGGGCAAGGGCGCAGCACTGGGCTCAGCCGGAACGTTACCGTCTGCCGCAAGACTCTCAACCCTCCGGTCGCAGGCTTAGAGCAGCAGTCCGAGCAGTGTCAGGCCGATGACGCCGATCCCGAGCAGCAGCAGACCGCCGATCGCGGCCAGAACTCCGCCGGGATACGCACCCAACCTGCCGTGCAGCGCCGCGAACCCGGATTCACGGTCCCGGTCTGCCTCGGCGGCGGCGAGCCGCGCGATCAACCGGTCTGCTTCGGCCTCGGCCAGCCCCGGGCGCCGGTTCGGCGTCGACGCAGATTCTCGATCTGTCTCGATCGTTCCGCCGGGCATCATTCCGCCGGGCATTGCTCCGCCTGGCTTCGCTCCGCCGGCCTCGACCCAGGCGGGGTCGGGCACAGCGTGGTCCGGTCCTGGTTGGTCCACCCGGTGATGGCACAGCGAGCACCAGGCTTCTTCGGGCCGCAACCGGGATCCGCAAGAGCGGCACCGGGTCGTCGAGGCCACAGTGCTCCGTGGACGGGACGGCGGCGAACTGCTCATCCTAGGATGCTCGTCAGGTCCGGTGGTCGACTTGAGCCCCGGTTCCGGCCGCCCGCCCGGCTTCGAGTTCGTCCTTGAGCCGGTGGATCGTCCGCTTCCAGCTCAGCGACCGGCGGCGGACCGCCTCGATCTGGTCGGTGACGCTGGTCGGCGGCTGCGTAGTGCCCGGTTCCAGCCTCAAGAACACGTGCACGATCGTTCCGTCGTGCCATGGCTCCAGGTAGACCTCGGCGGTTCCGCGGATCTGCCCGGTCAGGATCCACTGCCGGCCTTTGTCCCCGCGATCGCGCGCCACCTCCAGTTGGAGGTCCGGCCACCACTCGACCCAGCGCCGCGAATCACCCATCGCTGCGGCCACCGAGGGGCGATCGACCGCGATGAAGGTCTCGTCACTCAACTCCACGTATCGCCTCCAAACGTGCTGAGAAGATACCGGTCGGGCAGGAGAGTGATTCGCATCGCTCATCAACTTCCCCATCAACGTGATCCGCAGCATAGGCTCGGGGGGTGCGAGAGATCAGCGTCCCGGCGAGCTACCAGCTGGGCCCCCAAGAAAACCTGACCGATGTCATCGTCGACAACGCGACGCGACGGCCTAACCTGACCGTGCTCAGCCGGCCCGGTCCGGACGGCTGGGCCGAAATCACCTCGACCGGCTTCCTGGCCGAGGTGACCGCCGTGGCTAAAGGCCTGGTCGCTTCCGGTGTCCAGCCCGGCGACCGGATCGGCCTGCTGTCGAAGACGCGCTACGAGTGGACCTTGTTCGACTTCGCGATCTGGTTCGCCGGTGCGGTCACGGTGCCGATCTACGAAACCTCCTCTGCCGAGCAGGTCCGCTGGATCCTCTCCGACTCGGCGGCGGTCACCCTGATCGTGGAGACCACCAAGCACCAGGCGATGGTCTCCGGCCTGCAGCCGGACCTGCCGAGCCTGCGGCAGATCCTCACCATCGACGGCGGCGCGGTCGCCGATCTGACGGCCACCGGGGCCACGGTGGACGACGCGCAGATCGAGGAGCGCCGCCGGTCGCTGACCGCGGATTCGGTGGCGACGATCATCTACACCTCGGGGACGACGGGTCGGCCGAAGGGCTGCGAGCTCACCCACGCCAACTTCCTCGGGCTGGCTCGCAGCGCGGCGACCCTCTTCCCGGACCTGGTCAACGAGGACGCCAGCACGCTGCTGTTCCTGCCGCTGGCCCACGTCTTCGCGCGGTACATCCAGATCCTCTCGCTGGTGGCCGGTTCCACGCTCGGGCACAGCCCGACCGTGACCAACCTGCTCGCCGATCTGGCCGCGTTCCAGCCGACCTACCTCCTCGCCGTCCCCCGGGTCTTCGAGAAGATCTACAACGGTGCCGAGGCCAAGGCGCAGGCCGGTGGCAAGGGTGCGATCTTCGCCCGGGCCGCGGAAACCGCAGTGGCCTACAGCAAGGCGCTGGACAACGGCGGCCCCGGACTGCCGCTCAAGCTCAAGCACGCGGTCTTCGACCGGCTGGTGTACAGCAAGCTGCGCACCGCCACCGGTGGCCGGCTGAACGGCTCGGTCTCCGGCGGGGCTCCGCTGGGCCCTCGTCTGGGCCACTTCTTCCGCGGCATCGGGCTGCCGGTGCTGGAAGGCTGGGGGCTGACCGAGACCGCCGCCCCCGCCACCGTGAACACGCTGGCGCAGAACAAGATCGGTACGGTCGGCCGGCCGCTACCGGGAACCACGATCCGGCTCGGCCCCGACGACGAATTGCAGGTCAAGGGCGTCGGGGTGCTGCGCGGGTACTACAACAACCCGCCCGGCGCGGAGTCCTTGGTGGACGGCTGGTTCCACACCGGCGACCTGGGCTCGATCGACGACGACGGCTTCGTCTCGATCACCGGCCGGAAGAAGGAGATCTTGATCACCGCGGGCGGCAAGAACGTCGTCCCCGCAGTGCTGGAAGATCACCTCCGGGCGCACCCGCTGATCTCGCAGTGCATCGTCGTCGGCGATCAGAAGCCGTTCATCGGTTGCTTGATCACGCTGGACGCGGAGATGCTCCCGACCTGGCTGTCCAACCATGGCAAGGCGACCCTGACGGTGGAGCAGGCGGCCTCCGACCCCGAGGTCAAGACCGAATTGCAGCGAGCCGTGGACGCCGCGAACGCGCAGGTCAGCAAGGCTGAGTCGATTCGCAAGTTCGAGGTCCTGACCACCGACTTCACCGAGGCGTCGGGCCACTTGACGCCGAAGCTGAGCCTCAAGCGAGCGGTCGTGATGAAAGACTTCGCCACCCAGGTGGAGTCCCTCTACTCCTGATCCACTCCACCCGTGATCAGGCAATCGCTCTCCTGGGAGCTTGCCTGATCACGGGTGTCGGGGTGGAACCGCTCGCCGCTCACCGAGCGCGATCGGTCAGACTGGGCACGCCTACCGGCCGACGTGGTGCAGACTGTGCGAGATCGGATGACTGCGCACGGTCAGGGCAGTGTCGGGAGGAGAGCTGGTGCTGGCAGTGTCGTCGCGGCAAAGCTCGGGCCGCGCACCGGACAGCGGGGCGGTTGCGGTCGAGTTCGCCCTCGTCCTGCCGCTGCTGATGATGTTCCTGTTCGGGATCATCCAGTACGGCTACGGCCTGTTCCAGCTCCAGGCGATCACCGCCACCGTTGGCGAAGCGACTCAGCAGGCGACCACCGGAGTCACCGACTGCGGCACGTTCTCCACGGCGTTGCAGAACCTGACCGAGGCCAACGGCCTGAACCGCGACTCCCTGACCCGAGTCGACGTGCAGTGGCTGACTGCGGACGGAACCGCCAGCGCGGCGCCAGACCCGCTCGGTCTGGTCAAGGTGACGGCGACGTTCGTCCCGTTCAAGATCGGCGTTCCGTTCGTGCCGTTCCCGGACACGATCACTCGCAGCCAGACCGGTTCCATGCAGAACATCCTGTCCCTGAATCTGCCGGGTTGTGATGTCAGGTTGTAAGCGGGGTTCCTCCGGCCAAGCTATCGCCGCCGGCGACGCCGGCGTGATCGCGATCGTCGTCGCCCTGTCCGTCTCGACGTTCGTGCTCGGCTTCGCGGCCTTGGCGGTCGATCTCGGTTCGGCCTATGTCCGCAAGGCCGAACTGCAGTCCATCGCCAACCGCCTCGCCCTGGCCGGGGCCCGAGGCCTGCCCACGGTCCTCCAGTCCGGGGGTGCGGTGCAGCAGATCGACCAGGCCTTGTCGAACATCTGCCAGGACGATGCCGTCCCCGGCGTCTGCGTCATCGCCTCCGACGGGACCGGCAGCGCACCGGATCCGAGCTGGATGACCGATCGAAACCCGGACAACGGCGAGGTCTCGTTCTTCTCCGACCCGGACGGCGACGCCAAGTACCGCCTGGCGAATCGGGTCACCGATCTCGCAGCCTCCGGCCTGGCGACCGCGTTGCAGGTGAAGCTCCCGCCGTCGACCGTCACCTTCGGACTGGCCGCGGCCTTCGGAACCGATTCGGCGACCCTGACCAAGTCGGCGACCAGCCGGGTCGGCACCCCCCTCGGAAACGGGATACTTCCGTTCGCGCTGCGGCCGACCGATCTGACCAACGGCCAGTTCTGCGTGCGCAACTCGGCTCTCGCACTGGATCCCGCCCCACCCCCGGCCGCTCCGAGGCGTCGGCCGGTACGGCTGTCGTTCCCGCTGGACCCGGGCGACAGGCCACAGTTCCCCGACCTGATCCCGGCA
The DNA here is from genome assembly GCA_035474375.1 of Kineosporiaceae bacterium. GTDB lineage: Bacteria > Actinomycetota > Actinomycetes > Actinomycetales > Kineosporiaceae > JANNPJ01. Next base: position 29,738 of record DATINJ010000341.1, on the reverse strand, counting down.
GAAACCGACGATCTGTTCATCCGGATCCAACTGACCGCTCGCGGAGATCTGGACGCGGTGAAATTCCACTTCACCAACGATCAGAAGGTGCAGGACGGCGAGCCGCTGGGCGACGACCTCTACCGGGTTCCGCTCCCCCGAGGTGAAGCCGGCTCGACCGCTCAGGTCTGGGCGACCGGCACGGTGCGGGGCTTCGGGAACACGACACCCTTCGCCACCGGCCCCGGCAACACCATCTTCTACACCGGAGACCCGCCGCCGGCCGATCTGTGTGACCAGCCGAGCGCTGTGCGCGGATTCGCCCAAGTGGCCAGGCCGTCCGGCGGGACCGTGCTGGAAGATCTCGAGCAGAACATCCGTTCCGGTCCTGCGGTGAACCTCCTCCCCGACGGTGGCCTGCTCGAATCGATCGGGAACGCCCTGGACTGCGTCTCGACCACCTTTGCCCCGGCCACCACCTGCCTGTCGCTGACCTCCGAGGAGGAATTCAACGAGGAACTCACCCAAGGGCTGCTCGGGGCGTCCGGCAGCACACCGGGACGCCTGATCGGCAGTTGTGGAAACGGGACGACGAGCAGCGACAACGCTCACGGGATCGATGACAGCGACCTCTTCGGCGATCCCGGGTTCATCGACCCGAGCAAGGGCGGCTCCGCGTCCGCGCTGCAGGATCGGCTGACCGGCGTCAGCGGCCTGCCCACCGCTGGGCCGGAAAACCGGGGCTGGGTGACGTCGAAAGTCCTGCGCTGCCCGCGACTGGCGGTGCTGCCGGTGATCGACCCCGACTCCACAATCGGCGAGATCGGCGGAAAGAAGATCACGTCGTTCACGTACGTCTGGATCGATGACGCCGGGACCACCTCGGACCGGGGGTTGCACTGGACCCGCGGTCTGCTCGATGGGTTCCGAGGGTACGTCGTGGACCCGGGCTATCTACCGGCCGTGGTCGCGGGCGCCAAACTCGTCGGCCCTTATCTGGGCGGCGATATGCCCAAGCAAGTCCTATTAGTACCCGATCTAGGGGGCCCGGCATCGTGATCCGATCGGTCGGACCAACCGACGAGAAGGCGCTCCGCCAGAGCGGCATATACGCCACAATGCATTCTGATGCGGCGAGGCCTGTCACGGCGTGCAACCGACGCACGGCAATGAGATAGGACAGGGATGGGACGACGAACGCTCCTACTGATCGCTTCGATCCTGATTGCGGCGGTGGGCACGGCATTGATCGGTCTCTACGTCCGGGGGGCAGACAATCGAGCGCAGGAAACCGAAGGTCGGGTTTCCGTGCTCGTTGCCGACGCCACCATCCCGGCGGGCGCCGACCTGGAGACCGCTCTGTCGTCGATGCGACTGGCCTCGGTTCCAGCCTGGATGACTACGGACGGGTATCCGAATCCCAGCGCCTTCGCGAACATCCGGAAAGCTTTGAAGGGCCAAGTAGTAAAGGAAGCAATCCATCCGGATCAGGTGGTTCTGGCGTCAATGTTCGGCACCGCCGACGCTGCCGCCACCACCGAGATCAAGAATGCTCGGGCCCTCACCGTCCAGTTGACCGATCCGGGCCGGGTCATCGGCCTGCTCGCTCCTGGCTCGCACGTCACGATCTACTTGATCCCCACGGACACGAAGCCGGATCTCTCGAGCGCGCAGCACATCACCAGGACCAAGACCGGACAGCTGATCCTTGACCCGGCGGTGAAGCTGCCGGTGATCCTTCCCGATGCCCTGGTGATGCGAGTCGGCAACACCAGGTCGACCGGCACCGGTGGGACGAACGAGGCCCGGCCCGACGACGTCCCCCGGACGATCATCACGCTCGATCTAACCGAGGACGGCGCCGACAAGGTGGTCGCGGCTCAGGCTTTCGGCGATCTGTATTTCGCCGTTCATAAGGTGTCTTGATGGGCGACCTACCCATCTTCTGCGATCCCGATCGCCGCACCGGCGAGGCGCTGCGCGACCAGTCCGGCGGCGGCGGGATGGTCTTCACCGATCTCGGGGCGCTCAGGGATCATCTGAAGGTCGCCTTCGACGAGGACACCATCGTCCTGGGTACCAATGTCAGCGAAGAGGATGCCTTCGCCGTCGCCGAGTTTCTGCGGCTGCATCGGCCCAGCCTCGGCGTCATCCTGGTCCGCGACCAGGTCACCACCCCGTTGTTGCAGGAGGCACTGCGCGCCGGACTGCTCGACGTTCTCGACAGCCGAGACGGTCTGGGGCTGAAGTCGGCGATCAAGCGCAGTGCGCACCTCGCCGCCGCCCGCCGTGATCAAGGTCCCGAGCAGCAGCTACCTACCCCGCCCTCGATCGAGCAGCCGCTCCGGCGGGGCCGCGTGATCACCGTTTTCTCCGCCAAGGGCGGCAGCGGCAAGACCACGCTCGCCACCAACCTCGCCGCGGTTCTGGCCGACCGCGGCCGCCGCCAGGTCTGCATCGTGGACCTCGACCTGGCCTTCGGCGACGTCGCCATCGCCATGCAGCTCTTTCCGGCCCGGACGATCGCCGACGCCGTCCCGTTGAACGGGGCGATCGACTCCAGTGCTGTCGCCGCGATGCTCACCCATCACTCGGCCGGCTTGTCCGCGATCGTCGCCCCCACCGAACCGAGCGCGTCCGAGACCATCCGCCCTTCGCTCATCGCGCACCTGCTCGATGTCCTGCGGAACGACTTCGACTACATCGTCGTTGACACTCCAGCCAGGTTCGACGACGAGGTTCTCGCCGCTCTCGACGTCTCCGACCTCGTCGCGCTGATCGTCACTCCAGACGTCCCGGCGCTGAAGACGCTGAAGATCACCTTGGAGACACTGATCGAACTGTCTTACTCCCGGAGCAAGTTCCGGCTGATCCTCAACCGCTCCGATGCCAAGGTCGGGATCAGTCACCTCGAAGTGGAGAAGACCGCTCAGATGCCGATCGGTGGTTTCATCCCCAGCTCACGCGAGGTTCCCGCCACCATCAACCGCGGCGTCCTGATCGTCCAGGACGATCCCAAGCACCCGGTCAGCCTCGGGATCCGCAAATTCGCTGAGGTAGAAGTGATCGGTTCCGGTGTCCCGAGGGTCGAGAATGGCGAGGGACGTGGTCGGATCAGGATGCGGAGGCAGCGATCATGAGTCTTGCTGATCGCCTTGCGCAGGCCAGGCAAGGGCGCGCGGTCGAGGAACAAGGCAACCGGTTGGCGCAGTCCACCGGCGCCCCGGCCCCCTTTGCGCACCGCCGTCGCATCAGTCCCGTCGACCCCTTCGGTGACCTGAAGCGAACCGTCCACCAGGCGCTGCTGGAGAACCTCGGGCCCAAGCTCTACGACTCCCGGCTGACCCAGAGCGAGCTCGAGCAACGCGTCCGACACACGCTGCAAGAAGTTCTTTCCACCGGCGACATGCCGTTGACCAGCGCGGATCGGGCCCGGATCGCGCAGGAGATCGCCGACGACATCCTCGGCTACGGGCCGGTCGAGCCCTACCTTCGCGATCCCGACATCAGCGAGATCATGGTCAACGGCCCGGATCAGATCTACGTCGAGCGAGCCGGGCGGATCCACCCGGTCGACGGCCGCTTCGCCGACGAAGCGCATCTGCGGCGCACCATCGACAAGATCGTCGGCCGGGTCGGACGCCGGGTCGACGAAGCCTCCCCGATGGTGGACGCGCGGCTGCCCGACGGATCCCGGATCAACGCGATCATCCCGCCGCTGGCCGTCGACGGCTCGCTGCTGACGATCCGGAAGTTCGCCGCGGATCCGTTCGAGGTCGACGACCTGATCAGCTTCGGTACGCTGACCCGCTCGGTCGCCGACGTCCTCGCCGCCTGCGTGCAGGGACGGCTGAACATCCTGGTCGGCGGCGGCACCGGGGCTGGGAAGACCACCACGTTGAACGTCCTGTCCGGCTTCATCCCGGGCGACGAACGCGTGATCACGATCGAGGACGCCGCCGAACTCCAGTTGCATCAGGAGCACGTGCTCCGGCTGGAGTCCCGCCCACCGAACATCGAAGGCAAGGGCGAGATCCGGATCCGCGATCTGGTCCGCAACGCCCTGCGGATGCGTCCCGACCGGATCGTCGTCGGCGAGATCCGGGACGCCGCCGCCCTGGACATGCTGCAGGCCATGAACACCGGCCACGACGGCAGCATCTGCACCGTGCACGCCAACGCACCGCGCGATGTCCTGTCCCGGGTCGAGACCATGGTCTTGATGGCGGGCATGGACCTGCCGATGCGGGCGATCCGCGAGCAGCTCGCCAGCGCCCTCGACCTGATCGTCCAGCAGACCAGGTTCAAGGACGGCTCCCGGCGGATCACCCACATCACCGAGGTCGTCGGGATGGAGGTCGACATCATCACCTTGCAGGACATCTTCGTCTACGACGCTACCGGCGGCCTGGATGACCAGGGCCGACCTACTGGCGTCCTGAAATCCACCGGGATCCGGCCCAAGTTCCTGGACAAGCTGATGGAGTCTGGCATCCACCTCGATCCGCGGACCTTCGCCTTCGAACGGTTTCTCCGGTGAGCCCGGCGGGACTGCTGGCGGCGACGGTGCCCGACCAGCGGCTGACCGCCGTCGACAAGCCGGTTCTGGTGATAGCGCTGATCGCGTTGTTCATCTCGCTCAGTGTGTTGATCTTCATGGCCACGGGCGCGTTGACCGGGATTGACAAGAAAGAGTCCGAGGTCGTCCGTCGACTCTCGGTCTACACGGTGGCCGGGGCCGCGCCCCAGCAGATCTCCGTCACCGAGCAGGGCACCCGGCTCGGTGACAGCGCGCTCGCCCGGTCCGCGGTCGGGCTGATGACCCGGCTGGCCCGGACCGGTCAGATCGAGCGCGCCCTGGACGGTCGGCTGGAGGCAGCGGGCCTGCCGCTGCGCACTGCGGAGTGGATGCTGCTGCACGTCGGCGCGGCCGTCGGTGCCTCACTGATCTTGCTGGTCGCAGCCAAGGGCGCGCTGGTCGCGGCGATCCTGGGCTTGCTGCTCGGCCTGAGCCTGCCCTGGTTGTTCCTGGCACTGGCGAAGGCGCGGCGAGAGAACAAGTTCCTCGCTCAGCTTCCGGACACCTTGCAGCTACTGGCCGGCAGCCTGGCGACGGGGTACTCGCTGCCGCAGGCGATGGACTCGGTGGTCCGGGAGACGCGGCCACCGATCAGCGTGGAGTTCAACCGGGCCCTGATCGAGACCCGGTTGGGACTTCTGCCGGAGGACGCTCTGGACGGGATCGCCGGCCGGACCGGCAGCCGGGACTTCTCCTGGATCGTGATGGCGATCCGGATCCAGCGGGATATCGGTGGCAACCTGGCCGAACTGCTGGCCACCGTCGCGGACACGCTTCGGGAACGAGAGCGACTGCGTCGGCAGGTCAGCTCGCTGTCCGCCGAAGGACGGCTGTCCGGAGTCATCCTCGGCGCTCTGCCCGTGGTGTTCGCGCTCTATCTGATCTTGGTCCGGCCGGAGTACATCGCGCCGTTGTTCAACACGCCGATGGGCCTGTTCCTGCTGATCGTCGGCGGCATCCTGCTGGTCGTCGGCGGGTTCTGGATGGCAAAAGTGATCAAGGTTGTGGTCTGAGATGGCGGCCGACGTGATGCTGGCGATCGGGCTCGCCGTGGTGTTCCTCGGGCTGATCGGGATCTTGGGCACCCTGCTGCTGGCCTACCGGGATCGTCAGGAGATGGCTCGGCGTCAGACTCTGCTGGAGAACTTCCGGGCCAACCCGATACCGCTACGCCAGCAGGAACTCGAGACTCCGTTCGCCGAACGTATCGTCGGTCCGCTGATCCAGCGCTTCGTCGGAGCCGGCCGCAGGCTGACTCCGGACGAGCGCATGGAGAAGATCCGTTCCCGGCTCGACCTGGCGGGTAACCCACCCGGTTGGGACGTCGACCGGATCCTCGGGTTGAAGGCGCTGGGCTTGCTGACCGGCGTCCTGGTGGGAATCGCCGTGCCGCCGCTGCTCGGGGCGAGCGCTCGCGGGATCGCCCTGACCACGTTGGCCCTGGCCCTGCTCGGCTGGTTCGGCCCGACGATGTGGATCTATCAGGTCGGGTACGACCGAACCGAGCAAATTCGCCGTGAACTGCCCGATGCTCTCGATCTGTTGACCATTTCGGTAGAAGCCGGGCTGTCATTCGACGCCGCTTTGGCACAGGTGGCGCGCAACAGCGATGGACCGCTGGCCAAAGAACTGTTTCGGGTGTTGCAGGAGATGCAGATCGGTACTGGACGGGTCGATGCGTTACGTGCCCTGGCCGATCGAACGGATGTTGAGGAACTTCGGATCTTCGTGGGCGCTATGGTTCAAGCCGATACCTTTGGTATCCCGATCGCCAATGTGCTTCGTATCCAGTCGAAGGAGATGCGGATCAAGAGGAGTCAGCGAGCGGAGGAGAAGGCACAGCAGGTTCCTGTGAAGATCCTGTTCCCGCTGATCTTCTGTATTTTACCCGCACTGTTCATCGTGGTCATGGGCCCGGCAGGGATCAAGATCTTCCAGCAGTTCCGAGGGTTGTGAGGTTGAGATGGCACGGCTGTTGATCGTCTCGCGCTCGATGGCGCTAGCGATGCGGCTCGCCGATCAGCATGAAGTGATCGAGCATCCCGCTAACGATCTGGACAATCTGATTCCGTACCTGGATGTCGACGTCCTCGTTCTCGATCTTGGTGATCCCGTGCTTGCGGTCAATACGGTCAATGCGCTGCGCGAGGCCGACCAGATCATCCCAGTTCTACTGGTTTCCGGCTATCAACCGGAATGGGAACAAGTCGAAGCCCAGCAGGTGGACGGCGTTCACGTGGTGCCATTGCCGATCACCCGGGTAGCGCTGCTGCACGGCGTCGCCGTGCTGGCCGGCGAGGAATCGCCGAGCGACGTCGCGGACGCCGACGTCCCGAGCTCCGACGCGACCCACCCGGCCCAGCGCATCGCCCCCACCGTGCCGGGCGCGGCGGCCAACATCGCGGCGACGAAAGCCGTGGCAGCCAGGGCCGAGGCGAACAAAGCCGCGGCGGCCAAGACTGCGGCGGCCAAGGCCAAGGACGAGGCAGCCAAGGACGAGGCGGTCAAGCGGGAGGCAGCCAAATTGGCAGCCGCCAAGTCTGCCACGGCCAAACCGGCTCCGGCCAAACCGGTGAAACCGGCTGAGGAACAAGCGAATCGGGGCAAGACGGTGGCGGCCAAAGTCGCCGCCGCCGAAGCAGCGGCTCGGGCTGCCAGCTCGCCCTTGAACCCCCCCGATTGGGGAATCCCCCCGATGACCGGCGAGGTTCCGGCGGTGACCCGCTCCGAACAGGTCACCGGAGTGTCGTACTCGACATCGATCACCCGACCGTTCGACGAGGAACCGCGAACCGGGCAGTTCCAGACGCCCAGCCCGCAAACCCCGACCGGTTCGATGCGATGGGCTCGCCACGGCCAAGGCGCCGGAGCCGTCATCGGCGACCCTGCGGAAGAGCAACCTGGTGATCGGCCGCCGTCAGGCCCCACCAACGGCAACTCGTTGGCCAGGCGGATGCCGCGTTTGGGCAATCGACCGCGCAAGCTGCAGAGACGTACCGGCCAACCGGAGATCGCCGAGCCCCGGCCGGCCGCCGGGCGAGGCTTGGTGACAGACCCGCTGGGGCCGCGCACCGATCCTTATGGCTTCCCGGCCAGCGACCTCGACCGCCGACTGGATGCCGAGGCCGCAGGGCTGGCCACCCGTGGTGGCGAGGCTGGTTTCGGGCTCCGCACCGCTGACCTGGTCCGGCTGCTGCACGAGCGGGTGACCGACCTCTACAGCGTCAGCGACACCGCGCAGATCCTGGCCGACGACGTGATCGAACGGGCGGATGCCGATGCGGCCGCGATCCTGGTCCCGGACGGCCCGATCTGGCGAGTGAGCGGCGGGGTCGGCCTGCGGCCGCTGGAGCGCCGTTTGGAGCTGTCCGAATCGCACTGGCTGATCAGCGAGATCGGTTCCGGCGGGCGGGCGGTGCTGATCGAGGACACCGACATCATCCGGGAACAACTGTCCGGCGCTCCGCTGGCCGCGTGGCGGCACCTGCTCGCGGTGCCGGTGCCCGCGGTTCGCGGCATCGTCGTGTTGGCCCGCGGCAAGGAAGGTGGACCGTTCACCGACCGCGACCTGTCCGCAGTGATCGCACCGGTGCGTGAGGCCGCCGCGCTGCTGGCCCAGGCCGTCGATGCTCGGCGACTGGCTCGAAAACTCGACCCGCTGCGCGAATCCACGCCATAACCCACCCGACGTTTCTCCTGCGCATCACCGTCCGAGACCTTCCAGCTCCGATCAAATAGTGCACCCCTGGACTATTTGATCAAGCCTTAAGACTGAATCGACCAAACCCCCGAGGATCTACGGAACGTATCGGACGATCCCGAGCCAGGAGTATCGCAGGTGTGGCAGATTGTCACCGTGGCTGTACTGGGACTGAGAGTGAAGAGCGTCTTCGTTCCGCTTGTCGTGCGCGCGGGGATCATTTTGAACTTCGCCTGCGTCAGCGTGATTCTGAAAACCACCGCCGGGAACAACTCGTCGGCGGCCGGCGGGACGACCCAATTCGATCGGGTCACCCAGACCAACATTCTGCTCGCAGCGCTGCTCCTGCTCTGCGTCGCCGCACTGGCCTCGCTACCGCTGCCGAGTTCCGTTCCGCCGGTGATCCCGGCGCTCGCCGAGACCTTGACCGCCGCGGTGATCCTCGCCGGGGTGACCAGCGGCCTGCTCTTCCTGCCCTACCTGACCATTCCGCTCTTCATCGCCGGCCTGACCGCGGGCCTGCCGGCCGGGATGGCCTGCGCGGCCCTGGCGAGCGTCACCTTGATCGCGACGATCGCGGCCACGGATACGCCCGGCCACCCGGCGCTGAACAGCAACGACACGCTGATTGCCTGGGTGTTCATCTTCCTCGCCGTGCCGACCGTCGGCGCCTGGATTCGCCGGATCCGCAACGAGGTCGCCCCGGACAGCGAACCCGCCTACGCGGATGCCCACCGGTTGCTCTCCGAACTGCACGTCGTCGCTCGTCAACTCAGCCTCGGTCTCGATCCGCGCACCCTGGCCGCCGCACTCGCCGAGGACATCAGTGCCGTCGTCCCGCAGGCTCAGGCCGTCGTCCTGGCCCGATCTCCCGGCGGCCGATTCGTGGCGCTGGCCGGTGACGAGACGCCGGACGAGGCGGAGACCGCGATCGAAGATGCCTGGGTCGGCGCACATCCGGTGAAGCGGGAGGCCGACGGCGTTCACTTCACCGCGATTCCGGTGCTGATGGGCGAGCGAGTGGTGGCGCTGGTGGTGGTGACCACGTCCGTCGCTCTGGACGATGCCTCGGTCCGCCGCTGCCGCGCGGTGATCGAGCAATCCGGACCGCGCTTGGCTTCGGCCATGCTGTTCGACGACGTCCGCCGACTGGCGACCACCGACGAGCGAATGCGGCTGGCCCGAGAGATCCACGACGGGATCGCCCAGGACCTCGCCTCAGTGGGGTACGCGCTGGATGACATCCACCGCGACTCCGACCCGGACGTCGGCCAGCGAGTGAAGTCGGTCCGCGACCAGCTCCGGGTGATGGTGGCCGACCTCCGAATGAGCATCTTCGACCTGCGTGCCGGAGTCAACGACACGATCGGTCTGGGTACCGCCCTGAGCGAGCATGCTCAGCGGATCGCCGGGCAGTCCGACCTGATCGTGCACGTCTCGATGGACGAGTCGCCCAAGCGACTGCCGGTCACCGTTGAGGTGGAGCTGCTGCGGATCGCTCAGGAAGCGATCACCAACGTGCGTCGGCATGCCAAGGCCGGGAACCTGTGGTTGAGCGTCACCGTCGAGCCGCCGCGGGCCTTGATCTCCATCACCGACGACGGACGAGGGCTGAAACCCGGCCGGCCAGACAGTTTCGGAATCACCGGGATGCGTGAGCGCGCCCGCCGGATCGGCGCCCATCTGCATGTCGGACCGGGGCCCGACCGAATCGGAACCCTGGTCGAGGTCGGCCTCGGCACCGAACCCACCACCATCGCACCCCGCCCACTCCCCCGGGCGACCGTTACCCGGGGTGCATTAACCGATCCGCACGGTATTCCAGCTTATGTCCCGCAGCAAGATTCGCAGACAACGCGGCACGGGGTTGCCCCCGTCGCCGAGCAGGAGGTGACCACGTGACCAGTGCAACGACCCTCCGCGTCGTGCTTGTCGACGACCATCAACTCATTCGGGAAGGGCTTCGAAGGGCCTTCGACCGAGCCGGGGACATCGAGGTGGTGGGCGAGGCCGCTTCGATCGCCGAGGCGCTCAGCGCCCTGGAGCGACTCAAACCCGATGTCCTCGTCACCGATGTGCGGCTACCCGACGGCGATGGCATCACGCTCACCACGCAGGTCCGAGCCGGGAATCCGACCATGGGCATCGTGGTCCTGACCATGTACGCGGGCGACGATCAGGTCTTCGCCGCCTTGGACGCCGGGGCCTCCGGTTTCGTCGGTAAGGACGCTCCCGCCGAGGAGGTCGTCGCCGCAGCCAGGCATGCCGCGGCCAACCCACGCGCCTTCACCGCCCGCGACCTCGCCGGGGCCATGCAGCGGCGGATGAGCGCCCCGGCCGGGCCCAAGCTCTCGCCCCGCGAACGCGAAGTCCTCGACCTGCTCGTGGACGGCCTGGCGATCGCCCAGATCGCCCGGCGGCTCTATATCAGCGAATCCACCGCCAAAACTCATGTCGCGAACATCTACGAAAAACTCGGCGCCGGAAATCGCGCCCAAGCTGTGATGGCCGCGGTCCGCCTCGGGCTTGTCGACGATGTAAAGACTCGCTAATCCCGGCTTATCCTTCGCTTGAACTTGAGAGCCCTCTCCCTCGTCCGAACGGATGAGGGAGGGGGCTCCCTCTTCGCCTGATCCGAAGCCCCCGCATAGATGCCCAGAGCCATTCAAGTGACACGCTGTAGATGTCTTCGGAGAGGGGACTACCCACCCGGGCACCATGAAAGGGATCCACATGCTCAACTACCTCCGCAAGGTGATGCGTGACACAAAGGAGCGTGGCGCATCGGCTGTCGAGTACGGCCTGATGGTCGCAGCCATCGCCGCCGTGATCGTCGGCATCGTGTTTGGGTTGGGCGGCATCGTCAGAGAGGTCTTCGGTACGACCTGCAACGAGATCGGCACCAGCGCCGGCGCTAACACTGCCGCCTGTCCTGCAGCCCCGGCAGCTCCTCCCGCAGGCCAATGAAGGCGATCAACGGTATTAAGGACCGGGGCGCATCAGCCGTCGAGTACGGCCTGATGGTCGCAGCCATCGCTGCCGTGATCGTCGGCATCGTGTTTGGGCTCGGTGGCGTGGTTCAAAACGTCTTCACCAACACCTGCGAAACGATCTCCTCGGGCGCCCAGACCACGCCCTGCTGAGTCGAGTTATCAACCGCCCGGTCCGAGGCCGCCACATTGTGGCGGCCTCGGACTTTTTGCTTTCTCCGACATCCCATCAGCTGATCCGGTTCGCCAAGACTCGCCTGTTCTCCTGATCATTTACCTAGTCGGGCGGTCGACCGAAAAAGCTGTGCCAAGGTGAAATTCATCGGGGACCAAGGACCGACCGCGGACCGCAGCCGCACCGGTCAGAGGAAGGATCCAGATGAGAACTCGGACCATCCGAGAACCACAACTTTCAAATGAAGTTGGCGCGTCTGCCGTCGAATACGGGCTACTCGTCGCGGCCATTTCAGCCATTATCGTGGGCATTGTTTTCGGTCTGGGCGGCATTGTTGGCGCCACCTTCCAGCAGACCGAGGATTGCATCGTCGCGATCGAAAATGGCCCGAATTGCGGCCCCGCCGCCGGACCATAAAGGTAGTCTTCGGGCAGGTCTCGCACTGCCGAAGAGCCTGCTCCGGACCGGCTCGGGCGAGACCGAGGCCAGGTGAGACAGGGCGTGATGGTCGCGGACCGGAGCAGCACCGCACAGACGCTCTGGCACCGGATCTCCGGAACCGGCCCACTCCAGGTGATCGCCGCCCTCGCCGCCGCGCTCGCGATCTGGGCGTCGGCTGAGCCACTCGACGACTATGACGCCTTCCTGCACGTGGAGCTCGGCGGGCAGATCCTGAGCAAGCATCGCGTCGGTGGCCTGTCGGCCGATTGGCTCGGCGTCCCCCAGCCGCCCGGCTGGATCACCTCCCAGTGGCTCGCCGAAGTGATCATGCACCTGGTGACCGGCGTCAGCTGGCACGCCCTGCTCGCGCTCCGAGTGCTGGTGACAGTGGCTTTTGTGGCGGCCCTCGCCGGCGCCCTGCTGCCGGGTCGACCCGCACCCGTCGCTGTCCCGATCTTCGGCCTCAGCCTGGCCGGGGTCGTCGGGGCGCTGGACGATCGTCCGCAAACCGCGGGACTGCTCTTCCTGGTCGGGCTCGGCCCGATTTGTGTCCGGTTGTGGACGACGGGACGACGGCCACCGGTGGCAGTCGTCGCCCTCGCCGTCCTGGTGTGGGCCCAACTGCACGGCACCTGGATCCTTGCCCCGGCCGGATTCCTGCTGGTCGCCATCGGCCTGCAACTGGACGCCGGTCGGCGACCGGCTCCGCACCTGCGGGCGGCACTGACCTGTGTCCTCGCCGCACTGGCTGGAGTACTGAATCCGCAGGGGCTGACCTCCTTCATCCTGCCGGTGCGGTTCAGCCGCGCGTCCTCGATGATCACCGAGTGGTGGCCGACGACGCTGGCCGCCGGCTTCGCGCTGAGTTGGGCCACCGTCGTCCTGGCCACCGTGCTGGCGTGGGCCCGATCCACCCTCCCGGTGCCTCGGGTGGAGGTGCTGTGGGTGCTGGGCTGGACTGCCTTCGGGGTTCTCAGCTACCGGAACGTCCCACCAGCCCTACTGATGACCGCCCCGGCTGCGGTGTCGGCCCTGACCCGGTGGTACAGCCAGGGCCGAACCCCCGAGACCGCCGCGGCCCGCCGTCCCGGTCTGGAGTCCCAGCTCCTGGCCTCGGCCTGTGCCCTGCTGGTGGTCGGCTCCACGATCGTGGCCCTGATCCGGGTTCCCTCCATCGACCCGTTCGCGACCACGCCGGGACACCGGATTGCCGCCTGGATCGCCGCGCAGCCCGGCCCGGTCCGGGTGTTCAACGCCTGGAACGCCAGTGGCGCGCTGATCGGTCTCAGCAACGGCAAGGCCCGGCTGGTGATCGACAGCCGGGTCGACCTCTGGGGCCGCGACTACATGGCCAAGATCGGTGACGCGGAACTGATGAGCCCCGGCTGGGAGCGGACCGTTGCCGACTTCCGGCCCGATGCCGTCGTCATCCCTCGGACCAGCGCCCTGGTCAGCGGCCTCACCTTGACCGGTTGGCAGATCACGATCACGGACGGCGACCTGGTCCTGCTGCTGCCGTCCCAGCGACCGAACGTTCGCCACCAGAGCGACCACTATGAGGCTCCGGCAATAGGGCGGTCGGATGTGGTCGGGGTCTGGCGCCCGGAGGGCAAGGCGGAGGAGGGAGACGCCCTGGTGTTGGGCGTCGATCGACGACAACGCCGCCATCCGGGATGCCAGGGCCCGACCACGCCGACTGCCCTATTGCCGGAGCCTCTAAGCTGAGTGAAATGCGCCCGCCCGCCACTCGCTCCCTCGCGGTCACCCTCGTCCCGCCCGGCCTGCTGGTCCTGGGAATGGCGGTGGCCACCCACAGCGTGGTGCGTTATCAACTGTGGATCGTCATCGTCTACACCCTGCTCGCCGGGCTGCTGGTCTTCTGGGTGCTCAGGTCCGGTGTGGCCGCTCCGGTGGTCAGCGCGGTGGTCGTCGGCGGCGGGCTGGCCGCCTGTTTTGCGCTGGTCGCGGTGCTGCATCTGACGGTCCGCCCGTACACCTACCTGACCCCCGGCGACGGCTGGGTGGTTCGCTCGGTTCTCGCGGCGAGCGCGGTCCTGGTCGCACTCGCGCTACTGGGGTCCGTGCTGACCGAGCGCCGTCACCTGGCGGACGTCGGGCTGGGCGCCGCAGTGGTCGGCTACCTGATCGCGGCGGCGCTGTTGATCCACCTCGACCCGACTCCGAAGATCGACGTCTGGGTGACGCTGCAGCAGGCGGCGGATGGGATCGCCCGCGGCGACAACATGTACGCGCAGAACTGGACCGGGTCGCCCGGCGTCCAAGATGCCTTCACCTACCTGCCGCTCACCGGGCTGCTGCTGGCTCCGGGGCGGTGGCTGGCCGGGGACGTCCGCTGGATGCTGGTGCTGGTGACCTTGCTCGGCGTGCTTGCCGTCCGGCTGCTCGGTCAGCCGCGTTCGGCCGAGGGATCGGATCCGTCCTCGGGTTCGCGGCGCGTCGCCACGCTCGCCGCAGCCGGTTCGGCGGCGCTGCTGCTGTTGCTACCGGGTACCTCGACCCAGGTCGAGCAGGCCTGGACCGAGCCGTTGCTGATGGCCTGTCTGGCCGGCTGGGCACTCGGCGTGCAGCGCAAGCAGACCGTGCTCGCCGTGGTCTGCCTGGCGCTCGGGGTGGCCAGCAAGCAGCATCTGGTGGTGCTGCTGCCGATCCTGGCCGCCTGGCCGCAATTCGGCCCGCGGAAGGCGCTGGCCAGCGCCGGCCTGGCCGGGGTGTTCGTGCTGCCCTGGATCATCGCCTCGCCCACCGACATCTGGCACGACACGGTGACCACGCTGATCAACTTCCAGCCGCTGATCTTCGCCGACACGTTGTTCATCGCGGCGGTCAACGATCTCTCCTGGACCCCGCCGTTCTGGCTGACCGGGGCAGCGGTGCTGCTCACTCTCGCAGCGGCGGTGGTGCAGGTGCATCGCCGCGATCCGAACCTGAGCGTCGTGCTGCGCTGGGGTGCGCTCTTCCTCTTCGTCGCCAACCTGGTCAACAAGCAGGCCTTCTACAACCAGTACTGGCTGGTCGCCGCCCTGGTGGTGATCTCGCTGGCGGTCCCTCGGGAGCCGGTTGCCCTCAGCGACCCGGAACCGGTTCGCCCGCCAGCAACCGCTGAAGCCTGACCGCGAGGTCGTCCCAGCGCCACTGCTGCGCCACCCAGGCTCGGCCGCGCCGGCCGAACTTCTGAGCCAGCTCCGGGTCGAGCAGCAACTGCGTGCATCGGGCCGCGACGGCGTCGGCACTGCGACCGTCCACGACGAACCCGTTCTCGCCGTGCAGAACGGCGTCCGGGGCGCCACCGGAATCCCCTGCCACCACCGGCAGCCCGACGGCAGCCGCCTCCAGGTAGCAGATACCCAGCGCCTCCGGTTCCAGGCCGGCCAGCCGGGTTCGGGTCGGCATGCAGAAAACGGTTCCGGCAGCGTAGTAATCGGGGGTCTGCGCCCAGGGCACCCGGCCGGCGAAGACCACGTGGTCGGCCAGCCCCAGCCGGTCAACCT
Source organism: Kineosporiaceae bacterium (assembly GCA_035474375.1). Classification (GTDB taxonomy): domain Bacteria; phylum Actinomycetota; class Actinomycetes; order Actinomycetales; family Kineosporiaceae; genus JANNPJ01. Next base: position 14,365 of record DATINJ010000341.1, on the reverse strand, counting down.
CGCGTTGCACCTCGCGCCGATGCGGACCGTCCCCCACCAGCAGCAGCGCGGCGTCCGGGACCGCCTGCCGAATCTGTGGCAGCGCCCGGACCAGGACGTCCTGACCTTTGCGCGCGACCATCCGGGAGATGCACACGATCACTGGACGGTCGCCGAGCCCATGCAACTGCCGAACCCGGGCCCCATCCGCCCCGGGATGGAAGACGGCGTCGTCCACCCCCGGCGTGAGCTGCACCATCCGCGCTCGGGCCGCCGGATTCAGGGCCGGAGCAATCCGGGCCCGGCAGTACTCACCGAGGTAGGTGACGACGTCCACCTGATCACCGATCCGGCGGATCAGTTGCTTGGTGGCGGGGACGTTGGCCCACCAGACCTCATGGCCGTGCGTGGTGGCGACCAGTTGCTGCACGCCCGCCGCGCGGAGCCGCCCGGCCATCAGGCCGAGCGGGGCCGCGGCCCCGAACCAGACCCGATCGCACCCTTCCGCCCGGGCGATCTCGGCAGCCCGGCGGGAGATTGCCGGGGTCGGCACCATCAGCCGTGACCGATCCCGGATCACCGGGAAGTCGAGCGACGCGTCGAATTGGCGGTCCCCGGTTTGCCGGGCAGTGTGCACGACCACGTCATCCTTGGGCATCCGCTGCGCCATCGCCAGGACGAACGACTCGATGCCGCCGGTCCGGGGCGGGAAGTCATTGGTGACGATCAGGGTGCGACCCATGGATGTCCTTCGTGGTTCTGGCTGTGTCGGTCAGGTCTGGCTTGTGTCGGTCAGGTCTGGCTGAGTCGGTCAGGTCTGGTCGGTCAACTGACGCAGGCGAGCCTGCCAGATCTTCACAAAGGACGCCGTCCCGCCCAGGCCGACCTTGGTCAGAGCGGTATCGAGTTGTGCGGGACCGGCCCCTGGTGCGGCGGCCTGCTGGTAGAACGCCTGCATCCGGTGCGCGTCCCCGGCCTTCTCGGCGATCAGCCCGGCGGCCACCCAGGCCAGCCCGTACGCGATCGCCGCGTGGTCACCGGCCGCGTTGAAGTCGTCCGGATCGGGCAGCGCGCTGGGCAGCTCACCCGCGTGGACGGCGTCCAGCGCCTCACCGGCCACCTGCCGGGCCGTAAGCCCGGTGCCGGCGTAGGCGACGTAATCGGCGTACCCCTCCGCCAGCCAGGTCGGCGCCGATCGGGATCCGGTCGCGCGGGTCGCCACGTGCACGAGTTCATGCGTGAGGACGACGCGCCGGCCCACCGGGCTCAGCTCGTCGAAGGCCGCCCCATTGATCAGCACCGTGTCCGCCGGGCCGTCTGCGGGCCCGACGGTGACCGCCGCGGTCTTCTCCAGCCCGGCGGTGGCCGTTCCCGCAGGCGTGCTGGAGCGGCCCAGCAGGACGGCGAGCTGCGACACGGTATCCGGCACCGTCAGTACGGTCACGCGGTGCCAGGACCGCCCCCAGGCCCGGTCCACGGTCTCGGCCGACCGACCGCAGTCCGCGGCGAACTGCTCGACCTGAGCTCGCCGGGCGCTGGCACCGATCACCAGGCAGCGGGCCGAGACGGCGTGCACGATCGGGCCGAGGTCCCAGAGGTCACGCCCGGTCGCGCCGTCCGTGTCGTCGGAGATCAACCAGGCACCCGCTCGGCGCACGATGGTGAGGAATTGCTGCCGTTCCGCCGTGGGCCCACCCGCGGTCAACTGATAGTCGAGGCGGACATCGGCCAACCAGGCACCGGTGCCCAACTCGGCACGACGGGCGGCGGGCACCGGGTATCCCCCGACGACTTGGTATTTCCACGATGCCGGACGCAGTGAGCGGACCCGGTCGAACAGCCGGCCCTGCGTCGCCCGGAAGCGCGTCACTCGGGGGTCGGACGCCGGAGCCAGGGCAGCCAGCCAGGCGGCGCGATCACCGCTGAGCAGAGCCGTTGCTCGGGCGTCCAGCAGATCACCGATGGCGGCCGCGGGCTGCCCGGGCGGTTGACTGCCGGCGACCAGGTTGCGACCTGAATCGCCTTCAGTACCAAGGATTTTGGGCCGACCTAAGATCGGCAGAACGGTAACCACAGCGACCGCAAGACAGATCGTGAGCACCACTACCCGACGGCGCCAGCCTCTGCCGGCTACCCTCCGGAGGTCCGGATCGACTCCGGAGTCCGACGTCCGTTCGGGGTCCAGCATGGCTCCAAGCTACCGAGCCGACTACCCGCGGCCCTGCGACGGCCGCTCAGCTGAGCGGCCGTCGTCCTCAGATGGAGATCAGCCGAGCCGGACAGCGGCGGACGGCGTCGCGTAGAGGGAGGCGACCTTGACCGTGGTGCCGGAATGCGGTGCGTGCACCATCAGGCCGTCACCGAGATAGATCCCGACGTGGCTGATCGGGCTGTGGAAGAAGACCAGGTCGCCCGGGAGCAGAGCGGAATTGCTGACTCGGGTGCCGTACCCAGCCTGGAGCCGCGAGCTGTGCGGCAACGAGACCCCGGCGGCTGCGTAGGCCTTCATGGTGATCCCGCTGCAGTCCCAGCGGTCCGGGCCGGCGGCTGCCCAGAGGTATGACTCGCCAATCTGGTTGCAGGCGAACTGGATCGCGGTTTTCGCAGCGGCCGAGGGGGCACCGGCTGCCTTGCCGGAGCAGAACGCGCTACCGGCACCAGCAGGCACGTCGCCGCCGTCGGCGTTGTTCACGGCGTCTCGCTGGGAAGCCGTCAGGGAAGTCAACTGCGCGTCGGCCGCCTTCAGCCGCTTGCGCACGGTGGCCCGGGTCTTTTCCAGCTTGGCCTGACCGGCCTCGGCCTTGGTCTGCTGGGCCTTGATGTCTGCTTCGGTGGCGGCGAGCTTCGCTTCCCCGTCGGCCAACCGGTTCATCGCGGCGGCCTGTCGCTCACCGAGCGAGGGCAGGTAACCGGCCTGCGCCAGGGCGGAATCCGGGTCGTCACCGAGCATCAGGTCGAGAGTGGAGAGCTGGCCGCGACGGTAGGTCTCGGACGCCAGTTGCCCGACCTTCGCCTTCGCCTTCGCCAACTCGGCCTGCTGCCGGGTCACCTTGGCGTGCGCCGCCTTGAGCCGAACATTGACGGACTTCAGTTCTTCGCGGGTGTCGTTGTACGCCTCAGAGGCCTGCTCGGCCTGTTCGCGCAGCTTTTCCACCTTGCGCTGCACCTCGGCGACCGTCGGCTTGGGCGCAGCCGTGGCAGCAGACGTGGTCAGCACCGCCGAGCTGGCCAGAGCGACCGACATCAGCACGCCGAACGCCCCCCGCGAACGCAATCCGTGGTGGCCGAGGAACGAGCCCCGGGCGCGGATTGGGTCGGCGCTTGAGTCAACGCGGCCACAGGCATTTGAGTCCGGCGTCGAGAAGACGTCAGGGGTCCGCCGCGACCCTGAGTTCAGCAGATCGTCCGAGGGCAAGGCGCGTCCAGCTCCGTCCTGATCGCCCGCAAACGCGGGAGCTGTCGTCCTCGTGACACAGATCCATCTTGCCTCCGGATGCATCACACCCAGAGTTGTCACGAGCAACGGTTCTAAACGCTGAGCAACCTATCTTCCCTACGGGTCGCCGCCAAGCTGCGTAAATGGCACTTTACCTTCACGGTCAGTGATCGATGCAGGTAGAGGTCGCTATTTCCTCAAGATCTTTCTGTGAACCCCAAGTCAGATTTAGGGTGAATTGTCAATACTGTTTTCATACGGCGGTTCGATGACCATCACTGGGCCGATCATCCGACCTTCGCAGTTCCCCTGATTTCCGCTCTGCCCGAGCACAACACGCATCGTGCGCGGGCTCATCGTGCGGCGCGGCGGGCACCAGTCGCAAGGGTGGAATCAGGCCTGACCCGGCGAGTACGGCGATCGCCGCCTGCTCGTTGCCGTCAAGGTCGATTCCCGCCGCGTCGCCGGCGCGGCGGACCGGCGGAGCGCCCAACAGCACGGTGACGACGCAGTCTTCACAAGCCGGCCCACGCGCCGCGCAGGCGTCGCAATCGATCAGCATGGTGCCCTCCAGCAGGTCCCGGGTCTCACGTACCCGACCGACGCGATGTCGATACCCAGGACGCTAAGGGTGCCCACCGACAGGATTGGTTCGGCCTACCGCTTGCGCTCCCGCAAACCGGCTCCCAGCAGGCGCAACAGCACTGCCGACCGGAATGATCGGGCACCGGCCGCGACCGCCGAGGCGATCACCTCACCGTCCGAGGAGACCACCACCAGAACCCGGCCTGGCGGCTCTGCCCGGACCAGGCGGCCGATCAGGTCGTCTGCCGTCGTTCCGGGGTCGGAGAAGAGCACCCGCACCCCCCGGACCAGGCCCTGCGTCCGGCCCTCCACCTCGGCGCCGTCGAAACAGCAGGTGATCTCGGCCGAGGTCCGGGCGGCCAGCGCCGAGAGCCCGTCGATCAGCAGCCGTCGCTGGTCCACCAGCGGAAGCGAACCGAATCCTTCGATCGTCACGTTGTAGCCATCCACCAGGAGATGGGTACGAGGTAACCGGAGCACCTCCGCCAAGAATTCCGGATCATCGCCGGCCCGGCCGCGGGCCTGGACGATCGCCGTCGACGGCTCCGAGCTGATCAGTTGCTCGGCCACCAGTTCCGCCGGGGTCTGGGTTGCCGGCGGCAAGGCGAGTTCGCGGCGTAGTGCGGAGGCCGACTCGACGATGGTGTCCAGCAGTAGTCGGGTTCGCACCTCGGCCAGCGATTTGCCGTCCCGGGCCGAGCGCCGGGCGACCGCCAACTGCTCCTGCGCTTCCTGAGCCTGTCGCTCGGACTGCTGGACGTGTTCGCCACGCTCGGCCAGCGCTGCGACCAGGGCTTCCTGCTCCTGCGCCGCCCGGCGCTCGACCTCGCGGGTGGCGGCCCGGGCCCGGTCGGCATCGGCCCGGAGCCGGCGCTGTTCACGCCGCAGCTTGGCCAGCTCCTCCACCAGTTCCGCCTGTGCCGCCTGCGCCGCAGCGGCTTCCTCCTGGGCCTGGATCAGGGCTTTGCGCAAGGCGGTCGACTCGTCCCGGTCGGCGTCAGCGCGTTCGCGCTGACCGCTGGTCTCCTCCTCCCCGGCGATCACCGCCAACCGCTGACTCAACTGCTCCTGCCAGTGCTCCGGGCGACACAGGTAGATCCCGACGGCGGCGAGCACCGGGTCCAGAGCGGGCGCCATCTGGCCGGTCGCCACCATGGCGGCCAGTTCCGGGTTGAGCCCGCGCCAGGCGATCGCCACCTGCAGTCGAAAGCCGGAGTCCCGCTCGAGCGCCATCGCCAGCGGAGCGGACCCGGCCTGGGCCCGGCGGGCGGGAGCAAAGTTGCGGATCTTGCGCAGCCCGGTCGGGACCTCGACCTCGGTCAGCGCCCCGAGGACGTCGGCGGCGAACTCGACCACGGCCCGACGGACCGGGGTCGGCAGCGTCGGGACCTGATCCAGCGGCTCCGCAGCCACACCGGGCTCATCGCTGGTCACGGGTCGACCTCCAGGCATCCGTCCGACCACAGCCGGACAGCAGCTCCGCGGTCGGCACTAGTTCGACAGTACCGACAACGACCTGCGCAGAATTCCCGACTCCCGGTGTTCTCCGCTCCGGTTCGCACCGGGTGCGCTCCCCTGCCCGAACGCGCCGACCGAAAATGTCGGTGGCCGGCCGTACGGTCGTTTCATGAGCATCTCGCCGCCGCCGACACCACCACAGCAAGATCCGCTGTGGCTGGAGCCGTTGGCTGCGGTCTCGGGCGCCACCGAAGCCGATGCGCTCTCGTTGGCCGAGGTCACCTTCGTGGTGCTCGACCTGGAGACCACCGGCGGCACCCCACAGGACGGCGGAATCACCGAGATCGGCGCGGTGAAGGTCCGCGGCGGAGAGCGGCTGGGCGAGTTCCAGACCTTGGTCCGGCCACCCATGGCCATCCCACCGTTCATCGCCGTCCTCACCGGAATCACCGATTCGATGGTGGCTGATGCCCCCACACTGTCGGCCGTACTGCCGTCGTTCCTGGAATTCATCGCGGGCTCGGTCCTGGTGGCGCACAACGCCCCGTACGACATCGGCTTCCTGAAGGGCGCCTGCCAACGCACCGGGCAGGTTTGGCCGAGTGCCACCGTGATCGACACCGTCCGGCTGGCCCGGCACATTGTCAGCAAAGATGAAGCCCCGAACCGGAAGCTCGGCACTCTGGCCAGGCTTTTCGGCTCGCCCGTCACTCCAGACCACCGGGCCCTCACCGATGCCCGGGCTACCGTGCACGTGCTGCATGCTCTGCTCGCGCGGATCGGCTCGCTCGGGGTGACCTCGCTCGGCGAGTTGCGCTCGTACTCCGCCAAGGTGCCCGAGAGCACCCGCCGCAAACGGCACCTTGCCGATCACTTGCCGCACGGCCCGGGCGTCTACCTGTTCCGAGACGAGCGAGGCCGGGTGCTCTACGTCGGGACGTCGGTCGATATCCGGGCCCGGGTCCGCAGCTACTTCACCGCGGCGGAGCAGCGCAGCCGGATCCGCGAGATGGTGGCCCGCGCCGCGAGCGTCAGCCCGGTGCCCTGCGCCACCACGCTGGAGGCCAGGGTCCGCGAGATCCGGTTGATCGCGGAGCACTCCCCGCCGTACAACCGGCGGTCCCGGCGCCCCGAGCGCGCGCCCTGGCTGAAGCTCACGGTCGAAGCCTTCCCGCGGCTGTCGGTGGTCCGTGAGGTCCAGCCGGACGGCGCCACCTACTCCGGCCCGTTCTCCTCCCGGGAGCAGGCCGAACTGGCGGTAGCCGCCTTGCATGAGACCTTTCCGCTGCGCCGCTGCACCGCCAAGCTTCCGCGACGGCCACAGCCGGGAGCGGCCGCCTGCATCCTCGCCGAGATCGGCCGCTGCAACGCGCCCTGTACCGGTGGCATCGACGTCGCCGGGTATCAGCTCGTCGTCGACCAGGTCCGGACGGCGATCCTGACCGAGGCCGATCCGGTGGTCCAAGCCAACCTGTTGCGGGCCGCCGCCTTGTCCGGGGCACAGCGCTACGAGGAGGCCGCAGTACATCGAGACCGGCTGCTGGCCTACCTGCGCGGCGCCGCGCGCTCGCAACGAATGGGCCCGATCGCCGCCATCGCCCATCTGGTCGGCGCCCGACGCCGCGACCGCGGCGGTTGGGAGATCGTCCTGGTGAGGTACGGCCGGCTGGCCGGCACCAGCCTGAGCCCGCCCGGGGCCAACCCGATGCCCTACGTAGAGGCGCTCAAGCTCGCCGGCGAGGTCGTGCTCCCCAACTCGTTTCCGCTACCAGCCGCCCATCCAGAGGAGACCGAGCTGGTGATGAATTGGCTAGAACAACCGGGCACCCGCCTGGTCGAGCTAGACGGCACCTGGGCCTGGCCCATCGCCGGCGCCGCCCAAGCCCGCTCCAAACTGGCTTAGCCGGCTCAAACTGGCTTAGGCCGCTCCAAACTGACTTAGCCGCTCCCGTGTCGGATGCCTCATGTGCGAACTGGGCGCCCGGATTGACCCGGTAGGTGAGTCAATCCGGGCGACCATTTCGCGAGGTTCGTTTGCCCGCCTGTCCGCACCGCAGTGATCGCCAGCTACGCCCCCGAAGGTGCCCTTTATCGACCCAAACGAGGGCATAATTGGCGATCTTGACGGCAACCGGTCTTGCTGGTGCCGTCTTGCCGATGCCGGTCTTGCGGCCACGACCAGGTGACCACCTACAAAGACACCTGCCATGAGCGAGTGCTGTGGCGCGGCGCTGCCTGGACTGAGGAGGTCAGCACGGACGAAGTCCCCGTTGGCCGACGAGGGAAGGCAGTGCCACAAGCGCCGCAGCACTCGCGAATCATGAACTCGAAGCGGCGATCCAGCGTTGGAGGACGTCGGCTGCAGCGCCGGAATCGACCGACTGGTTCGCCAGTTCCAGGCCGCTGGTGATCCGTTTCACCAGGTCGCCCTCGCCCACCCCGGCTGCCACCAGGGCCGCCGCGGCATTGAGCAGGACGGCGTCGCGGATCGGTCCCTGCTGGCCGGCCAGCAGGTTGCGCACGACCTCGGCATTGTGCGCGGCGTCGCCGCCGCGCAGATCGTCAAGCGTGGCTCGGGGCAGTCCGACGTCGGCCGGGTCGAACCGAAGCGTCGTCACCACACCGCTCTGCACCTGCCAGACCTGGGACGGCGACGTGGTGGACAGTTCGTCCAGACCGTCGTCCCCGCGGAACACCAGCGCCGAGTCACCCCGGTCGGCGAGCACCCCGGCCATCAGCGGGGCCATCCGCACATCCGCACATCCGATCGCGGATACCCCCGGCTGCGCCGGGTTGGTCAGCGGTCCGAGGAGGTTGAAGACGGTGGGGACGCCGAGTTCGCGGCGGGTGGGGCCGGCGAACCGCATCGATGGGTGGAACACCCCGGCGAAGCAGAAGGTGATCCCGACCTCGGTGGCGAGCTCGGCGACCCGACCCGGAGGCAGGTCGAGTCGAACGCCCAGCGCTTCCAGCACATCGGCAGCGCCGGAGGCCGACGACGCGGCCCGGTTGCCGTGCTTGATCACCCGGTGACCGGCACCGGCGACGACGATCGAGGCCATCGTGGAGATGTTGACCGATCTTGATCGGTCCCCACCGGTACCGACGATGTCCAGGCTGGGCCCGGGAACCTCGATCCGCACGGCGTGCTTGAGCATCACCTCGACCAGCCCGGCCAGCTCGTCCACGGTTTCACCCTTGGCCCGCAGGGCTACCAGGAAGCCGGCCAGCTGGATCGGGCTCGCCCCATCGGTCATCACCTGTTCCATCGCCCAGGCGGCCTCGCCGCGGGACAGGTCATTGCCGCTGATCAGCGAGGTGATCAGGTTCGGCCAGGTGGGTGCGGTAGGCATGCCGTCAGCCTCGGCGGCGACGCGCGAGACCGGCGACTGCCGACGCCAGCGCTCGCGGGTCGAGCGGGTGCGGAAGCGCGGCATCCGCCCGTGACCAGGTGGCCAGCCAGGCATCCTGGGGGCGGCCGGTCAGCACCAGGATCGGCGGGCATTCGAAGATCTCGTCCTTCAACTGCTTGCACAGTCCCAGGCCACCGGTCGGCGCGGACTCGCCGTCCAGAATCAGGACGTCGAACCCGGACGAGTCAACGGCGGAGATCACCGCGGCCGCCGTGGCGCACTCGGTCCAGTCCACCGGCGGCAGATCGGAGGCCACCTTTCGGCCGATGGCCATCCGCACCTGAGTCCGGGTGTCGACGTCGTCGCTGTAGAGCAGGACGCTGACCGGCCGGGGCGCGGAGATCGGCGCCGTGCCCGCCAGGCGCGGGTCAGGGTGGCCGTGCGGACCGGGGTCGCCCACCGGCACCAATTGCTGTCCGCCTGCGTCCTCGCCGGAGGCTGGGGTAAGCCCAGCCCGCGCGGGGGTTGCAGCGTCGGGGTGGGCCGAGGTGCTCGTCATCCGTCGTCTCCGAGGTCGTTTGCCCGCCCGGCCACCAGCGTCGCCCGCCAGTAGTGGCGGGCCCGTCGTGACGATGACTTGGCGGCTCCGGGCGTCTGCCTGCGTGTCGATCGCGATCGTACCGGTGTGCGCCCGCAGCCTCTCGGCAGTCTCGGCGCGAGGGGCTCCCGACCTGATCGGCGACCGGTTTCCGGGCTGCCGAAAACGGCCCAGGGCGGTTGATCCACACCCTCCCGGAAGCACGTTACGCCACGGCGCGCCCGACGGTTGTACCCCCAACCAGGCAACCGTGGCCGGGTACGGCAATAATGGCCGCCGTGGCCTCCGTATCGGCAGTAGACAGCCCTCCCGGGCCGAGCGTTCACGCGACCCTTAACCGACCGAACATGGTTCAGGTCGGCACGATCGTGTGGCTCGCCAGTGAGTTGATGTTCTTCGCGGGACTCTTCGCGATGTATTTCACAATCCGGTCGGTCCAACCGGATCTGTGGCAGAGCGAGCCCTTGAAGCTCAACATTCCCTTCTCCGCAGCCAACACCGTCAATCTGGTGTTGAGTTCGGTCTGGTGCCAGATGGGAGTCTTCGCCGCTGAGCGCTTCCAGCCCTCGGCGCTGGGTGCCTGGTGGACGCCCTGGACCCGGGCGCACGGCTTCCGCAACTGGGGTATGCGCGAGTGGTACCTGTTGACCTACGCCGCGGGCGCGCTCTTCATCGCCGGCCAGGTCTTCGAGTACGCGGAGTTGTTCAGCGAGAACCTGACCCTCGCCTCGTCCGGCTACGGCTCGGTCTTCTTCCTGACCACCGGCTTCCACGGGCTTCACGTCACCGGCGGGCTGATCGCCTTCCTGCTGATCATCGGCCGGAGCTTCGCGGCCAAGCGCTTCGGTCACAAAGAGGCTGTCAGCGCGATCGTGACGTCGTACTACTGGCACTTTGTGGACGTCGTCTGGATCGGCCTGTTCTTCGTCATCTACGTGATCCAGTGATCATGTCCAGCCTGCCCTTACCGGCCTCCGGATGTAGGAGATCCTCATCGTGACCGCACTCGCTGCCCGGCGGCGACACCCGCTGGCCACGGCCCTGCTCGTTCTGTTAGGTCTGGTCATCACGGGCATGGCTTATGCCGCCGTGCTGCCGGGCACGGCGGACGCGGCAGGCACCGTGAGCCAGGACGTCACCGCCGGCCGCAAGTTGTTCCAGGCCAACTGCGCCACCTGCCACGGCATGAACGCCGAGGGCCGGAACAATGCTCCGTCCCTGGTCGGGGTGGGAGCGGCCGCCGTCGACTTCCAGGTGGGCACGGGCCGGATGCCGCTGCAACAGAGTGGACCGCAGGCTCCCGAGGCCCCCCGTCGGTTGTCCGACGAGGACACCACCCAGCTGGCTGCGTACATCGCCAGTCTCGGCGCCGGCCCGGCCATTCCGGATGCCGCAGCGGTGGACCCGGCCTCCGGTGACGTGTCCCGCGGTGCGCTGATCTTCCGGACCAACTGCGCGATGTGTCACGGAGCCGCAGGCAAGGGCGGGGCCCTTACCAGGGGCAAGTACGCGCCCGACCTGAGCAAGACGAGCGAGACCCACATCTACGAGGCGATGGTGACCGGCCCGCAGTCGATGCCGGTCTTCAACGACAAGACGATCGATCCGCAGGCGAAGAAGGATGTCATCGCCTACCTCGACCAGATCAACAGCACGCCGAACCCGGGCGGCCTGTCTCTCGGCCGAATCGGGCCGGTAAGCGAGGGCCTGGTGGCCTGGCTGGTCGCACTGGGAATCCTGCTGGGCTTCGCCACCTGGCTGGGGGCGAAGTCTTCATGAACGACGAGACTGGTGGAACGATGCCTGCGCACGATGATCATGACGATTCGGCCGTCGCGACCCGGGGCGACCAGGTCCCGGACCGGTTCGAGAACCCTGGTCTACCGGCTCATCAGCACCGGATGGCCGATACCGACGCGAAGGCAGCCAAACGCGCCGAACGTCAGGTAGCGGCACTGTTCACGCTGTCGATGGTCGGCACGGTGTTGCTGCTGGTCGCGTATTTCGCGGTCAAGCTTGAGTACAACAACATGAGCTTCGTCGAGAGCCTGGACCAACTCCGGCTGTCGAACCAGTTGCTCGGTGGTGGTCTGGCGATCGCCCTGCTCGGCATCGGCGCCGGTGCGGTGCACTGGGCCAAGACCCTGATGCCGGACGAGGAGCGGATCGAATACCGGCACTTGCAGCGCGGCACCGATGAAGAGCGGGCCGAGGCCACCGCGATTCTCAAGCTCGGTGCCGACGAGTCCGGCATCGCTCGCCGTCCACTGATTCGCAACACGCTGATCGGCGCGATGGCGATGTTCCCGATCCCCGCGCTGGTGCTCTTGCGCGACACCGGGCCGATGCCCGGCAAGCACCTGTCGGAGACCTTCTGGAAGGAAGGCATCCGACTGGAGCGCGACCAGCCAGGCGGAGGTGCGGTAAAGGCCTCCGACCTCACTCTGGGGTCGGTCGTCCACATCATGCCCGAAGGCCTGGAAGAGAAGGCCGAGGATCTGCTGAACGAGCGGGCCAAGGCCGCCGTCCTGCTGATCCGGCTTGAGCCGGAACTGCTTGCCGCCGAATCGGTGCCCGGTTCGTACAACGGGATCGTCGCCTACTCGAAGATCTGCACCCACGTGGGATGCCCGGTCGCCCTGTACGAACAGCGCACCCACCACCTGCTCTGCCCGTGCCACCAGTCGACTTTCGACCTCACCCAGAACTGCAAGGTCATCTTCGGACCGGCGAAGCGGGCGCTGCCACAACTGGCGATCACCGTCGATGACGAGGGATATTTAGTGGCCAAGGGCCCCTTCTCCGAGGCTGTCGGCCCGAGCTTTTGGGAGCGCGGATGAGCACCACGACTTCACCTGCGGCTGGCGTCGGGAACTTTCTCGACGAGCGGATCGGTGCCAGCAAGCTCACGAAAACTTTCGCTCGCAAGGTCTTTCCGGACCACTGGTCGTTCATGCTGGGTGAGATCGCGCTCTACAGCTTCATCATCCTGCTGCTCACCGGCACCTTCCTGACGTTCTTCTTCATTCCCAGCACCGGGGTCACGACCTACACCGGTCCGTACTCCACGCTGCAGGGCCAGGAAGTCTCTGAAGCTTTCAACTCGACCATGCGCCTGTCGTTCGAGGTGCGTGGCGGCCTGCTGTTGCGTCAGATTCACCACTGGTCCGCGCTGATCTTCGTCGTCGCGATCATCGTTCACATGTTCCGGGTCTTCTTCACCGGCGCCTTCCGCAAGCCGCGCGAGCTGAACTGGGCCATCGGCGTCCTGCTCGCGATTCTCGCGGTGTTCGAAGGCTTCCTCGGTTACTCGCTCCCCGACGACCTGCTCTCCGGCAACGGCCTGCGGATCGCGTCCGGGATCATTCTGGCCATCCCGGTGGTCGGCTCGTATGTCAGCTTCTTCCTCTTCGGCGGCGAGTTCCCCGGCGAAGCGTTCATCCCCCGGATCTACACGATCCACGTGCTGCTGCTGCCCGCGATCATGCTGGCGTTGATCACTTTCCACCTGATCCTGGTGGTGGTGCACAAGCACACGCAGTACCCCGGCCCGGGCCGGACGAACGACAATGTGGTGGGTTACCCGCTGTTCCCGATCTACACGGCCAAGGCCGGCGGGTTCTTCTTCATCGTCTTCGGCGTCACCGCGCTGATGGCGGCGTTCTTCACGATCAACCCGATCTGGCTCTACGGGTCCTACGACCCGTCACCAATCAGCGCCGGCGCCCAGCCCGACTTCTATATGGGCTTCATGGACGGCGCGGTGCGGCTGATGTCCGGGTACTTCGAGATCGCGGCGTTCGGGTACACGCTGTCGCTGAACATCGCGATACCGGCCCTGATCCTGCCGGGCGTCTTGACCACCGCGGCCATCGCTTACCCCGCGATCGAGGCCTGGGCGTCCGGCGACAAGCGCGAACACCATCTCCTCGACCGGCCGCGCAACGCCCCCACCCGTACCGGGCTCGGGATGATGGCGCTGACCTTCTACGTGTTGCTGTGGATCGCCGGTGGTAACGACATCGTCGCCACCCACCTGCGCCTGTCGATCAACGACATCACCTACACGCTGCGGGTCCTGGTCTTCGTCCTGCCCCCGCTGGTCTACGTCATCACCAAGCGGATCTGCCTCGGCTTGCAGCGCAAGGACCGGGAAAAGGTGCTGCACGGTCGAGAGACCGGGCGAGTCTTCCGGACCGAGGACGGCGAGGTGTTCGAGTTGCACGCGCCGCTGTCGGCCGAAGACCGCTGGACGCTCGTGCAGTTCGAGAGCACTCATCCGGCCGAGTTGGAGTCCGCCACGGACGGCAGCGGCGTCCGGCGACCGGGTGGCCTGCTCAACCGTCTACGGCAGAGGGTCAGCCGGTTCTACTTCGAGGATCGGGTCGAGCCGGTGACCCCCGCCGAGTTGCTGGAGGCTCAGCATCACGGGCACGAGGAGCTGTCCGCCAGCGGTGGCGAACAGCCCCAGGTAACCGCCGGCACGCACTGATCTCCTCCGCATCACCGCACTCCGCACCACCGCATCACCGCACTTCTTCCCGCAGCACGACCCCGCGAGGGTCATCCTGCGGGATGAAGGCACCTCTGCTGCCGGGCTCCCCTTGGAGCCCGGCAGTTCGTTTGGCACCACCTTCGCAAAGATCACCAGCTATGCCCGGTTTTGTGTCGCGAAAGGGTCGAAAGGCGGGCGCAGCTGGCGATCACTCGAACTGGTCCGGCACATGCCTACTCGGCGACACCCCAGCTCCGCAGGCCCCGGCTCCCCCACCGGCAGCCCGGCAGCACACCGGCCCCGCCTCCTGCAGGCCCGAGCTCCCGCACCGACAGCGACCCGCCCCGGCGCCACCCCATCCGGGTCAGCCCCCGTCCCGGTCGGGCGCCTACCTTTCCACGGCTAAACACGCACCCGAACCTCTGGCGGGGCCAAATCACGTGTGCAGCGGTGGCTAGGTA
>DATINJ010000340.1:0-13737 GCA_035474375.1 Kineosporiaceae bacterium | reverse complement strand
CCCGAGACCACTTCAGGTCGGTCTTTTCCTCCACAGGCGGTAGGACGGGCCGGAAGTTCACAGATCGGGATTGAGCGACCCGGTGGCCTGGGTGAGCGGGCACGGTGGCGCCATGAGTGCTTCCACAACGCCAACCGTGCCGAAGATCGCGCTGCGCCAAGGCGGGATGTTCACCGCTGAGCAGGCCCGTCGTGAGGGGTGGACGGCGCGGACCGTTCGGCGCCGGATCGCGGCCCGGCGCTGGGTGTACGTCGCCGGTCGGGCGCTCGCCGAGCCACGTCCGCGCTGGACGCCTTTCCAGTTGGCGATGGCAGCGCGGCTCAGCATGCGAGGGATCGTGATCAGCCACCGGACGGCAGCTGGGCTGCACGGTTTTCCGGACCCAAACCCGGATGAGGCGGCGCCCTACTGCCACGTGATCATCGGCACCCACAGTGCTGCCGGCCGCCGGATCCGCACTCACCTTCTGCGCTTGGCGGAGAGCGAGATTCAGGACGGCGCTTGCGGACTACGGCTCACCACGCCCGCGCGGACGGCGGTGGACTGCCTGGCTGCCTACGACTTCGGGCCTGCCCTCGATCTGTGGGCCTGGGTGACGAACGGGCGAATCCTTGATCACGAAGGCCTGCTGGCGGCGATCGGATCGCGGCCGAGGTGGTACGGCACCGCCCAGCTGCGTCGGATCGCCGACCTGGTGGCCGGTGGTGCGGTAAGCCATGCCGAGTTCCGGATGCACGACCTGTTGCGCGCGGCCGGGATATCCGGTTGGACGGCGAATGCACCGGTCCTCGACGAGCAAGGGCTGATCGGTGTCGTCGATCTCCGGTTTGAGCAGGCGCGGGTAGTTGTCGAGGTGGATGGCTGGCGAGCACACCGGTCCCAGGCTGCTTTCGTTGCCGACCGCCGCCGCGAGAACCGACTGGTGACAGCGGGCTACCTGGTGCTCCACTTCACCTGGCAAGACCTGACAGACCGGCCGGCCGAGGTGATCGCCGAGATCCGGGCCGCTCTACGGCTCCGAAGTGGTCTCGCGAGTTGACCCCTTGCCAGGGTCAAAACCCGAGACCACTTCAGCGCTGAAACCGCTAGAGGGAATGAGAGGAGCCGCCGTCGACGACGAGCATCGTGCCGGTGACGTAGCTGGCGGCAGGGGAGAGCAGGAAGACCGCCGGGCGGGCGAACTCCAGGGGTTCGCCGTACCGGCCGAGCGGGATCCGGGCCTCGTGCTGACGGCGGACGTCGTCGGGACGGCCGCTCGCGGCATCCAGCTCCCGTACCCGGTCGGTGTCGATCCGGGCCGGCAGGATGCCGTTCACCCGGACGTTGCGCGGGCCCAACTCGGTGGCCAGAGACTTGGCGGCCATCGCCAGCCCGGGCCGCAGGCCGCTGGACAGGCCCATCCCGGGCAGCGGTTCCTTCACGGAGGTGGACAGCACCAGCACGATCGAGCCGCCCTCGCGCGAGGCCAGGTTGGCGATCGTCCGGGCCATCCGCAACGGGCCGAGGAAGGTCTGCTCGAAGGCCGTCCGCCAGGCTCCGTCGTCCAGGTCCAGCACCGTGCCGTGCGGTGGGCCACCGACGCTGATCAGCCCGCCGTCCAGCCGGCCGTAGCGGGCGATTGCGGCGGCCACCAGGCAGGTCTCGATGCCCGGCTGGCCGATGTCGCCGCTGACCGCGATCGCTCGCTCGGGTCCGCCCAGAGCCGCCGCAGTGGCCTTGAGCTCGTCGTCGTCCCGGGCGCAGAGCACCAGCCGGGCGCCTTCCGCGACGAGCAACTCCGCGCAGGCCCGGCCCAGGCCCCGGGAGGCCCCGGTCACCACGTACACCCGGTCACTGAGACCTAGATCCATCGTCCTGATTCCGTTCTCGCCTCAATCTCAGGCATCTTCGATTACGGCACGTTAGCTCCTAATCACTCTATGGTGCCGGTCGGACGCTGGTGCAGGGGGTGAGTCGTTCACTGGAGCCATGACATGATTGCCGGACAATGATGAGTCGCAAGCGGATCGCGTTCCAGGGTGAACTGGGAGCAAATTCCCATATCGCCTGCCGGAACGTCTACCCCGATTATCAGCCTGTCCCGTATCGGACCTTCGAGGAGTGCTTCGCCGCGCTCGAAAGCGGCGAAGTCGATCTCGCGATGATCCCGGTGGAAAACTCCACGGCCGGGCGGGTCGCTGACATCCATCATCTGCTTCCGCAGTCCAAGGTGAACATCATCGGCGAGTACTTCCTGCCGGTTCGCCACCAGTTGCTTGCTCTGCCCGGTACCAAGCTGCAGCAGATCACCGCTGTCCGCAGCCACCCGCAGGCGCTCGATCAGTGCCGGGGCACGTTGCGCGAGCTGAACCTGCCCGCGGTGATCGCCGACGATACGGCCGGTAGCGCTCGCGAGATCGCGGAGCTCAAGGACCCGACCCAGGCGGCCATCGCCTCCCGGCTGGCGGCCGAGGTCTATGGGCTGGAGATCCTCCGCGAGGACGTCGAGGACGAGGATCACAACACCACCCGGTTCATCATCCTCTCGATGGAAAACCTGCGTGCGGCAGCAGGAATCGGCCCGATCGTCACCACCTTCGTGTTCAGTGTGCGAAACCTGCCGGCCGCCCTCTACAAGGCGCTCGGCGGGTTTGCGACCAACGGGGTGAACATGACAAAGCTGGAAAGTTACATGGTGAAAGGCGAGTTCACGGCCACTCAGTTCCTCGCCGACATCGAGGGGCATCCCGATGAGCTCCCGGTCGGGCGAGCGTTCGAGGAGCTCAGCTTCTTCGCCGACGTGCGGATTCTCGGCGTCTACCGGGCGAACCCGTTCCGCGAGCGGAAGCCCTGACCCAAGCGAGCCGAAGACCCCGCTGGCTTATTCGGCCCTGCCCACTTCTGCGGTGATCATGCACGGTTGCCCGCCTTGGGAGTGGGCAACCGTGCATGATCGCGGTCCATGAGTGGGCAACCGTGCATGATCGCGGTCCATGAGTGGGCACGCCGGCGCTGACGCGCCTCCCAAGTGCATGATCGCCACGGTTTTGGAAGCCGAGCGAATTGGCCGTCAAGGTCAGCCGAAGCGCTGGGTCGGTCGAAGTGGCGGGTCGGCTGAAGCTCAGGCCTCGTCGTACTCGTCGCGTTCCCGGCGGCGCCACGGTACCCGCAGCGGTTGCGGCTCCTCGCCGTTGCGGCGCCTTACCTCACGGACCATGGCCACCCCGAAGAGCACGTAGGCGGCGACCGCGAACGCCACCCACTGGACGGCGTAGGCCAGGTTGATCCCCAGTCCGGGATCCGGTTTGGTCGACAGTTCCGGGGCCAGGGCGGGCTTCGGCATCTCGCTGACCACCAGCCCGTAGGCGTTCACCACCTGCCGGGCATCCGTCGGGTCGAGCGCGGCGGCCAGTTGACGGACCGCGATCCGGTTCGCCTGCCCGGCCGGGGCAGGGCGGGTCGTCGTCGGTTCGGACGGGCGTAACCGTGCCACCACCTGAACCTGACCGCTCGGCGGGGCGGGAACGGTGTCCGGCTCGGCGGCGCTGATCGAGCCGGACGGGATCCAGCCGCGATTGATCAGCAGGATCGGACCCTCGGTGGTCCGGAACGGCACCACGATGTTGTACCCGTTCTGGTCGTTCTGCGGGCGGTTGCGCAGCAGCACAGTGTGCTGGGTCAGGTAACTGCCCTTGGCGGTGACCTGCCGCCACTCCACGTTCTTCGGCAGCGGGGTGGAAGGGCGCTCCCGGACAGCGGGCAGTAAGTCACTTAAAGTAACTGGTGGGGCAAAGTAGTTCAAATTTACCAGATTGTTCCGGGCTGATCGAGCCTCGTGCCGGTGGTACTGCCAGCGGCCGAGGAAAAGAAAGACGATCGAGAGGACGACGACCCCGAGCAGAGCACCCAGCCAGGCTTGCTCGGTGAGCAGTCCGAGCGCAGATCGAGCGGTTCGCAGTCGACCCCGGCCGGCCGGGGACTGCTGCGCAGGTGCGGCGGTGACGCTCACGGAACTTCCTCCACCGGCACGGTGTCGCGTAGAAAACCTCGCGAGCGCAGGAAGCTCTCCAGGTCAGCGCGGTGATCATCGCAGGCGGTCCAGACCTTCCGGCGTTCCGGAGGGTGCAGCTTCGGGTTGTTCCAAAGCAGGCCCCAGGTCGCAAGACGACGGCAGCCGCGAGCGCTGCAGATCGTCTCGGTGGGGGCGGGGGATTCGCCGGGCAGCTGGATCACAGCGCAAGTCTCCCAAAAGGCGGACGCCGGGCGGCCACGGGGGATGCCGCCCGGCGTCCAGGTGCGCGTCCCGACGGGGGATGCAGAACGCGCAAGCTCAGTATGACACGAGTCGATGTCACGGTGAGCCGCCAATTAGGCGGTCTTTTCGAGTGACTCTGAGTTCGTACGTTCGGCCGATGCATTAGATCTCAAGTCTGGCTTAGCGACGACGCCGTCCACCGGCCGCGTTCGCCATCACCACGGCGACATACGGCAGAACGATCGCGAGAACCGCGAAAACCCAACGAATCGGGCTGTGAATCACCAGTACCAGGATGACGCACGCGGTGCGCAGAGCCATCGAGAACAGGTAGCGCTTGATCCGGGCGTCCAGATCGTCCGAGTGCGCCTGCGCAGCACCGGTGATCGTGTGCACCACCGGCGGCGCGGGTCGCCGCTGCGGGCCTTGCCTGGGGGCGCTGGGCGACCGGCCACTGTTCACACCGTCACGGTACGCCAGTGCTCCAACCCGGGCAGCGCGGGTCAGTCCGGACAGGAGCGCGGGTCAGTCCGGACAGGTCAGGGCCGCGGCCGGTTCGGACCGGCCGCGGCAGACCGGATCAGGACGCCTCGGACACCGTGGACATGTTGAAACCCTCGATCTGCAGGGCGGGCATCGACGTCCGGGTGAACCACTCGCCCCACTCCCGGGGGAGCGTGATCCCGCTCGTGCCCGCCGCCTGGACCCGAGAAAGCAGGTCCACCGGGCTCTCGTTGAACCGGAAGTTCGTGCTGGCTCCGACCACCTCGCCGCCCTCGACGACGTACACGCCGTCCCGGGTCAGGCCGGTCAGCAAGAGTGTCTGCGGGTCGACCTCGCGGATGTACCACAGACAGGTCAGCAGCAATCCGCGGTCCATCCCGGCGACCAGGTCAAGCGTGCTGCCGGTGCCGGTGCGGGCCTCCAGGATCAGGTTGTCCGCCGCCGGGACGACCGGCAGACCGGTCATCGCGGCGGTGTGCCGGGTGGTCGGCAACGCGGCGATCCGGCCGGAGTCCAGCCAGGTTGCCGGCTGGGTGGGCAGGCCGTTGTCGAAGACTGAGGCCATCGGCGACGAGGAGCCGGTGAGGACCCGGTCGGCGCACTCCAGGCCCGGGTGGTGCGGATCGCTGTAGAGGGCCAGCGGAACGGCAGTCAGAGCCTCGCCGAGCCGGGTCTCGCCCGAGGCGCCGCCAGCTTGCTTGGCGAAGACGCTGCGGCCTTCGAAGGCCGAACGGGCGTCCGAGGACCACAGGTAATAGACCATGAAATCGGCGACCGCGGACGGCGGCAGCACGGTGTCGTAGCGGCCCGCCGGCAGCGCGATCGTCCGTTCCTGCCAGCGCAGCCGGGTGGCGATCTCGTCGTCCATCGCCAGCACGTCGACGTCGGAGAAGTCCCGAGTACCCTGCCCCACCCACGCGGAACGGGTTCGGGCCCCGGCCTTGCCGGTGAGTTCGATGGTGCCGCGAGGCTGGACATGCCGGTAGCGCAACCCGCCGCTGGTGCCCAGCCAGGTGGTTGTCACCTCGTGCAGCGCGAAGCCGAAGGATTCACGCTGCTGCCCGGCCGATCGACCGAACACCTCGCCAAGGGCCTCGGCCACGCCGGCCAGGGCCGCCGCACCGGTCTCGGCGGCTGGATCGTCCCAGCCGCTGCCCTCAGTGCCGGTCCAGGCGGTGCCCTCGACGAACGGGTTCGCATCCTCCGCCGGGGTGGCGTTGCGGGCCAGCCGAGCGGCGTCCGCCACCAGCTGCACCACACCGGCGTCGTCCACGCCTTGCCGCGTCAGCACCCCGACCCCGGTTCCACCGGTGACCGGCGCACCGACCACCACCGTGACCGACCGGGCGACGGTCAGCCCGTTCGTGGTCAGGCCGCTCAGTGCCCAACGGAGGTTGACCGTCGAGGCCTCCTCGACGAGCACGGCACAGCCGGCGCCCGGGACCTTCGCCGCGGCCGCCAGACCGATCTCGACCAGCTGCGCGGAGGCCAGGCGGGTAGCCCTCATCGCGCGCCCTCGTCCCGGGTGTTCAGCACCTTGACTCCCTCGAAGACCGCGGATGGTGCGCCGTGGCTGACCCAGGCGCTCTGACCCGGTTGCGCCTTGCCACAGTTCGACGCGCCACCCAGGTAGTACGTCTGGGCGCCGCCGAGCGCCCGCAGCGATCCCCAGAACGCTGGGGTCGAGCCCTGGTACGCGGCGTCCTTCACCTGACCGGCGAGCTTGCCGCCGCTGATCCGGTAGAAGCGCTGCGCGGTGAACTGAAAGTTGTACCGCTGCATATCGATCGACCAGGATTTGTCCCCGACCACGTAAAGGCCGTCGGAGACCCCGGCGATCAGTTCGGCGGTCGACAGATCGGCCGATCCCGGCGTGCTGGACCCGTGCCGCAGGCTGACGTTGGCCATCCGCTGGACCGGAACGTTGAGCGCGGAATCGGCGTAGGCGCAGCCGTTGGAGGCGGCGAAGCCGCACTTGGCGGCCATCGCCCGGTCCAGCTGGAAGCCGACCAGCACGCCGTCCGAGACGATGTCCCAGGCCTGGGTGGCGACCCCTTCATCGTCGAATCCGATGGTCGCACCGCCGTGTTCGGTGGTTCGGTCACCGGTGATCGACATCAGTTCGCTGCCGTACTGGAAGCTGTTCAGCCGGTCCAGGGTCGCGAACGACGTCCCGGCGTAGGCCGCTTCGTAGCCGAGGGCGCGATCCAGTTCGGTGGCATGGCCGACCGATTCGTGGATCGTCAGCCACAGGTTGCTCGGGTCGATCACCAGGTCGTAGGTACCGGCCTGGACGCTCGGCGCCCGCAGGCGTTCGGCCAGCAGATCCGGCAGCTCGGCGACCTCAGCGGCCCAGTCCCAGCCGTCGCCGTCGAGGTACTCCCAGCCGCGGGCGGACGGCGGCCCGAGCGAGCGCATCGACTCCGGCCCGTCCTTCCCGATCGCCAGCACGCTGATCTCCGGCTCGATCAGCACCCGTTGCTGCCGGGTCACCGTGCCGGCCAGGTCGGCGTAGTACTTCTGCTCCTTGGCCAGGTTCACGCTCAGATCCGCGTGATCCACGATCGGCGCCGCCAGCAAGGTCGAGGCCCAGCCGGCCAGTTGCGCGGCGCGCTCCTCGACCGGGACGTCGAACGGGTCCCGACGGTACCGGGACACCCATTCCGCGTTCCGGTACACCGGTTCCGGCGCCAGCTCCACCCGCTCGTGCATCAGCGGGCGGGAGATCCGGGCCATCGCCAGGGCCTGTTCCGCCGTTCGCACCGCGGCCTCGGGGGTGAGCTCATCGGTCGCGGCGAATCCCCAGACCCCGTCCAACAGCACCCGGACGGCGAGCCCGCTGCTGGTGCTGTCCGTGGCCGAGGACACTCGGGCGTCCCGCAGCACCATCTGCCCGCCGCGCATCCGCTGCACTCGCAGGTCGGCGTGACTGGCTCCGGCCGTCCGGGCGTGCTGGAGGGCGGCGTCGGCCAGGGCGTCGAGCGGCAGGGCAAGGAAGTCGGGATCGATCCGGGACCCGCTGTCGCGGGCTACTGGGGAGCCTTCTCGGCTCATGAAGCCGAACCGAAGCTCTCGACGGCGGCCAACTGTGCCGCCGTCGGTGCCTCGTCCGGGACGACGGCCCAGCTCGGAACGGTCGGTTCGGCGGCCTCGGCCTGGTCACCGGTGGGCTTCTCGGAGCCCGGTGCGACGTTCAGCACCAGCTTGCCGATCGTCCGCCGGCTACGCAGGTCCTCGTGCGCCTTCGCGGCCTCGGCCAGCGGGTAGCTGGTCCCGATGATCGGGTTCAGCCGCCCGGCCTTGATCATCGAGGTCAGCTCCTCCAGCGGGGCGCCGAGGCCACCGGGCAGCCGGAGCGCATGCATCAGCCAGAAGCCGGTCACCGACCGGGAGGTGGCCATCAGTTTGCCGATCTGCACCGGGCTCGGCGGAACCTTGGAGGCCATCCCGAACACGGCCAGCCGGCCCAGCGGTCGCAGCGCGGACAGCGACCCGTCGAAAACGTGCCCGCCGGTCATCTCCAGGACGATGTCGACCGGCCGACCGCCGTTCGCGCCCCGCAGTGCCTCGGTGACCTGCTCGGCGTTCTCGGTCTGGGAGATGTCCACGGCGACGTCCGCCCCGAGGGACTCGACCAGGGCGCATTTCTCCGCTCCGGACGCCGTCCCGATGATCCGGCCGGCTCCCCAGGCGCGGGCCAGCTGGATCGCGATGTTGCCCACTCCACCGGCGGCCGCGTGCACTACCACGGTTTCGCCCGGGCTGAAGTGGGTGCTGGTTCGCAGCAGGTGCCAGGCGGTGGTGCCCTGCACCAGCAGGGCCAGGGCCTGGGCGTCGGTCAGGCTGTCGTCGTCCAGCGGGTAGGCCTGGACGGACGGCGCGACCGCGGTCTCGGCATAGCCCCCGGCGCCGGCCAACAGGGCCAGCACTCGCTGCCCGGCCCGGTCGCCGCTGCGGATCCGCCCGACCACCTCGCCGCCGGGAATCAGCGGTAATTTCTGCGGCGCCAGGTAGGAGTCCTCGGCCTGATGGGTGTCGGCATAGTTCACCCCCGCCGACTGGACATCGATCAGCACTTCGCCCGGCCCGGGCACTGGCTCATCGACCTCGGCGAGGCGGAGAACCTCCGGACCTCCGAACGCGGTTATCTGCACGGCTCTCACAGCTCGACGCTACCGCTTCCAGGCCCTTGAATGGCGATCCAGGGCCGCTCGCAGCTGCACTGAGTAGAGTCAATCGGCTAGCGTCGCGGCGTTGGAAGCCGCATCGGACGCTGAAAGAGGAGAAATTGATGGCTGCCCGCAGCGTGCTCGTGACCGGGGGAAACCGAGGCATCGGTCTCGCGATCGCCCAGGCGATGGCCAAGGACGGCGATGCTGTCACCGTCACTTACCGGAGCGGTGAGCCGCCGGCCGGGCTGGCCGGAGTGAACTGTGAGGTAACCGACACCGAATCGGTCAAGGCCGCCTTCGCGCAGGTGGAGAAGGACCAGGGGCCGGTCGAGGTGCTGGTGGCGAACGCCGGCATCACCCGGGATCAGCTCCTGATGCGGATGAGTGACGACGACTACGAGGCCGTCGTCGCGACCAACCTCGGTGGCACCTTCCGGTGCGTCCGCGCCGCCAGCCGTTCGATGATCAAGCGCCGGTACGGCCGGATCATCCTGATCGGCAGCGTGGTCGGGCAGTACGGCTCCCCGGGCCAGGTGAATTACGCGGCGACGAAATCCGGGCTGGTCGGGATGGCCCGCTCGATCAGCCGCGAACTCGGCGGCCGGGGGATCACCGCCAACGTGGTGGCGCCCGGGTTCATCGACACCGACATGACGGCCGCCCTGCCCGAGGAGCGGCGCACGGCATACCTGGGTGCGATCCCGGCCGCCCGGTTCGGGGCCGTCGATGACGTGGCGAATGCCGTCCGCTTCCTGGCGTCCGATGCTGCCGGCTACATCACCGGGGCCGTGCTCCCGGTCGATGGCGGCATGGGCATGGGTCACTAACACTTCCGGATTTTTCACAGCAATCGAGAGGAACGTTGATGGGTCTGCTCGACGGCAAGAAGCTGTTGATCACCGGGGTGCTGATGGAGTCCTCGATCGCCTTTCACGCGGCTCGAGTAGCCCAGCAAGAGGGGGCTGAGGTGGTACTCAGCTCCTTCGGCCGGGCCAGCAAGATCACCAACACGATCGCCAAGCGGCTGCCGACCACGCCGCCGGTGATCGAGCTCGACGTGACCAACGACGAGGATCTGGCCGCCCTGCCGGAGCGGCTCGGGCAGCACTTCGATCGCGTGGACGGCGTCCTGCACTCGATCGGGTTTGCGCCGCAGGCGGCGATGGGCGGGAACTTCCTGAAGACCGAGTGGGCCGATGTCGCCACCGCGGTCCAGGTCTCGGCCTTCTCGTTCAAGTCCCTCGCGGTCGCCGTGCAGCCGATGATGTTGGACGGCGGCAGCATCGTCGGCCTGACCTTCGACGCCCGGTTCGCCTGGCCGGTCTACGACTGGATGGGCGTCGCCAAGGCGGCGCTGGAGTCGACCTCGCGCTACCTGGCTCGGGATCTCGGCCCGCAGAAGATCCGGGTGAACATCGTCGCGGCCGGGCCGCTGAAGACCACGGCGGCCAAGTCGATCCCGGGCTTCACCGACTTCGACAAGATCTGGCAGGAGAAGGCCCCGCTCGGCTGGGACGTCTCGGACCCGGAACCGACCGCCAAGGCCTGCGTCGCGCTGATGTCGGACTGGTTCCCGGCCAGTACCGCCTCGGTCTTCCACGTCGACGGCGGCGTGCACGCGATGGGCGGCTGATCTTGCCCGATAGCAGTGGCACGGAGAACGGTCTTCGGTTCGGGCTCACCGATCCGGCACCGCGCGGTGACGAGCGGACGGCATTGATCGGGTTCCTGCAGCGGCAGCGTGATCTCGTCGCTTGGAAGGTCAGCGGTGCAGAGGACGCCGTGCTGCGGTCGGTGTCGACACCGACCGGGATGACGCCGCACGGCCTGGTCCGGCACCTGGTGAATGTGGAGCGGTCCTGGATCCGGGACGACTTCGCCGGGCAGCCGGATCTGGTCTTCGACTGGACGGACGACGACCCGGACGGCGAATGGCACGTCCCGGCCGACGTCACGATGGCGCAGTTACTGGCCGACTACGCGGCCGAAACGGCGCTGTGTGACGCGGTGATCGCGGCGGCGTCGTTGGACGACGTCGCGCTCCGGCGGGGTTTCAACCTGCGGTGGATTCTGCTGCACCTGATCGAGGAGACCGGGCGCCACCTCGGGCAACTGGACGTGCTGCGGGAGAACGCCGACGGCGCGGTCGGCGAGGAGCCCACACCCGACTCGGCGAGCAGTCCGACCGCGTAGTCGATCAGCCTCGGGGAATCAGAAAGCGTTCCAGCACAGCGCTTCCCGGCTGAACGCTGGACCAGTCAGTGGCCACTGCGAAGATCGCCATCGCGCTGGTCGGGTACTTGGCGCGCAGCCGGGCCAGGTCTTCTTGCTGTGAGCCCGGCCCGGCGAGCAGTTCGGCGGTGGTGGACATCGTCGGTTCGTGACCGACGACCAGGACGGTCCGGGCCTGCGCCGGTGCCGTCCGGATCAGGTCGATCAGCTCCGCCGGGCTCGCGCCGTACACCAGCGGTTCGAACCGGGTCGTGGGCGGGTTCGGCAGGGCCTGCGACACCAGTCGCCAGGTCGCCCGGGTGCGCACGGCGGGGGAGCAGAGAACCACGTCCGCCTCGGTGAACTCGGTGATCCCGGCGAGGATCGGGCCGGTGGCGGTGGCGTCGGCGATGCCGCGCTCGGCCAGCGGCCGGTCCGGGTCGAGCATGCCGTCCGGCCACTGTGACTTGGCGTGCCGCAGCAGAATCAGTCGGTGCGCGGCGTCCTGTTCGGGATTCACTGCGCCAGCATAGGTCGCCCGAACCGGGATAAATCGCTGACAGGGCTGTGGGTCGACTGGCAATCTGGGGTAGTGCTGATCAGGCGGGAACGGACGGGTGACGAGAGGTCCGTGCATCGGATTCACGACCTGGCCTTCGGGTCGCGCAGTGGTGCTCCGGCGCCGGAGGCCACCCTGGTCGATGAGCTCCGGCAGGATCCGGACGCCTGGTTACCCCGGCTCAGCCTGGTTGCGGAGGAGGACGAGCTCCCGGTCGGGCACGTGCTGTGCAGCCGTGGCCGGCTCCGCGGTGAGGTCCCGGTGCTCGCGCTCGGCCCGATCGCGGTCTTGCCGCACCATCAGCGGATCGGCATCGGGACGGCGCTGGTGCATGCCGTTTGTGCTGCGGCGGATGCGCTGGAGGAGCCGCTGGTGATCCTGCTCGGCGATCCCCGGTTCTACCGGCGCACCGGATTCGTGCTGGCCGAGCAGTTCCGGATCATCCCGCCGGAGCCGGCCTGGGCGCCGCATTTCCAGGCCCGCTCGCTCACCGCCTTCGATCCCCAGGTGCACCACGGCGAGTTCCGCTACGCCGCCGCTTTCGACAGCATCCCGGCCTGACCGTCTTCCTCTCGTGATCATGCACGATTGCCCTCGCCTGAAGAGCAAACGTGCCGGGCCCACTGCCCGAAGGGTGGGGATCACGGGCTGCTGGTGTTACTGGGCGCGGAGGTTCAGCTGATCCTCGGAGGACTGTTCGGCGTCGGCGTCCTCCACCTCGGCCCGCGGAATGCCCAGCAGATACAGGACGGCGTCCAGATAGGGCACATTGACTGCGGTGTCGGCATGCCTACGGACCAGGGGTTTGGCATTGAAGGCCACCCCCAGGCCGGCCGCCGCCAGCATGTCCAGGTCGTTCGCGCCGTCCCCGATCGCCACCGTGCGAGACAGCGGCAGCCGCTCGGCAGCGGCGAACCGGCGTAGTGCCGACGCCTTGGCCGCCCGGTCCACCACCTCGCCGAGTACCCGGCCGGTGAGCACGCCGTCCACGATCTCCAGTCGGTTCGCCAGCACGTACGTGATCCCGAGTTCCTTCGCCAGCGGCTCGACCACTTCGACGAAGCCGCCGGAGACCACGCCCAGGGTGAGGCCGAGCCTCAGCAGCGTGCGGCAAAGGGTGCGCGCGCCCGGAGTGAGCCGGACGGCGGCCCGGACCTCGTAGATCACCGATTCCCGGAGGCCGGCCAGGCAGGCCACCCGCTGGTGCAGGCTGGTGGTGAAGTCGATCTCGCCACGCATCGCCCGCTCGGTGACGGCGGCTACCTCCGCCTCCCGGCCGGCGTGCGCGGCCAACAGTTCGATCACCTCACCCTGGATCAGGGTGGAATCGACGTCCATCACCACCAGTCGCCGACCCCGACGGGCCAGCCCGGCCGGGGAGACCGCCACGTCCACCCCGTGCGCGGCCGCTTCCAGGGTGAGTTCGCGGCGCAGGGCATCCGGGTCACCACCGGAGACATCGAGTTCCAGGGTGGTCACCGGGTAGCGGGACAGCCGCCGCACCCGGTCGATGTTCGCCCCCTGCTCGGCGATCCGGCCGGCCACCCCGGCGACCGCGACCGGCAGCACCGGTGCGCCGAGCAGAGTCACGTGCAGCCGGTTCTTCCGTCGGGGGGCGTTGTCCCCGGTTCCGGACACTCCGGAAACGTGCATTCCGAGGGCGGCTCCGACGCGGTGCACCCCGGCCATCGTCGCGCTCTCGTCCCAGCCGGCGGTGACCAGGACGGCGAGGGTCAGGTTGCCTCGGACCACGACCTGCTCGACGTCCAGCACTTCGACGCCGGGCCGGGACAGCGCATCAAATACCGCCGTCGTCACGCCAGGCCGGTCCGGCCCGGTCAGGGTGAGAAGCACGGTCCGGGCGTCGGAATTCTCGGCGGCGGGGTCGGCCGGAAAGGGGTCAATGCGCTGGTCGGTCACATAGCGAGGGTACGTTGGCGGACTTCGGTCGATCTGTGCGGCCACCCGTTCACCCGTTAACGTGAGGTGAATTCCAATGGGTGCCCTCGCGGGTGCGTGGATCATGTGCGAAGTGGTCGCCCAGTTTGACCCACTTG
>DATINJ010000339.1:0-3128 GCA_035474375.1 Kineosporiaceae bacterium | reverse complement strand
CCGTATGACTGTCCCGAAATAATGCCCGGTGAAGGGGCGTCTTGCGAAGACGTCGATAGAGATTGGGTGGGGGCGCAGTGGGGGTCGGCGCCGCACGATCGCGGTGCCTCGCTGGAGAGCGCCGAGCGAGGGTGAAGCTTTGGGCCTGTACGCCATGTCATAGGGCGGCATATCGGACAGCCGTCGCCCTTGTGCTCTTCATTCGGCGGTGACCTCGGTGACGGCGGTGCGGCGCTGGGTGGCGACCAGGGCTTGGATGGCGAGGTTGTTCACCGCCCGGGGCAGTCCGTGGGAGACCTGGTGGATCAACGTGATCGCGTCGTCGCTGAACTGCGTGTCGCAGCGGTCGACCAGTTTCAGGTGGTGCGTGACCGAGGTCGAGCCGCCAATGTTTCGCGATCGGCGTCATGGGTGGCCGTGACAGTCTGATTTGGCCCCGGTGCGACGGCTTGATTTGGCCCCATTTTGGTGACGCGCCGGGCTGGTTGTGACGGTCTGAAGTGGCCCCACCTGACGGTGGTGATCAACATTCGGTTGTTGATCATGGAAGGGCCACGGGGTGGAGTCGAGGGTGGAGCTGTTCGCGGCGATCCGACGCGATGAGCGGGTCGAGGGGTTGTCGATCAGGGCGTTGTCGGAGAAGTATCACGTGCATCGGCGCACGGTGCGGCAGGCGCTGGAGTCGGCGATCCCGCCGGAACGGAAGGTCCCTGAGCGGTCGGCGCCGGTGCTGGACGCGTTCAAGCCGGCGATCGACCAGATGCTGGTCACCGACCTGACGGCACCGCGGAAGCAGCGGCACACGGCCCGCAGGGTGCTGGCCCGGCTCGTCGACGAGCACGGCGCCGACGGGTTGTCGTACTCGACGGTGCGGGACTACGTCGCGAAACGTCGGCCGGAGATCTGGATCGCGGCGAACCGGAATGTCGCGGAGGGGTTCGTGCCGCAGCATCACGAGTTCGGCGCCGAGGCCGAGGTCGACTTCGCCGATCTGTGGATCATCCTGCGCGGGCTGAAGACCAAGACATTCCTGTTCACGATGCGGCTCTCGGCGTCTGGGCGGTCCGCGCACCGGGCGTTCGCCACCCAGGGCCAGGAGGCGTTCCTGGAAGGCCACGTCCACGCGTTCGAGCGGCTGGGTGGGGTGCCGGTCGACAAGATCCGCTACGACAATCTGAAGGCGGCGGTGTCGCGGGTGCTGTTCGGCCGGAACCGGCTCGAGTCGGATCGGTGGGTCGCGTTCCGCTCCGCCTATGGTTTCGACGCGTTCTACTGCCAGCCCGGCGTCGACGGCGCTCACGAGAAGGGCGGCGTGGAGGGTGAGGGTGGCCGGTTCCGCCGCACCCACTGCGTCCCGATGCCGGTCGTGGACTCGATCGCCGAGCTCAACAAGCTCCTGGAGGCCGCTGACGACAAGGACGAGCACCGCCGGATCGGGAACCGCCCCCAGACCGTCGGCCACGACGGCGAACTGGAACGCGCCTCTTTGCGACCCCTGCCCAGCGAGCCGTTCCCGACCTGGCTCACGTTGACACCCCGGGTCGACCGGTATGCCCGCGTCACGGTCCGCCAAGCCCAGTACTCGGTGCCGGCGAAGCTGATCGGCAGAACCGTGAAGGTCCGCCTCGGCGCCTCCACGGTCACGATCTTCGACAAGCGACGCCAGATCGCGGTCCATGAGCGGGTCGTCGCCCGGGGTGGTCAGTCGTTGATCTTGGACCACTACCTGGAGATCCTGCAACGCAAGCCCGGTGCGTTGCCCGGGGCGACCGCGTTGCAGCAAGCCCGGACCGCTGGCAGCTTCACCGCCACCCATGACGCGTTCTGGACGATGTGTCGCCGGCTGCTCGGCGACAGTGCCGGCACGAAGGTGATGGTGGAGGTGCTGCTGCTGCACCGGCACCTGCCCTCTGAGGACCTGATCACCGCCATGACGGTCGCGTTGCGGGTCCAGACCGCCTCCGCCGACGTGGTCGCCGTCGAAGCCCGCAAAGCCGCAGGCATGCCCGACACAGGGCCGACACCACTCGCGCTGGCCCTGAAACGCCGTGCGACACCGCAGCAGCCTGACCGGGTCGTGGTGCTGCCCTCGGATCCGCGGCCGCTGCCGACCGTCCACCAATACGACCAGCTGCTCACCCAGACCCAGACCAACCCCGTTGAGGAGATGCTCGGATGACCACCACCAGTCGGCGGCAGCCGAGCGAGCCGGCCGTCGCGGCAGCGATCGAGACCGGCTGCCGCACCCTGCGACTGCCGACGATCAGGGACAGGTTCGCAGAGATCGCCGCCGCCGCCGAACGCGAGCAGCTGACCTACCTCGGGTTCCTCGCCGAGCTGGTGATGGCCGAATGCGACGACCGCACCCACCGCCGCGCCGAACGCCGGATCCGGGCCGCCGGGTTCCCCCGGCCGAAACGGTTGGAGGAGTTCGACTTCGCCGCGAACCCCGCGATCAACCCGGCCACCATCGGTCAGCTCGCCGCCGGGAACTGGATCCGTGCTGGGCAGCCGTTGTGTCTGATCGGGGACTCCGGCACCGGCAAGACCCACCTGCTGATCGCCTTGGGCACCGCCGCCGCCGAAGCCGGCCACCGGGTCAAGTACACACTGGCCTCGCGGCTGGTCAACGAGCTCGCCGAAGCCGCCGACGAACGCCAGCTGTCCCGGCTCGTCGCCCGCTACGGCCGCGTCGACCTGCTCCTGCTCGACGAGCTCGGCTACCTCCAGCTCGACCGACGCGGCGCTGAACTGCTGTTCGAGGTCCTCACCGAACGCGAGGAGAAGAACAGCATCGCGATCGCGTCCAACGAACCCTTCTCCGGCTGGGCCAAGACCTTCACCGACCCACGCCTCTGCGCCGCCATCGTCGACCGCCTCACCTTCAACGGCCACATCATCGAAACAGGCACCACCAGCTACCGACTCGCCCACGCACGAGCCCAGCGCTCGAACAGCAAGGCCTACGGCCCCAGCCACCTCGCCGATCGACCCGCCGATTACGCGATCGAAGTCCTCACTGATTGATCACCCGGGGCCAGATCAGGCCGCCCCACCGGGGCCAACTCAAGTTGACACAGCCATCCCGGGCCCGGACCAGATCCCGGGCGGCCTCCTGCTCGACCGAG
>DATINJ010000338.1:0-42715 GCA_035474375.1 Kineosporiaceae bacterium | reverse complement strand
CGGCGTACAGCGGGCTGATGGCGAGAGAGACCCACCGGCGCGGACGCAGACCCACGCCGAGAGCGCTGGGCCACGCGCCCAGGAACAGCAGGTCGGTGACCAGGATCTGACCGGGGTCCTGTTCCAGCAGGCTCTGCAACTGGGTGTGCTGCTGGGGGATCGGGTTGCCGAAGACCTGTGCGATGTCGGCGTTGAGCTGCGGAGGGCCCGGCGGCAGGGAGGCTCGGTCGGGGAAGAACTCGTTGAGCCGGCGGTCGTCATAGTCGGCCGCGCCGGTCAGCGAAACCATCTGGGCGCCGGCGGTCTTCACCCGGTCGGTGAAGCGCTCGCCGCCGAGGAAGGTGACGTCGTGTCCGGCGGCCACGAGGGCTTCGGTGATCTGGATCATCGGTGACGTGTGTCCGGCTAGTGGGGTGGCCGCGACGATGACTTTGCTCATGGGTTCGCTTCCTGCTGGCGCGCATGGTCATGGGACCGGACTCGATGCCGGGAGGCCGACGTCCGGGTCGCACCCCTGTCGGCTACGATTTCACTGAAACGACGTATCAGTCAATTTGTCAACTATTGTCGTTGCTCCTTCGGCCCCAGGAAGTGACCATGGCTCGTGCCTACCGTTCGGCCCTGCGTGGACAGCAGGCCGACCGCACCCGGCGGCGAATCCTGCAGGTCGCGGGTGAGAAGTTTGCCCGGGACGGGTACGCGGCGACGTCCGTACGTCAGCTTGCCATCGAGGCTGGGGTCTCGGTGAACACGCTGTACGCAATCGGTGGCAAGCCGGAGATCTTCCTCGCGGCCCTCGTCGAGGTGATGGACGACAACCCCGAGGGTGCCCGGCTGATCGACCGGGCGGATGTGACGGGGGTGCTGGAGACCGGTCTGCCGGCGCTGGAACAGGTCCTGATGGTGCTCGCCGAGGTGATCACGGCGGCCAACGCAAGAGCCGCGAAATTGTGGGTGGCGTTCGAGGAGGCCGCCAACACCGACGCCGACCTGGCCGCCGCCTACCAGCAGGAGACCGCGAAGATGCGGGCGGATGGGCACCGCCAGGTCGAGCGGCTGGTGAGTGCCGGGCTCTGCTCCGCCCCGGCCGACCCGGCCCGGACGGTCGATCTGATGTGGATCGCGGGCCACCCGCGCAACTACGACCTGCTGGTGCGGTGGGCCGAATGGACACCAGCAGACTTTCAGCAGTGGCTGGCCACCTACTGGGGAAATCTCCTGAATCCGTAGGCGGCGCATTTTTCGGTGGGAGCGCCGCATCCGGAGGCAGTCACCGGCTCACGCGGTGCGCCAATCATCGCTCGTAATCTGAGATCCCGCCTGCGGGCCCATCAGCAGCATTCCCCCGTCCACCGGCCGGTCTGACCAGTCATCGGGGTGGCGATCTCGCCCGGCGCGACGCTATTCGCGGCAATGCCGTGCGAACCCAGTTCCAGGGCGATGGTTTTGATCAATCGGTGGCCTCAGGAGCCGGTCGGGGGAGTCCAGTCGGCAGGCAGGCCCGACTGGGCCAGGAGGGTGGCGAGACTGTAGTTGTCCCTGTTGACGGCGATCTTGCCCCTGGACAGCTCCAGAATGGTGGTGCCGTGAACCGCGAAACCGCGCGGGGCGCCGTAGATGTGCCCGGAGTAGATGGTTTCGATGGCGACGTTGTTGCCGCTACGGAAGGCATTCAGAACGCTGATGTCGACATCGGCGATGAGCTGGTCGGTGCCGACCTTCCAGGCGATGATCTGATCGCGTCCGGTCATGGTCTTGTTGACGCCGTAGTCGATGAAGACGCCGTCCTTGGTGAACAAGTCCGCCAGCTTGGTGGAGCTGGTGCTGTTCCAGGCGCCGGCCCAATCCTGAACGATCTTCGGGATACCCCGTTGGGTAACCGTGGTGGTGGCATCGGTGGTGGTGGTGGTGGTGGAGGCGGCGGCCAGGGTGGGGGCGGCGGAGGTGAACGCGGTAGCCGCGACGGCGAGGCTTGCGGTGCCCACAGCGATACGACGGGTGGAGATCTTCATGACGTGGAGTCCTGTCCGTGAGGTGCCCGATGTCGGGAGGCCGACGTCCGGGTCGAGCCTGTGGGCCACGATTTCACTGAAACGACGTATCAGTCAATTATCAACGAGAGTCGTTGCTCCTTCGGCCCCAGGAATTGACCATGGCCAGCGGCGAGGTCTGCCGCGCCGATCCCGACGGGCATACGCCTGGATGGATCCGGTCTCACGGTGAGTCGCATCGCCCTCGGCTGCACGACGGACGAACCCAACCAATGACTTCTCGGGAACCCCCTGTGGCCGGACCCGGACAAGGACACCGTGGATGCAGTGCAGGAGTGCGATCGGGAGGCCGCCAGACGGAACGGCGGGCGCACGGCAAGATCAGATGCGGCGCACCAGACCGCGACCGGTGGCTGAGGCAATCCCTCTCTGCCCCAATGTCCTTTCCGGGGGCGGTCATGAGCAATGAAGAAGCAGCAGGGAGTGTCTCGCCGGTGTGGTTGCACGGACCTGGTGACGGGCCGGCGTCTGGGTGGGCGGTATCCACGGTTGACGGACCCGGCGCACGGCAGCTGGTACTTCAGCGTAGTCAGAGAACGTAAGAGGCAGTGATTTTCAACCACATCGGCTATGAAGTGCGGGCCGGTCACGTGAAGTTGCCGCGCGGGCTGGCATTCCCTCCAGTGAGGTCGCGACGACCTTCTCCAGCGCGGGGGTACTGCGTGGCCTCGACCTCCTCACCAGGTGCGCCTTGACCTCCTCACCAGGTGCTCGGAACCTTGTCGCCTCCGAAGCTGCACCCACCCAGGGCAACCGATGTGGCCAGCGCCAGACAGGCCGCGAGACTCGACACCGCCCTGGCTTTCATCGAGTGATAGCCCCGGCCTGCCCGTGATAGCCCAGCTCGGCCGCCCGCTGCTCGGTCTTCGCCCAGCCGTCGCCGGCCTTGGCGATCTGGGTTTGGTGCTCGACGGCGAAGGCATCGATCGCTGCCGAGACGTCCGCGAGGTGCTCCTCGTAGACGGAGCGCCGGCAGGTCCAGTCCGCCTGCTCCAGGTCACCCTCGACGGCAACGAACTGCGCCCACCGAGTGCCGGTCACGAGCGGTGAGGCGGCGCTGTCGGGTATCAGGTCGGACGGGGGCACAAGATGCGAGAGTTGAATCTCCCAGGTATCGGCGGTGAGCGCGCCGGAGGTCCCAGCGATCGTGACGGCCTGCTCGGCGAAACAGGTGCTGTGCTCTTTGCGGTCACCGTACTTGGCATCCAACCGCGACAGCATGGCCCACCACTGGTCCCGCAAGCCGCGGACCGCCGCCGGGACGGCGGCCTCGTCGGCGTCGTCGTCGGAGACCGGCGGCGTCTCGTCCAGGCAGGCATCGATGGCGCTGCCCGTCTTTTCGTTGGGGCTGGTGACCCGGAACAGGTATTCGGCGCGCACGCCGGCCGCAGTGTCCATCAGCGAAGCGCTGTAGCCGTGCGACAGCGGTGCTCCGAAGAACGTGCTCGTAGCCAGCGCATTGGTACGGGGTGCCATGTTCCGCACCTGGGACCAGTCCCACTCCGGGAAGCCCTTCTCGGCCATGCACGTGTCCATCGCGCCGTTCAGCTTCCAAGCCTGTAACACGCCGGCGGCGTTGCGCTGCGCCACGGTGCCATCAAAGGAATCCCAGACCCGATTGGCCTTCGCCTGAACAGCGTCAGACGCCGGGGACGGCTCACCTGCCGCCGACACGTACACCGAACCGCTCGAACGGCCTAGGAACTCGGCAGCCCCTGCTCCAGCACCGATCGTGGCCGCCACGGAGGCCGCTATCACGAGAGGAACCGCACTCCGCTTCACGAGCAACCTCCAGAACTGTCAGGAGGACTCTAGGTGAGTGGTTCAAAACTCGAGCCACCAAATGGCACCAACTCGTCCGTCAAGACGTGTTGGATGGGTCGCAGAATGTGTATACATGCAGGTCAAGCAGATGATCAGTGGTGGCCAGGGGCGGGGTCGAACCGCCGACCTATCGATTTTCAGTCGATCGCTCGTACCAACTGAGCTACCTGGCCCTGCGCCCTGGGTAGAACAAAATTACCCAGACGTTGCGACCCTGACCGGACTTGAACCGGCGACCTCCGCCTTGACAGGGCGGCGCGCTAACCAACTGCGCTACAGGGCCTTGCGTAGTGCTTCGTGCGTACTCGGTAGAGCGTACCCCCAACGGGATTCGAACCCGTGCTACCGCCTTGAAAGGGCGGCGTCCTAGGCCACTAGACGATGGGGGCCTGCTGGACATACGGACAATCGATCCCGTCGACGACCCACGTCAGCATAGGGGGTTCAGGGGTAGATCTCCAAAGCGGCCCCAACGGGCACCGAGTGAGCAGGCAGGGGAGAATCGGATCGACCAGTCGTCTGGGCTCCCCGGCCGGCAGAGCCGCCGCTGGGAGACCGGGCCGCGAGCAGGCCGCGAGCAGCTAGCGGTAGACGCGAAAGCGCGGCGACACGACGGCAGCGAAACGATGAACGGAGCGCACATGCAGCAGCGCACTATCGGGAACGTGCACGTCTCGGCGATCGGGCTCGGCGGTATGCCGATGTCCATCGAAGGGCGGCCGGACCGCCAGCGATCGATCTCGGCGATCCACGCCGCCCTCGATTCGGGCGTGACCTTGATCGACACTGCCGACGCGTACCACCTCCACGCCGACGAGGTGGGGCACAACGAGATGCTGATCGCCGAGGCGCTCGCCTCCTACGGCGGGGACACCTCGGGTGTCTTGGTCGCGACCAAGGGCGGCCACCTGCGTCCGGGCGACGGCTCCTGGACCGTGAACGGGCACCCGGACTACCTGAAGGGAGCCGCCGAGGCCTCGCTGAAGCGGCTCGGCGTCGAAGCCATCGGGCTCTACCAGTTCCACCGCACCGACCCGAAGGTTCCGTACGCGGAGTCGGTCGGCGCGATCCGGGACCTGCTGGATGCGGGCAAGATCCGGATGGCGGGGATCTCGAACGCGAACCCGGCGCAGATCCGCGAGGCTCAGGACGTCCTCGGCGGTCGTCTGGTCAGCGTCCAGAACCAGTATTCGCCGGCCTTCCTCTCCAGCCGCCCGGAACTCGACCTGGCCACCGAACTGGGCATCGCCTTCCTGCCCTGGAGCCCGCTCGGTGGGATCCGCCGGGCCAGCGGGTTGGGATCCAGCCACACGCCGTTCCAGGAGGTCGCTGAGGCCCGCGGGGTAAGCCCGCAACAGGTCTGCCTGGCCTGGTTGCTCGCGACGTCCCCGATCGTTATTCCGATCCCCGGGTCGTCGCGGCCGGAAACGGCGAAGGACTCGGCCGCCGCCGCCGATCTGGTACTGACCGACGACGAACTGGCCAAGCTCAACGCGATCGGCTGATCAGTCGTACCGCAGGGGAGGACTCGGGAGCGGGTCGGGCCGAAATTGTGGCCGCTGCTGAGGCGAGTCCTCCTCGCCGGTACCGGCCGCTGATGCCGCACACTGAGTACGTGGTGGAAATGTCCTTACCGGACTTCGAGGGCGCGGTCAGCGATGCGCTGGACGCCATCCCGGCTGAGCTGGCGAAACTGATGAACAACGTTGTGGTGCTGGTTGAGGACGACGCCCCACCGGACGCCCCCGATCTGCTCGGTCTGTACGAGGGAACCCCGCTGACCGAGCGGGACGACGGTTGGGCGGCCGGTTCGCTGCCGGACCGGATCACCATTTTCCGTCGTCCCACCCTGGAGTACTGCCGAACCCCGGCCGAGGTGGTGGAGGAAGTCCGGGTCACCGTGATCCACGAGATCGCCCACCACTTCGGCATCGATGACGACCGGCTACACGACCTTGGGTGGGCCTGAGGTCGGCCCTGCGGCGACGGCTGAACCGCTGCGGCGCAGGCGAGCGGCGAGCGCGCTGACCGCGACCACCGACAGGCCACTGACCAGCAAGCCGCCGGCCGCTCCGAGCGAGTCTTCGGTGTAGTCGATCACCACCTGGGGGACGACGACGGCGAGGGTGACCGCCCCAACACCGAGGGCGCTCAACCAATGGGTCCGGATGTAGCCGCCCAGCCCCATGACGGCCAACAGACCGAGGAGCAGGTAGCCGAGACCCTCGTAGTCGGAGGTAGCGACGATCTCCCCTCCGGTGAACGCCATCACCCCCGCGACGGCGATCGCCAGCTCCTGCTCCTCGATCAGTCGGTACCCCGCCAGGACCGCCCAACCTGCCCCGGCCAGCATCAGCACCAGCCCGCTGAGCGGGAACTGGTCGTCCAGGTTCACGTCGATCACCGACAGCACCGTCCAGGTCAGCGCCGCGGCGGTGCCGAGGTGCAGGGGTACTCCCCGGCACAGCAGGTAGCCGACGCCCCAGACCAGCAGCGGCACCAGCGATACCCAGCGTTCCCCGTCGGTGTCCTGGATCAGCACGGCAGTGGCTCCACCGAGCAGCCCGCCGCCGGCCAGGACCAGTGCGCCGATCAGCCGGCGGATCGGTGCGGAAGCGACGTCCTCGACCCCGGATCCTCGATGCGCCTGGCTGGGGTCAGCCATGGCGGCCGGCCGGAAGCGCCAGGTACCCGGCACCCCGACGGCGATCGCGATGGCGGCGATCAGCAGCAGCACGGCTGGGCCGGCCAGCACGGTGGCTCGTCCCGCCACCGAGAAGTTTTCCCATTGGGGACCGACCAGGGCGATCGCCGCCGCAACCACGAACGCGGCGCCGACATAGCCACCGACCTCCGCGAGCACCGCGGTCCACGGGGTGGTCCGTGGCCGGTGCTGCTGATCTGTCTGGAGAGCGAGGTGAAAGCTGGTGCGGACGGCGTCTGCCTGCTCACCGGACAGTGTCCCGTTTTGCACCAGTCGTTCCAGTGCGCCAGCCAAAACCGGCTCGGCTTGATCACTCATCGTCGGCTCCTCGGCCTCTGCCTCCGGCGATCTGCCGGTAGCCGCGCCCCACGCTGGACGCGGTTTCCACGCTAGATGTGGCCCGATCGGGGTGGATGAGTAGCAATGCTCAATCGCCGACGTTGCCCGAAGACGATGCACATCCGGTTCCACACGACTACTCTCCAGAATCAGACGAACACGTTGAGTGCTTAGAGGGCCGTCGGGCCGACGAGAAGGAGGGGGCGTGGCGCTCCTGCAGGGCACCGGGGGCACCAGGGGCAAGCGGTCGCGCGTCGATCGACCACTGGTCGCGGACCCCGATCCCGAGACCGGGGATCCCATCGGCGCTGGTCAGTGCGCCGAACTCCGGGTGGACCGCGAATTGAGCATCAACCGGCTGCAGGAACCCGACGCCGGTCTGGGTGATTCGGGGATGAGCGCGCCAAGTCCACCTGCCGCCGGTAAGGACGCCGCCGTCCTCGAAGCCACGCTGCTCCGGTTGGCCGCGGCCGGGCCGACGCTGGCCGATGTGCTTGCGGTCTTGGCCCGGGAAGCCGCCGCCTTGCTGGAGGCGCCAGCCAGGATCGCGCTCGCCGTCCAGGATCGTCTGGTCTGGACAGCGGCCTCCGATGACTGCGACACCCCGATCGGTACCGACGCCGACGTCGAGGGCACGGCCTGCGGGGCGGCTTGGCGGACCGGTCTGATCCAAAATGTCACCAGGCCCGCACCGCCCACCGCCACCGTGATCAGCCTCGATCGGCCAGAGGCCGGGACCCGGGCCAAAGCCGTCCCGTTGACGACGGACTGCTGCGGCTCGGCCGAGGTGGTCCTGGCCGTCCCGTTGCTGCGAGAAGGGCCGGCGGTGCAGGGTCGGCACGCCGGTTTCAGTCGCGAGGTGTTCGCCGTCCTCGCTCTGATCGGCCAACGGCCGAACTGGTTCGATGACGACGACATCGAGGCCACCGCAGACCTCGCCGAGGTCGCCGGTGAGCGAGTTGCCGCCCTGGCGCTGATCGGTGAGCAGGCGGAGCCCGTCGACACTTTTTCGGCTTTCGCCGCACCTCCGGACCAGGTGGACGATCTCGGTTCGGCACCGGACCCGACGCCGGAGCAGCCGCAGGTCCGAGTGCGAACTGCGCACTTCGACTGGCACCCGTTCCTGACTCCGTCGGCAGGCGAGATGCCGCCGGCCACTACGTCGATCACCGTTGTGCCCGCGGCCAAACCAGGTCGAAGCGGGTTCGGTGGATGGTTCACCAGAACTCCGAAAAGGCCACTGACGCCCGCGATTCCCGGTCCCAGGGCGGCATCCCGGCCGGACCCAACGGCGTCCGTCGAAACCGATTCGGTAACCGCTGAAAGCGCCGCCCCGGCAGCCGCTCCGGAAAAGCCCATGCCGGCCATCAGCGAGTCGACCACGAGCGGTCCGACCACCAGCTCTTCGGAGCGGGCCTCGGCGGTGCCGACTCCGTCGAGGCCGGCGGTCGCTCCTTCGGTGGCGCCGTTCGAGCGTCTACCGCAACCTCAGCGGGTTCGCAGCGAAACCGCGCTGCGCCGAGCGGTTCCGGTGGAACAGCTACCCGGGTCGGGACCGATGTCCAGGCTGCCGCGGGCCCGGATCCGAACCACCGGCACGCCGATGCCGCAGGCGATGCCCGCGCCGGACACGATGGGGCTCTGGCAGTGGGATGCCATCAGCGGCAAATGCACGTGGTCTTCACCGGTGGCCAGATTGCTCGGGCTGCCCCCGGACGCCGAACTCGGTCTGGACCAGGTTCGAGCGGCCGTGGCACCGGCCGATCGCGGTCGGTTCGACGTTGCGGTGACGGCAATCGGCACCGGTCGCGGGGTGGCAGGTGCGTTGCGGCTGAAGACCTCCGACGGCAGGGCCAAGCACGCCTACGCCTGGAGCGAGGTTCGCCGCGACGAGTCCGGGAAGGTGCTCGGCGCCTGGGGTGGGGTGGTCGACGTCACCGCCTTCGAGCACGATGCCGCAGCCCTGCGCAGCGGGCTGGCCGGGCTGCGGGCCGCGCAGGAGCTGACCGGACTGGCTACCTGGGAATGGCGGGCAGATGCCAAGCAGCTGCTCTGGTCGGACGAAATGTACCGACTCGCGGGGGTTCCGGCCGAAACCTTCGAGCCGACCCCGGAACGCTGGCATGCCTTCGTGCACCCTGATGACTTGGAACGGGCCCGCCGACTCGATCTGGATGCCGGACTGGACTCCGGTCCCGGTACGGACGGCGAGCGGGTGGAGACCTTCCGGTTGATCGGTCCCGGCGGGGAGATCCGCCATGTCCAGTCGTGGTCGGCGACCAGTGGCGACCGGGTGGTCTACGGAGCCACCATCGACGTCACCCGTCAGGTCCACGACCGGATGGCACTGGAGCGGCTCTCGGCGACCGATCCGGTGACCGGGCTCGGTAACCGGCTGGCATTCGATCGGCGGATGCAGCAGTTGCTGGTGGGTGCCAATGGTGTACCGGGACGCCCGGTCCGCCCGGCTCCGTCCGTCACCCTGCTTCTGCTCGACCTGGACCGGTTCAAGGTGGTGAACGACAGTCTCGGCCACCAGGTCGGTGACCGGTTGCTGATCGAGGTGGCTCGCCGGCTGGTCGCTGTCGTCCCAAATGGCTCTGTGACAGCTCGGATGGGCGGGGACGAGTTCGTGGTCGTCCCCCCGGCCGGAGCCGACGAGCTCGAGGTTCGAAGGCTGGCCAGTGGCATCGTGGAGGCGATGCGGGCGCCGTACCTGCTGCCCGAGACCGGGGAACTGCTGATCTGCCCGGCCAGCCTGGGCGTGGCGATGTCCGACGGGCGCCGGGTGACCGGAAACGACCTGCTGCGTGAGGCCGACATCGCGCTGTACCGGGCCAAGGACTCCGGCCGCGACCGGTACATGATTTTCGATGCGGCGTTGAAGGCCCGAACCCGGACCAGGCAACAAGCCGAGCGGCGGTTGCGCACCGCGCTCGAAGAGGACCGACTGGTGATGCAATATCAGCCAGTGGTCGACTTTTCCAACGGCCGGGTGATCGGCGCCGAAGGCCTGGTTCGGTTGTTCGATTCCGACGGCGGCTCCGATTCACCGGATCGCTTGATCGCTCCCGACCTGTTCCTCGACGTGGCCGAGCAGACCGGCCTGGTGGTGGAGATCGACTGCTGGGTGATCGAAACGGCGATCCAGCAACTGGCTCAGTGGTCCGAGTCGGGTACCGACGCCGGGCCTTGGCTGGCTATCAATCTGTCGGCCCGATCGATGGAGCATCCACGGGTCGTCCACCGGCTGATCGAGGCGGTCAAGCGCGGCGAAGTGAGCCGGGATCAGATCAAGATCGAGCTGACCGAGCGGAGTTTTATCGGCTCGCTGCCCGGGGTGGACGCCGGGGTGCGCAAGTTGATCGCGAACGGTATCGGCGTCGGGATTGACGACTTCGGGACCGGCTATTCGGCCCTGGCATATCTCCAGCATTTTGACCTTGATTTCATGAAAATCGACCGCGCTTTTGTCTCCTCAGTCGGGGAGGGCCCGCGCGGAGATGCGGTTGTGACCGCCATTGTGGATCTGGC
Organism: Kineosporiaceae bacterium; assembly: GCA_035474375.1. Lineage (GTDB taxonomy): Bacteria > Actinomycetota > Actinomycetes > Actinomycetales > Kineosporiaceae > JANNPJ01. The sequence continues at coordinate 32,263 of DATINJ010000338.1, read as the reverse complement.
CCACGCGCACGGGATGCGGGTGATCGCCGAGGGCGTCGAATCCGGCCGTCAGGCGAGAAGATTGCGCGAGATCGGCTGCGATTTCGCCCAAGGCTTCCATTTCGGTCGCCCAGGCGATGCCGACCGGATCGTGCGAGGCTAGTCCCTCAGGCGGCAGAACGGCCGCTTCGCGCTGCCCGCTTCTGGCTTACTCCTGACTTGCTGGTCGCAGCCGCATACCCTGATCACCGGGTTAGGCGTGGCTGGCAAGGGGTCGCGGCGTCGGATGGCCGTCCATACCCACCTGAGGAGGTGGCTGAGCGCTGTGTCATGGTCAGTGGGACTGATCTGCGCGCTCGTCGCCGGTGGGGTCGGCTACCTCTCGCTGGCCGGCTTCGTCTGGGCAAACCGGCAAAGCGTCGGCAGTCGGCCACTGGCGATGATGCTGCTGTCGGTCAAGGTCTGGTCGTTGTGCTACGCCCTCGAGCTCAGCAGCCACACGGTGGCCGTGGCGCAGTGGTGGTCCGCGCTGAAATACGTCGGTATCGTCACACTGCCGCCGCTGCTCTGGAGTTTCGTCCTCGCCTATACCGGTCGGGGCCAGCTGTCTCGACGAAATCGCGTGCTGCTGCTGATCCATCCGGTCGTGGCGATGACCCTGCTGATCTTGCCGATCGTGGTCCCCGGCGTCCCGCACTACTTGCTCTTGCAGGAGTATCAGAACCCACCGGACCACTTGCTGGGCGCGCCGGTGCCGGGGACGGCCCCGCCGCTGTTCTGGGTGCACGCGGTCTACGTCTACGTGCTGATGCTGGCGGCCGATTTCGTCCTGTTCGCGCGGCTTACCCGGATCGCTCGGCCGTACCGGCGACAGGGTGCGCTGTTGATCGCGGCGTCGCTGTTGCCTTGTATCGGGAACATCGCCTACAACGCGGGACTGCTCAACGACGGCCTCATCGACCCCACCCCGTTCCTGTTCGGGATCACCGCCGTCGTCCTGGTCTGGGGCTTCTTCCGGTTGCGGCTCCTCGACCTGTCTCCGGTCGCGCGCGGCATCGTGATCGAGCAGATGGCAGACGGCGTGCTGGTACTCGACGTCTACGGCCGGGTCGCGGACGTCAATATGGCGGGGGCGGCGATGGTCGGCTACACCCGTGGATCCATGGTCGGTCGTTACGCCACGGACGTCGTACCCGGGTTGGCAGCCGTCCTGGAAAGAGGTGACCTTGAGCCGGGAGCTGGAACGGTCGAGGACGAGGTGCTGGTTTACCCGGCACCGCAGCCCGAGCGCTTCGCCCGCGCGATCGGCGAGATTCCGAAACTGGCTGCCTCCCGGCAATTGCCGGACCGGGTGCCGGCCGGGGCCCGAAGCTCCCGGGGAACCAGAAAGACCTGGAACACTCTGCTCGAGGTGACTGGTTCGGCCTCCGTCGACGACGACACCCCGCAGATCGTGGTCGGCCCGCCGCGCGACATCGCGGTCTCCCTGACCTGGGTCACCGACCAGGTGGGACGTCCGATCGCCCGACTGGTCGTGCTTCGCGACGTGACCGAGCGCAATCGCACCGAACGGCAACTCCGTGATCTGCTCGACGAGCAGACCAAGCTGTCGGACACTCTTCGGCAGAGCCTGCTGCCGAGTTCGCTTCCGCAATTGCCCGGGCTGCGGTTGGCGGCCCGATCGGTGCCCTCCGCGCGCGGCGGCGGTGTCGGTGGCGACTTCTATGACGTGCACTCGGTCAATGACGACGTCTCGGCGTTCGTGCTCGGTGACGTCTCGGGCAAGGGCGTGCATGCGGCCGTCGTCACCTCGATGGCCCGATACACCGTGCGCACGCTCAGCGCTCAGGGCTGGCCGCCGCGAGAGGTCTTGCAGCAGCTCAACCGGGTCCTGCAAAGCCCGGACGACCCGGAACGGTTCTGCACGGTGGTTTACGCCCAGGTGCGTCAGCGGGCAGCGGAGCAGCCGAATGCATCGACCGACGGGAGTGGCGGCGTCCGGTTGATCCTGACCCTCGGCGGCCATCCGCCACCGTTGCTGCGCCGCCGGGACCGGAGCGTGCATTCGGTGGGTCGGCCTGGAACTGTGCTCGGCCTGCTACCCACCATCGAGGCCTACGAGGTGACCGTCGATCTGGCCGCCGGTGACGTGCTCCTCGCGTACACCGATGGTGTTACCGAGGCCCGCCGGGGTGACGAGTTGTTCGGTGAGGAACGGCTGGCCGACGTGCTGGCCGGCGTCGAGGACAACTTCGGGTCACTCTCGGTGGAGGAGTACCGGGCCGGTCAGTTGGCCGACGCGGTCGCGGACGCCGTACTTCGGGCGGTCACGCTGTTCTCGTCGGAACGCGACGACGTCGCCCTGCTGGTGCTCGCCGCCACCTGAATATCGTGAGCTGAGATCAGGTCCAAGCCGTCACACGAGTCGGAGAGGCAGTCCGAGCCGCTCGCGTTGGCGTCGGCGGACGCGTCGGCGGACGCATCGGTCAGCGGCAGGTGCAGGGTGAAGCAGGTCTGGCCCGGTCGGCTGCTGACGCCGATCCGGCCGCCATGCGCGGCGACCACGGCCGCGACGATCGACAACCCCAGCCCGGTGCTGCCGGTCCCGCGCGAGCGCGAACTGTCGCCTCGGGCGAACCGCTCGAAGACCTCCGGCAGCAGGTCGGGGCTGATCCCAGGCCCGTCGTCCGTCACTTCCAGGACCGCTTCCGGCCCACTGACCGGAGCCGGTTTCCCGTGGCCCGGATCGCCTGGCCAGATAAGCTCGGGCGCAGCGGGTTTGGCGCGGTGCAGGCGAACGGTGACGGTGGTGCCGGGCGGCGTGTGAACGCGAGCGTTGGCGAACAGGTTGGCGATGATCTGGTGCAGTTGCGGCTCGTCACCGCAGACCTCCACCGGCTCCTCCGGCAGGCTCAGCTGCCACCGGTGACCCGGCCCGGCCGCATGGGCATCGCTGAGCGCGTCGACCAGCAGACGGGACAGGTCGACCGGCACCCGGGCGCTCGGCCGGCCGTCGTCCAGGCGGGCCAGCAGGAGCAGTTCCTCCACCAGCCCGGTCATCCGGATCGCCTCGGACTCCACCCGGCTGAGCGCGTGCACCACGTCGGCGGGCAGCCGTTGGCCACCGCGCCGGGTCAGTTCGGCGTACCCGCGGATCGAGGCCAGCGGGGTGCGCAGTTCGTGGCTGGCGTCGGCGACGAACCGCCGGACCCGAGCCTCGCTGTCCTGCCGAGCCTGAAGGGCCCCGGCGACGTGGCCGAGCATCCGGTTCAAGGCGGCCCCGACCTGACCGACCTCGGTGTTCGAGTCGGTGTCCTGGTCGGGAACCCGTACCGCCAGGGCGACTTCGCCGCGATCCAGCGGCAGTTCGGCAACACTGGTCGCGGTGGCCGCGACCCGGTTCAGCGGGCGCAGGGTACGTCGGATGATGGCGGCACCGACCAGGGCGACTGCGAGCAGCCCGAGGAAGCCGACCGTCACCACCACGGCGGTCAGCTGGAAGACCGCCGCTCGGACGGTGCTCAGCGGCAGCCCGGTGATGATCGTCTCGCCGCTCGGGGTGGTCTGCGCGAGCACTCGGTACGAACCAAGGGTGCCACCGAGATCGATGGTGTGTGGCGCCCGGTCGGTCGGAACGGTGGTGAGCGGGGCACGCTGGGCGCTGCTCAGCGCGATCACCGAGCCGGCGCTGTCCAGTATTCCGGCGCTGGTGTTGCCGTCGCGGTCGATCCGTGAGCCGATCGTTCCCGGGCTCTGACCGGGGGTGAGCAGGAACTGGCCGGGTCCGGTTCCGGGTCTGGGTGTGGGCCTGGCTCGGACGGCGGCCAGTAGTGGTGGGACGCCGTCGGGATTGGCCGGCCGGTCGGTCGCGGGCTTGTACGGCTGGTCGGCGGCCACCCGGGAGCGGCGAACTGCCGAGGTCAGCTGCTCGTCCAGGCGGTGCTTCAGGAACGCTTGCAGCGAAACCACACTGACCAAGCCGATCACCACGCTGACCGCAGCGCTCAGCGCGATCGTCGCGAAAATCAACCGGGTTCGTAGGGTCCGCCGCCGGTGCCTCACCCGTGGCCGGCGCTGCCTGATCCGCACTGAATCGATCAGCTCTGCGTCGGCTTGAGAACGTAACCGGCGCCCCGGACGGTGTGGATCATTGGTGTTCGGCCGGCGTCGATCTTCTTGCGCAGGTAGGAGATATACAGCTCCACCACGTTGGCCTGGCCGCCGAAGTCGTAATTCCAGACCCGGTCGAGGATTTGAGCCTTGCTCAGGACCCGTCGCGGGTTGCGCATCAGATATCTGAGCAGCTCGAACTCGGTGGCGGTCAGGGCCACCGAAGTGCCGTCGCGGATCACCTCATGGCTGTCCTCGTCCAGGGTCAGGTCACCGACCGTGAGGGCAGCGTCAGACCGCTGAAAAGCCAGACTGGTCCGCCGAATCAAGCCACGCAACCGGGCCACCACTTCTTCCAGACTGAACGGCTTGGTGACGTAATCGTCCCCGCCGGCGGTGATCCCGGCGATCCGGTCCTCCACCGAGTCGCGGGCGGTGAGGAACAGCACCGGGATGTCCCGGTCGTCCTCGCGCAACCGACGCAACACGCTCAAGCCGTCGGCGTCCGGAAGCATCACATCCAAGATCACGACATCAGGCCGCCATTCGCGAGCCTGGCTGATCGCTGTGGCGCCGTCCTGAGCGGATCGGACTTCCCAGCCTTCGTAGCGCAGGGCCATGGTGAGCAAATCGGTCAGGGTGCGTTCGTCATCGACCACGAGAACGCGGACCGGCGCTCCATTCGGATGGCGTAACGGTGCAGTAGTCACACCATGACGGTGGGGGTCAAAGCTGAATTCCAGATCCACTGAATCTGTGAAAGTCCTGTGAACCTGAAGTTTTCTCCGGGCGCCATCAGCCGCTCCACCTGCACGAAGCTACTCGGCGTGCGGACGGATATGCCCAGCGTGGTCACCGGCATAGCTAACCCACAGGTCGTGCACAGGGCCTCTGCAGGGGGCTCCAGCATTCTTTGCCGGCGGTCAGGCGGCTCCCGCCCGGCCTCAGCGACTGGGTGGGCCGATCGTGCCCTGAAGGCGCCATCGATCGCCCCCTGGAGAAGGAGTACCAGCGTGAACCTGTGCCATCACGCCCCGTTGTACAGGGCAGTCCGGCTCGGGGTGGGACAGCGATGAAGCGCTCGTCGGCTCTGCTCTCCCGCGTGCCCCGCGGACGTTGGCTCAATCTCGGCCTGGGTCTCGTTCTGGTCGGGGTGATCGCCGCGACCTACTTCACCATCGGGTCGTCCGACTCGACCGCCGCGGTCGCCACCCGAACCACCACGGTCACCACGGGCTCGTTGACGGCCACCGTCACCGGCTCCGGCAACCTCTCCAGTTCGCGGACGTCGTCCCTCGCCTTCGGTGCTTCCGGCACCGTCACCTCGGTCAAGGTCAAGGTCGGGGACAAGGTGAAGAAGGGCGAGACGCTCGCCCGGATCGACACCGCCTCGGCCAAGCGCACGCTGACCGCGGCCGAAGCCAGCCTGGAATCGGCGCAGGCGTCGTATGACGAACTCGTCGTCGGCCAGACCTCGCTGGAGAAAGAAAGCGCGCAGCTGCAGATCGATTCGGCGCAGCTGAGTGTCACTTCGGCGCAGAAGAGCTTGACCACGGCGAAGCAGACGCTGGCCGCCGACACCAAGGCCAAGGCCAAGAAGGCGGTGCTGACCAAGGACAAGGACGCGGTGACCCAGGCCGAGCAGAAGTTGGCCTCGGCCAAGGTGCAACTGGCTCAGCAGAAGGCCAGTGCGGCCAAGGACGCCGAAGGTGCGACCGCGGCCGAGATCGCCGAGGCCAAGGTGAAGATCGAGGACGCCCAGGTGAGTGTGGATGACGCCGAGGACGGGTTGGACGAGACCAAGCTGACGGCCCCCTTCGCCGGAACCATCCTGACCGTCGCCGGGGAAGAAGGGGACGACGTCTCGTCCGGGACCAGTTCCTCCAGCAGTTCGTCGTCCAGTGACAGTTCCAGCACCACCGGAGGTACCGGCACCACCGGTAGCAGCTCGTCGTCCAGCTCCAGCAGTGCCTTCATCACGATGGCCAGCATGGCCAGCATGAACGTCACCGCGACCATCGCCGAAGCGGACATCGGCTCCCTCAAGGTCGGGCAGGAGGCCCAGGTCACGCTGTCGGCCAGCGAGGAGACGATGACCGGGACGGTCAGTGCGGTCTCTCCGGAGGGCACCACCACCAGCAATGTCGTCCAGTACCCGGTGACCGTCTCGGTCGCCGATCCACCGGCTACGGCCCGGATCGGTGCCTCGGTGAGCGTGACGATCACCACCGGTTCGGCGGAGAACACGCTGATCCTGCCGACCAACGCGATCACCACCACCGGGACCCGAAGCACGGTCAGCCTGCTGAAGAACGGTGTTGTCACGCCAACGGTGATCGAGACCGGTCTGGAGGGCAGCTCCACCACCGAGGTCACCAGCGGCCTGTCCGCCGGTGACGTGGTGCAGATTCCGACCACCACCACGACCACCACGACTGGGGTGCCGGGCTTCGGCGGCGGGGCCGGCGGCGCGGCCCGGGGCATCGGCGGCGGGCGATGACCGTTCGCCCGGTACCCGTGCCGATGCTGCGCGGCGTGCGCCCGGTCATCGACGTCCGGGGCGCAACCAAGATCTACGGTTCCGGCGATACCGAGGTGCGGGCCCTGAACGGGGTCGACCTGCTGGTCGAGCGCGGTGACTACGTCGCGATCATGGGAGCCTCGGGCTCCGGCAAGTCGACGCTGATGAACATCATCGGTTGCCTCGACGTCCCGACCGGTGGGCGGTACCTGCTGGATGGCGTGGATACCCGCAGGCTCGATGAGCGACGTCAAGCTTTGGTTCGAAACCGCAAGATCGGATTCATCTTTCAGTCATTCAATCTGATTCCACGAACCACTGCCCTGGTCAATGTCGAGCTACCACTGGCATATTCGGGGGTGAAACCGGCTGAGCGCCGGGCCCGCGCGATTGCCGCACTGGAACGGGTGGCACTCGGCGACCGGCTGACGCACGTCCCGTCGAAGCTGTCCGGCGGCCAGCAACAGCGGGTGGCGGTGGCGCGGGCGATCGTCACCAATCCGGTGCTGCTGCTGGCCGATGAGCCCACCGGTGCGCTGGACAGCCACAGCACCGCAGAGATCCTCGGCCTGTTTGACGAGCTGAACCTGGTTGGCCGGACGCTCGTGGTGATCACACACGAGGACGACGTGGCGGCCCGGGCCAAGCGCGTCGTCCGATTGCGGGACGGCGAGATCGTGATGGACGAGCGGGTGACGGCATTGTCGGACCCACCACCCGGCGTGCTGGAGGTCGTCCGATGAGCCGGTTCATGGAGGCCGCCCGGTTCGCCGTGCGTGGGGTCACCGGGAACAAGATGCGCTCGGCGCTGACCACCCTGGGCATTCTGATCGGGGTGGCCGCGGTGATCATCCTGGTTGCTGTCGGTACCGGCTCCAGCGCTGCGATTCAGGCCCAGATCAGCTCGCTGGGCAGCAACACGCTGACGGTCTCTTCCAGTGCGGGTGGAACGGGTGGGCGAGGCGGTGGTGGTGGCTTCGGCGGTTTCGGCGGCGGTGGCGGTGGCGGTGGCGGTGCCACGGTGGACACCGGCACGCAGACCCGGGTGGCCCAACTGACCGTCGCCGACGCTGCTGCACTCCTCAGCAAAACTGAGGCCCCGGACGTGCTTTCGGTTGCCCCGACGGTGAGCGCCAGTTCGGTGACGGCGACGTACACCGGCGCCAGCCACTCGGTGAGTACGTTCACCGGGACGACGCCGAGCTACCTGAAGAACGACAACTCCACTGTTCAGGCGGGCGCCGCGTTCACCGACAACGACTACACCGAGCACCGCCGGGTGGCCCTGGTCGGCACCACTGTCGCCGAGGATCTGGCCGGCGGAACCGGCCTATCGATCGTCGGAAAAGTCGTGCAGTTCAACGGGATCGAATTCACCGTGCTCGGTGTCCTGGCCGAGAAGGGCAGTACCGGTCCGCAGGATCAGGACGATCGGGTGCTGGCACCGCTGACCACGGTTCAGGACACGCTGACCGGATACGGCTCGATCAGCAGCATCTCGGTCAAGGCAACCTCGTCGGAGACCGTCGCGGCGGCCACCGCCGAGGTCACGGACATCCTGAACGCCCGGCACAAGGTGACCACCGGCAGCGCCGACTTCACCGTCTCCAGCGCGTCGTCCTTCCTCGCCGCGGCGACCAGCAGCAATCAGACCTTCACCGTGCTGCTGGCCTCGGTAGCCGCTATCTCGTTGCTGGTCGGTGGAATTGGGGTGATGAACATCATGCTGGTCACGGTCACCGAGCGGACCCGGGAGATCGGGATCCGAAAGGCGATCGGGGCGCAGAAGTTCGACATCGTCACCCAGTTCCTTCTGGAAGCGGTGCTGCTGTCGGTCTTCGGCGGACTGATGGGCGTGGTCGTCGGACTGGTCGGCAGCCAGTTCGACATCGTCGGAGTGACTCCGGTAGTGGCGCCCTACTCGGTCGGGTTGGCGTTCGGGGTATCGGTCATCGTCGGCTTGTTCTTCGGTCTCTACCCGGCCAACCGGGCTGCGTCGCTGCGCCCGATCGACGCGCTGCGCTACGAGTGAACCCGCTGTCGGCGTTCACCTCGCCATCCGAAAAGCCACCACCGAAAACAGATCCGGAGCAAAACGTGGACCAGCCCAGGCGATCGGCCGCGCCGACCGGGTGGCAGTCGCCGCCCGATCAAACAGCTGCGATTCCGGTTCGGCCCGGCCGCGTCGATATGGACGCGGCCTGGTCCGGAGTACCGGTCGAGGCCGCGGATGACGACCTTGATCTGCTCGCCGAGGTCAATCACCGGCCGAGCCGGGCGACCGTCCTGCTGATCGTCGGCATTATCGCCTCGCTGGCGTTCCTCGGCGGGTCGGTGGTGCAGAAAAATTACGGTGGGACGTCGACTGGTGGCCAGGCCGCCGGGGGTGCCGGTGCCGCCGGGTTCGGTGCCCGAGCTGGTGGATACGGCAATTTCGGCGGCGGTTTTCCGGGCGGACAGGCTGGCGGCGCCGCCGGGGTGGCGGCCGGTGGGGCCGGTGGAGCCGCGACTGGTGGGGGCGCGGCTAGTGGGACGACGACCGCGGCGGCCACTCCGGTGGCGGTCGGAACGGTCACAAAAGTTTCCGGAAGTTCGCTCACTCTGAAGAATTTGGGCGGCAAGACCGTGAAAGTCACGATCCCGGAAGGTGCCAGCATCACCCTGGTGGCCGGCAAGAAGCTCACCACGCTGAAAGCCGGTGTCACCGTGAGCGTTGCCGGAAAGGTCGCCGCCGATGGATCGGTGACCGCGACTTCCGTCACCGTTCGCAGCTAACTAGTTCCCGATCACAAGGAGATTCCGTGCTGAAGATTCAGAGCCGTTCCAAATCCGTCCGGGCCGCCGTTGCTGCCCCGGTGCTTCTGCTTGCCCTGGTCGGCTGCGGCGGCAGTTCGGGCACCGCAACGCCGGCCGCTGCGGCGACCGGATCCCCGGGTAGCAACGGCGGTCCGGGTGGCGGCGGAGGTTTCGGTGGGGTCGACTTCGCCGCAGCTCAGGCGTGTCTGACGGCGGCCGGGATCGCGGTGCCGACGATGAGCGCGCGGCCCAGTGGCGCGGCCCGGCCGACGAACGGTGTCCGGCCGACCGACGGCGTCCGGCCGACCGGCGGCGGTGGCTTCGGTGGTGGCGGTGGTGGCGGCGCCGGGATGTTCCAGAGCGCCGAGGCTCAGGCCGCGCTGAAGGCTTGCGGGATCACGATCCCGACCGCTCGGGCCGCCCGCCCGTCCGCCACGCCCACCAGCTGACCTCCCACTCTTCCCGTGATCATGCACGGTTGCCCGTCTGCGGCCCGTGATCATGCGCGGTTGCCCACCTCAGAGCGGGCAACCGTGCATGATCACCGCAGATGTTTGGGCGGGGCCGATCGCCCCGGATTTCATCCATCGGGGTGATCGGCGCGATCATCGGCGTTCATGCGGGAAGTGACGTATTTCGTGCATGATCACAGGTTGGTCGATTCTGCTGGTTCGGCACGCACGCGATAGATTCATGGGCGCCCCGTCCGGCCGAGCCCAGGAGCGTGAACGTGTCTCTCGATCGCCCACCGACGCCCGATCCGTACCCGCTGCTGCCGGCCGCCGCCAGTTTCACCGTAACCAGCGCCGATGTGCGCGACGGTGAACCGATGGCCGACCTGTTCAGCTACGAAGGCGGCAACCTCTCGCCGCAGCTGTCCTGGTCCGGATTCCCGGCGGAAACCCTGGGCTTCGTCGTGACCTGCTTCGATCCGGACGCGCCGACGCCGAGCGGATTCTGGCACTGGGTAGTGGCCGGGCTGGACGCCGCAACCACCGAACTGCCGCGCGGTGCCGGTGCTGAAGGCGGCGCCGACCTGCCCAAGGGCGCCTTCCAGATTCGCAACGACATGGGTGGCGCCGGCTACATGGGTGCCGCCCCACCCCCGGGTGACCAGCTGCATCGGTACTTCTTCGTCGTGCACGCGATCGACGTGGCGGCGCTCGATGTCGACGACACCGTGACGCCCGCCGTCGTCTCTTTCAACCTCGCTTTCCACACGCTGGCCAGAGCCCAGATCGTGCCGACCTACCGCAAGTAAGCAGGGACAACACCCGTGACCATTGTCAACAAACTCAGCCTCGGCACCCGTGTTCTGCTGCTCGAGGGCATCCATCCGGATGCTCAGGCCGCCTTTGAGGCGGTCGGTTGCGAGGTCACCTCGCTGGAGCGGGCGCTGGACGAGGACGAGCTGGTCGAGCAGGCGCTCGGCGTCCACCTGATCGGGATCCGGTCCAAGACCCAGATCACCGAGAAGGTCCTGGCCGGGCTGCCGGATCTGATGGCGATCGGGGCCTTCTGCATCGGCACCAACCAGATCGATATCGAGGCTGCCGGAGCCCGGGGGATCGCGGTATTCAACGCGCCGTTCTCGAACACCCGCAGTGTCGTCGAGTTGGCGCTGGCCGAGATCATCGCCATGACCCGGCGGCTGACCGAGAAGAACGAGCGGATGCACGCCGGGATCTGGGACAAGACCTCAGCCGGTCTGCACGAGGTGCGTGGCCGGACGCTCGGCATCATCGGCTACGGCAACATCGGCACCCAGCTGTCCGTGCTCGCCGAGAACCTCGGCATGAACGTGCTGTTCTACGACACCGCTGACCGGTTGCCGCTCGGCAATGCTCGCCCGGTGAACAGCCTTCCCGAGCTGCTCGCCTCGGCGGACGTCGTCACCCTGCACGTTGACGGCCGCGCCGGGAACAGCGGGTTCTTCGGCGAAGAAGAGTTCGCGCTGATGCGACCGGGCAGCATCTTCCTGAACCTGTCCCGTGGCTTCGTCGTCGACCAGGAGGCGCTGCGCAAGCACCTGGAGTCCGGCCATCTGGTCGGCGCGGCGATCGACGTCTTCCCGGAGGAGCCGAAGGGCCGCGGTGACGAGTTCGTCTCCCCGTTGCGCGGGATGTCCAACGTCATCCTCACCCCGCACATCGGTGGCTCCACCGAGGAGGCGCAGAAGGACATCGGCGGGTTCGTCGCGGGCAAGCTGCGCGACTACGTGATTCACGGCGTGACGTCGTTGAGCATCAACATGCCGGAACTGGCCCTGCCCGAGCGGTCCGGCGCGGTGCGATTGGTGCACATTCACCGGAACACCCCGGGCGTACTGGCCGCGATCAACGGGGTGTTCGCAGCCGAACGGGTGAACATCGATGCCCAGATTCTGGGTACCCGCGGTGACATCGGGTACGTAATCACCGACGTCGCTGTGCACCCCGATCCGCGAGTGGCCCTCGCGTTGCAGAGCCTGCCGCAGACGATCCGACTCCGTCAGCTGAGCTGAACCGCAGCCGATGCCCGTCGTCCACCTGATCCGGCATGGCCAGGCGTCCTTCGGGGCGGCGGACTACGACGTGCTCTCGAACGTCGGCGAGCAGCAGGCGAAGGTGCTGGCCGAGGCCCTGCTCCGCAGCGGGGTCCGGCCGGACCGGATGATCGCCGGGACCTTGAAGCGGCAGCAGGACACCGCCAGAATCTGTGCCGAGGCGGCGTCCTGGGACCTGCCGGTGGACGTCGACCCGCGGCTGAACGAGTACGACCACCTCGCGTTGTTGCGCGAGCAGGAGGCACCGCCCGGGTTCGGCCCGGCGGCCGGCCGCGCGGTGCAAGAAGCGTTGGACGTCGGGCTGCTCGCCTGGGCGCGTTCGGATCGGCCGAGCTCCGACGGCCGAACCTTCGCGCAGTGGCGGGACGATGCAATCGCCGCGCAGCGGGAGTTCATCGGTTCGCTGGGGCGCGGTGGCAGTGGGCTGATCTTCACCTCCGGTGGCGTGCTCGCTGCGATCTGTGCCGATCTGCTGGGGCTTGGTATCGAGGGTTTGGTGGCCCTGAACCGAGTCACCGTGAACACCGGAATCACCAAGATTGTCAGCGGGCGGGCCGGTACCAGCCTGATTTCTTTCAACTCCCACGGCCACCTCGAAGGCCCCGCTGACCTGGTGACTTACCGCTGAGCGTTGGGGTCGGGCAGGATGTCCGCTCCGGCCGGATCCTTGACAGTCGGACGAAAAAGGGAAAATGATACGTCTTACCTTTGGGAACGCTCCCACTCAATGATGAGAAGAGGTCTCCGGTGAGTTCTGCTCTAATGCGACCCCGGTCGCTGGCCCGCCGTCGAATGACTGGCCTGCTTGCCCTCGTGGTCGGACTGACGCTGGTGACCACCGGAAGCGCAGCCTTGGCCGCCGGTCCCGAACAGATCACCAACGGCGACTTCGCCGATGGTCTCACCGGTTGGAACAACTACCCTGCCGCAACCGTCACCGACGGGCAGGGCTGTATCGATGTCCCGGCCCACGCCGGTGCCTACGCCGCGGCAATCTCGCAGAAGCCGATCCCGATGCTCCTGGACGAGAGCTACACGCTGACCTTCTCGGCCTCGGTCACGCCGGGCACCTCGGGCACGGTCCGGGCGGTGATCCAGGCCGGTGCGGAGCAGAACTACGCGCAGGCCTTCCCGGAGAACGCGCTCGAACTCGGTCCGGAACTGAAGCAGTTCACCTTTACTTTCACCTCCGGCTTCGCCATCCCGGAGGCTGAACTGGCCTTCCAGCAGAGCACGGACAACACCGCTGCCTACCGGCTCTGCGTGGACGACGTCTCGCTCACCGGCGGCGCGACCCCGCCGGTTTACCAACCCGACACCGGACCGCGGGTGCGGGTGAACCAGGTCGGATACCTGCCGCGCGGACCCAAGGGCGCAACTCTGGTCACCGAGCTGACCAGTGCCACTGGATGGCAGTTGAAGAACGCCGCAGGCAAGGTCGTGGCCACCGGCCGGACGAAGCCTCGCGGGGTTGACCCGAGTGCCGGCCTGAACGTGCACACCATCGACTTCGGCTCGTACACCAAGGCAGGCACCGGGTACACCCTGGTCGCCGACGGTGAGATCAGCCACCCGTTCGACCTTTCCGACTCGGTGTACCGGGCGCTGCGCAAGGACAGCAAGACGTTCTTCTACACCCAGCGCAGCGGGCTGGCGATCTCCGATGCGATCGCGCCCGGCTATGGCCGTGCTGCCGGGCACCTCGGCGTCGCACCGAATCAGGGTGATACCGCGGTGCCCTGCCAGGACCTCGCTGACGACTCGCAGAAACTTCTCGCCGAGCCCTGGACCTGCGACTACACCAGCGATGTCAGCGGTGGTTGGTATGACGCGGGCGATCACGGCAAGTACGTGGTCAACGGCGGCATCTCGGTGGCGCAGCTGATGCAGGAGTACGAGCGGACCCTGACCGCCCGGACGGCGCACCCCGGCCAGCTCGCCGACGGCACGCTGCGGGTGCCGGAGACCGGCAACAAGGTCCCGGATCTCCTGGACGAGGCTCGCTGGGAACTCGAGTGGATGCTGAAGATGCAGGTCCGCGCGGGGCGCCCGCTGGCCGGAATGGCCTTCCACAAGGTGGCCGACGTGGACTGGACGGGCTTGCCGATGGCCCCGGCCGCCGACCCGCAGAAGCGGGTGCTCTACCGGCCCTCGACCGCCGCGACGCTCAACCTGGCCGCCGCGGCTGCCCAAGGAGCTCGGCTGTTCCTGCCCTACGACCGGGCTTTCGCCAAACGCCTGCTCACCGCATCGACGACCGCCTACGCTGCGGCGAAGGCGAACCCGGCGCTGTTCGCACCGGCGCCGAACGGGGCGCTTGACCCGAACCCGGGCAGCGGCCCGTACGACGACACCGACGTCAGCGACGAGTTCTACTGGGCCGCGGCCGAGCTCTACCTCAGCACCGGCGCCAAGACCTACCGCCAGGACGTCCTCGGCTCCGCTGTGAACACCGCCGACGTCTTCACCGCCAGCGGGTTCGACTGGTCTCATCTGGGGGCGCTGGCCCGGCTGGATCTCGCCACCGTGCCCAGCGCGCTGCCGGGCCGAGCCGCCATCCGGAAATCGGTGATCGAAGCCGGTCGCCAACTGCTCGCGGACCAGGCGAGTCAGCCGTTCGCTCAGGCCTACGCCCCTTCGGACGGCAACTACACCTGGGGCTCTAACAGCGCGATCCTCAACAACATGCAGGTGCTGGGGACGGCCTACGACCTCTCCGGCGACCCGAGGTTGCGAGACGGCGTGCTTCGCAGCATGGACTACCTGCTCGGGCGCAACGCGCTGAACCTGTCGTACGTCACCGGATACGGCGATGTCTTCAGCCAGAACCAGCACAGCCGGATGTACGCCCATCAAGTCGATTCCACGCTGCCGCATCCGCCCGCCGGAACGGTCGCCGGTGGGCCCAACTCGACCGCCGCCACCACCGGCGATCCGGTCGCCACGCCGCTGTTCAAGAACGGGTGCGCTGCGCAGTTCTGCTACATCGATCACATCGGTTCCTGGTCGACCAACGAGATCACGGTGAACTGGAACGCCCCGCTGTCCTGGGTCTCCTCGTTCCTGGCGGACCAGCGCTGAGGCTCATCCCTGCGAGATCGCCAGCCGTGCCTGCTTTTGTGCCGCCAATCGGCGCATAATCCGGCATAGCTGGCGATCTTGGGCGTGAGACAGCCCGGTCCACTAGGGTGCGGGTGTCTCGCAGGCCGTCGCGGAGGAGGCTGAGATGGGGCGCGCCGCCTGGATCTCGGTAGCTGATGTCGCCGTCGCTGCGTTTCTCGCAGCCGCTGTCGCTTGGGTGGTCGGTCACGTCCTGGCCAGGATCGCCCGCCGCGCCGACCTGCCGTCGTTGCTCGCGCTGGACCGCTTCTGCCGCCGGGCGTGGGTGGCCACGATCGCCTCGGTCGCCGTCCTGGTGACCTTGCATGGGCTGAGCGCGACCCCTGGCTGGCGCCGGGCAGCGGTGATCACGGTGATCGGCACCACCTGCTGGCTCTTGGTACGGCTGCTGGTGGTGGGCGAGAAGATCCTGCTCGGCCGGTTGCGAGTAGACGTCGAGGACAACCGCCGGGTCCGCCGCGCCCGCACCCAGATCACGCTGCTGCGCCGGGTGATCGCCGCGGTGGTGATCGTGCTGGGCCTGGCCGCGGCGCTGATGGCATTCCCCGAGATGCGGACCTTCGGCGCCTCGCTGCTGGCCTCCGCCGGGCTGGCCGGGATTGTGGCTGGGCTGGCGGCACAGACCACGCTCGCCAACATGTTCGCCGGGCTGCAACTGGCCTTCACCGACGCGGTCCGGATCGATGACGTTGTCGTGGTCCAGGAGGAGTGGGGCTGGATCGAGGAGATCACGCTCACCTACGTCGTTCTGCACATCTGGGACGAGCGTCGACTCGTGCTGCCGACGAGCTATTTCACTACCACTCCGTTCCAGAACTGGACCCGAACTCAAGCCCGGGTACTGGGTTCGGTGCTGCTTCACCTGGACTATGCGACCCCGCTGGCCCCCTTGCGGGAGCACGCCGAGGCAGTGATCGCGGCGTCCTCCCGCTGGGACCGTCGGGACTGGGTGCTCCAGGTTGTCGAAACCACCGAAACAACCATGGTGGTGAGGGTTTTGGCCTCGGCTATCGATGCCCCGACGGCCTGGGACCTGCGGTGTGAGATCCGCGAGGCGCTACTCACCTTCCTGCAGGAGAACCATCCCGAATCGCTGCCGGTGCAACGGGTACTGATCGAGTCGCCGGCCGCTGAACGAGCACCGCAATCACCGTCGCATCCGCCGCCCGCGAACCGGGACGCCGATCCGGCCCAAACCGCGTTGCCGGTGCATCCGAATCTCGATGGCACGAATCCGGCCGCGGAAAGGGATCTCGAAAAGGCGCAAACCGAGCCCAACGTTGTTCTGGACGACCCGGGCGCTCGAAGCCAGCCCAGCCGGACGCCGGGAAATTGGATGCCCGAGGCGCCCGGAAAATAGGATGCGCCGGTTTGGTTTCCGGTTTAGGGTCCAGGTATGTACTTCAAGTTCATCTGAGGCCAGACCTCCTCGACGACGTGCCTGAGGCGCGCTTCGTCCGCCCGGCTACCGCCGGGATAACGCCCGACCGTGTGCGGCAACTGCCCCACCGTCGAGGCCTCGCCGTCGCACAGCTCGGCCGGCCAATTCCCCTTTGTGTGTTCTGCAACGCCCGTTCGGAGGCTCCCCCATGCCCAAACGACGCTCAGCAGCCAAACCGTCCGCCGCTACCGATGCGGTCCAGCCCACCGATCCGGCCAAGCCAGCGAATCCGGCGAACGCCCCGCACTCGGTGCGGCCACCGCTACCGAGTACCACCCGAACGTACGGCAAGGTATTCGGCAGTAAGGGGGGCAAACCCCTGGTTCCGAAGGCCTTCTCGCATCGCAAACGCGGCTAGGG
Organism: Kineosporiaceae bacterium; assembly: GCA_035474375.1. GTDB lineage: Bacteria > Actinomycetota > Actinomycetes > Actinomycetales > Kineosporiaceae > JANNPJ01. The sequence goes on along the minus strand of DATINJ010000338.1, from coordinate 15,391 downwards.
CGTCTTGAACAAGTCCTAGGGCCGGATTCTTACAGGGAAACGGAGGTCAGCACCGGTTTGGACCGTTATTCGAGCTCCCGGGGACCATATTTGCGATCCGAACCGGTGCTGACCGGTCATGATCGTCAGTTTCGCCCGTCCTGGGTTGATTGGCGCGGGCGCGGCAAGTCTGGGCAGAGCTGGCGATCTTCTCCATCGAACTTACGAAATGGGGCGCTAAGCGGTCGGATTCGCAAGTTCGTCGGGCAAAAGAGTGGTTCTCGGCCACAGCTCTCGAGGGCAGGCCAGCGAGCACGTCCTCGCGACGGCGCGGACTTATGAACACGATCTAGTGCCGTTTCTGTCGGCGCCCGCTCCTCGTCGGCCCGGCGTGCTGGCCAGGGTGCGGTAGGAGGAGGATGCCGATCGCGCCCAGCAACCCGGCGCCGGCCACGACGGTGGCCGGCCCGAGGAACTGCGCCGCCGCTCCGGCCAGCACGATGGCCAACGCCTGCCCGCCGTACAGCCCGGTGATCGCGATTCCGAACGCTCGGGCTCGGACGGCGACCGGGAGTCGCTGGGCGAACATCGCGTTGGCGGCAACTTGGTAGGACGACGCGAGCCCGGTCAGCGCAAACAGCGCCAGGCTGACGGTCAGGCCCGGTCGGAGCAGGACCAGGAGCAGTGGCAGGGTGCCGGCCAGGGCCAGCGGCCGGATCAACCGGATCCGCCGGGCCGGAGCCACCATTCGACCCATCGCCAGTCCGCCGAGCACGCTACCCCCGGCGACCGCAGCCATGATCAACCCGACCGCGGTGGCATCCCCGCCCACCGAGTCCGCGTAGGCGGGGGCGATCGCCTCAGGGACGATCGCGTACGCCGCCCCGATGATCCCCAGCAGGAGCGGGGTGGACAGCATCCGGTCCGCACGAATCACGGCGAACCCGGCCAGGGCTTCCCGCCAGAGTGAGCGGCCATCAGAACCAGCGGGATCGTCCGGGCGACGGTTGAGATCGATCACCGAATCCCGTGGCCGTGGCGAAGCCGCCGAAGGCAGGCCAGAGCGCAGGATCAGCGCCGAGACGGCGAATGTCACGGCGTCCAGAGCCAGGGCGCCGGGCGCGGACAGCACCAGCACCAAGGCCCCACCGACGCCGAATCCGACCAGCTGGGCGGATTGGTGAATCGCGTCCCGCAGCGACATCGCCACCGGGTAGCGGTCGCCTTCGAGGATTTGCGGCAACACGGCGGAGCGGGTCGACTCGAAGGGCGGTGCCAGCAGCGCCGCTGTGAACACCAACAACCCGATGACCAGCAGCGGTAGCCCTGGCAGGGCCGCGAGACCAATCAACGCCGCCCGGCCGAGATCACAGCCGATCAGTACGGTGCGAGGGGGGAACCGCTCGGCCCAGGCCGCGAGCAATGGGCCACCCAGTAGCCACGGCAGGTATGCCGTCGCGTATCCGAGTGCGGCAAGCAAGGGTGAGCCGCTGCGCTCGTAGAGCAGCACAGCGACGGCAACGGCGGCGATCTGGTCACCTAGCAAGGAAGTCAGATCGGCCAGGAAGACGGCGCGGAACTCGGCGACGGCGAAGACGTCCCGATAGCGGGCCGGCCGCCGGGAGGTCTGGTCCGGCGATCTACGCGGTCGGATGGATGTTACCGAGAGGTCGCTCTGTGTAGTGGATTGCTCCAATTCAGGGATCGACATCCTGGTTCCTCCCAACGGTGACTGACGGGCTGATCAATGCCCGGCGATCAGTGTTGCGGCCGGAGCGCGCGCGGTCCTGGCATTGCCGGAAACTCCTCCGAACGGCGAGACGCCCCCGGGATTGATCAGCCGGGGGCGGGACGCGTCTTTACCGGAATGTCGGCGACTCCGGGCCTCCGACGAGAGGGTTTTCAGACCCAGCTGCGACCGCGCATCGGACACCTTCTTTCCTGTTCGGTGGCGCCCCGGCCGTCCCGGGGTGCCTGCGGTTTCCACCTTGCGCAGAGCGCCCGACAAAGCCCTTAATGGGCACTGAACTTGCAGGTCAGAGGCGTAAACTTGAGGTATTGACCGGACCCTCGGGCCAACCTTGGCTTACGGTCGGCGGGTGGATGATGCATCGGGTCTCAGCGCCGACGTGCAGATCCATCTGCTCGGCCCGCTGGAGCTCCTGATCGGTGGCCGGCTGGTGCCGGCCGGTGGTCCTCGGCAGCGGGCATTGCTGGCGTTGCTGGCGCTTTCGGTCGGGGTCGCGGTCCCGGCGTCACACCTGGTCGAGCTGCTTTGGGAGGACGCTCCGCCGCCGGCCGCGGCTAATACCGTCCAGGTCTATGTCTCCCGGCTCCGCCGGTTGTTCACCGCGGACGGCGGAGTATCGCCGTTACACAGCGTATCCGGAGCCTACCTGCTGGACCTGCCATCCGAGGCCATCGACGCCGGTCGGTTCGAGGCGTTGAGCGATCGTGGACGGGCTCGACTGGCCACCGGTCATCCCGCGGCGGCCGAGGACCTGAGGGCGGCGTTGGCGGTGTGGCGCGGCGCGGCCTTACCGGATTTGGCGGGGACGGCGGTGGCCCGGGCCGCCGTCGCCCGCTTGGAGTCGATGCGGCTGGCCGTGCTGGCGGATCGAATCGACGCCGACGCGCTCCTCGGCCGGCACGTCACGCTGATCCCCGAGTTGGCGGGGCTGGTGCTGGAGTACCCGCTGGACGAACGGTTCGTCGGCCAGCTGATGACCGCCCACTATCGGGCCGGGCGACAGGCGGAGGCGTTCGCGGTCTACACGAGCGCCGCTGACCGGCTGGCCGACGAGCTGGGTGTCGATCCCGGGCCGGCCTTGCGTGCTCTGCATACCCGGATCTTGCGACAGGACGCCGAACTCGATCCGGGCATCGATGGTCGAATCCAGGCAGAACCGGCTTCGGCCGGCTGGAAGCTGCCGGCCGGGCCGCGATTGGATCAGACGACGTCCGCCTCGCTGATCGGCCGCCGCGCCGAATTGTCCATCGCAATGGCGCTGATTGGGCATCCCGAGGCCCGGTTGATCACGGTTTTCGGCCCTGGCGGGGCGGGTAAGACCCGATTGGTGGCGGAAGTGGCCACCTTGCTCGCGGCCGAGACCAACGCGATCCGGGTGATCTTCGTGCCGCTGGCCGCGGTGTTCGACGCTGCCCAGGTGCCGGCTGAGATCTGCCGGGTGCTGGACGCCGAGCCGGACTGGCCGGGCGAGCCGGCGATGGAGGTTGCGATTCGGGCTCTTTCGGCCGGCCCGGCGGTGGTTGTCCTGGACAATCTGGAACAACTGGCCGCCGATGACCTGAGTGGCGTCGCCGAAATGCTTGCCCGAGTGGGCAAATTGACCGTGTTGGCAACCTCGCGAACGGTGCTCGGGCTCCCCGGCGAGCGATTGCTGAGGCTCGGACCGCTGCCGCTGCCCGCAGTGGGCGCCGACTGCGATCTGGCCTCGGTGCTCGGCGCTGAGGCCGTCCAGTTGTTCCGGGAACGAGCCCGCGCAGCCCTGCCGGAGTTCGAGGTGACGGTGGCGAACGCGGGGGTGGTGGCGGCGCTTTGCCGAGGGCTGGACGGCTTGCCGCTGGCCCTGGAGTTGGCTGCGGCCCGGGTCCGGGTGCTTCCGCCGGAGGAGATCCTGCATCGGCTCGACCGTCGGCTGGAACTGCTGACCGGTGGCGCGGCTCACCTGCCGGCCCGTCAGCGCAGCATGTGGGCCGCCCTGGACTGGAGTGCCCGGCTTCTCGATCCGTCGGAATTGCTGATTTTTGGCCAGCTTTCGGTGTTCGTCGGAGGATGGACGCTGGCTGCGGCGGAACAGGTCTGCGGGCCGCTTCCGGTGGAACCAAGCACCGTGGATGTCCTGGCTCGGCTGGCGGAGAAGAGCCTGGTCGTGGCGGACGGCACCGGCCGACTGGGCATGCTGGAGACCGTGCGGGACTACGCGCAAGAGGTGCTGGCCGCCGACCCGGCAGTCGCCGCTCTCACGCGTGACCGGCATGCCGGGTACTACGCCGGGCTGGCCGAAGAGCTCGGGCCGCAGTCCAGGGGGTGGCTCGGGGCTTCCGGCGGGCTGAGGGCCGGGCTCTCTCCCCGGGAACAACTGGACTGCGAAGCCGGGAACCTCCGGCTGGCGCTGGAGCATGCCGCCGGAGACCGGGTGCCGGGGGACCGGGTGGACGGCGAACTGCTCGGCCGGCTGGTCGTGGCCTTGCTTGACCATTGGTTCGCCTCGGGCCGGCTACGCGAAGCCGATCGCTGGCTCCAGGTGGCTCGCCGGTCGGAACTCTCGGCGGCCTTGCGGGCGCGATTGTTGCTGTCCTTCGGCAATCTGGCGGTCGTCGGCGGTGACCTGCCGGCGGCGGCCGAGGCGCTCGCCGAGGCCCACGAGACGGCCCTGCGCTTCGGCGACAGCCTGCTCACTGTCCGGACCTTCGCCGCTCGTGCCGTCGCGGCTCGGTATCTCGGCCGACCGGATGCGGCCCTGGCGCTGTTGACCGATGCGCTGGAAACCCTTGCCCGAGAAGGTGTGCCGGAGGCAACCGGGCTGGAGTGCGCGCTGGAGAATGAGCTCGGTGAGGTGCTCGACGAACTTGATCGCGGCCCGGAGGCGGTGGAACTGTGGCAGGAATGTCGTCGTAGGGCAGCCGCGATGGACAATCCGGTGCAGCTTGCCTACCCACTGGTTAATCTGGCGCGTGCTGCGCTGGATCGCGGTGCCGGCGACGAGGCCCGGGCCCTGGTCGAGCAGGCGTTGACCGCTGCCGAGGCCAGCGGGTCTGCGCCGGTGCGGGCCGACGTCCTGGCTGCCGCGGGGTGTATTGATCACCGCACCGGTCGCGGTCGGCAAGCGGTCGCCCAACTGCGTGAAGCGATCCGGCTCGGTCACGACTGCGGGCAGTTGCTCCCACTGCCCGAGGTCGTGGCGCTGCTCGGCAGCGTGTTGGTGAGCGACCAGCCCAGGGTGGCGGCCCGGCTGCTGGCGGCGGCCGAGGCTTGGCGGGCCGCCCACTCGATCCGGGCGGTCCCTCGGCTGTCCCGTGCCATCGTGGCCGAGGCCGAGGCGGCGCTGGCGATAGCCGTCGGAGCCGGTGAGCTGAGTGTCGACCAGCTCGAGGCCGAGCGCCGCCGTGGGGCCGGCACTCCGTTCGGCTCGCTGCGCGGGCTCTGCCTGCTGGATCCCGGTCTGCGCGGCACTCCCGAGTTGATCGATCTCACCGAGCCGGACGTGATCGACCTGCGCAGCCTGGACCGGGTCGGTCGGCTGGGGTGAGCCGGCGCGCCCAGCGGGCCGGTACCTCAGTCGCGGCTGGGGTCGGTCAGCGGCAGTCGCACCTGGAAGCGGGTGTCTCCGGGAACGGACTTCACTTGCAGGTCACCGCCATGTCGGTTGACCACGATCCGCCAGGAGATGTCCAGCCCGAGACCGGTACCTTCGCCAACTGGTTTGGTGGTGAAGAACGGCTCGAAGATCTTCCCGGCGATCTCGGGTGGGACGCCGGGGCCGGTGTCACCGATCTCCACCAGGACAAAGTCGCCGTCCCGAGCGGTTCGTATGGTCAGCGTGCCAGATCCCTGCATCGCGCCGAGCGCATTGTCGATCAGGTTCGTCCACACCTGGTTCAGCTCGGCGGGGTAGGCCGGGATCTCGGGCAGCGCCCGGTCGAAGTCCTTCACCACGGTGATGCCCTCGACCACCTTGCCACCGAGCATGATCAGCGTGCTTTTCAGGCCGATGTGCACATCGATCTGCTGGTGTTCGGCCCGATCCAGCTGGGAGTACTGCTTGGCGGCACCGATCAGGTTGGCGATCCGGTCGGTGGCGTCCTCGATCTCGGACATCAGCTGTTCGCTCTCCAGCGCATACGTGATCCAGCGCAGCCCGGCCTCCAGGTGTTCACCGGGGATCGACTCACGCATCTCGTCCAGCCAGTCGACGTCCAACCCGGAGGCGACCAGCACCGGAGCGAGCTGCCAGCCGGCGGTCAGCTGGTGATCGTCGAACCAGTCGCTGATCTCGTCTTCGCGGTCGCTGGCCTGCATCGGCGTCAGGTGCCCATGCTTGGCTGCCTTGGCCGATCGCTCGATCGCCGCTTCCTGCAGCTTGGAGAGCCTCACCAGGGTGTCCGGGTCGACCTTGCCGGAGGCCAGGTGGCCGAGCTTGGCCCGCATCGCCGCCACTCGCTCGCGCAGCGTCGCCGTCGCCCGGACCGCCGCCGCCGCCGGATTGTTCAGTTCGTGGGTCAGGCCCGCGGTGAGCCGACCGAGCGCGGTCAGCCGTTCGCGCTGGCCGATCACCGCGTCCGACGAGCGCATGCCGGTGAACAGGCCGTCGAGCAGGTGCATGGCCATCGGGAACCAGCGCCGGAGGGCGGCACCGAACTCGTCGGCCGGGACCTGCCAGTAGCTGCAGTCGGTCAGCGCCTGGACCGAGCCGGCGTACCGTTGCTCGGCAGCCTCACTGTGGGTCGGCGTCAGCCAGGCCCGGACCGCCCCGCTGTAGGCGCCCGGCTGAGACGAGCGGGTGATCTCGACGTCATGGTCGGCCACCCGTCGAGACAGGATCATCGTGCCTTCGAGCAGCATGTAGAAGCAGGTCGCCGGTTCCTCCGCGCCGTACACCGTGGTGCCGGCGGCGTAGCGCTGGACTCGGCCGTGCTCGGACAGCCACTCCAGTTGGTCCGTGTCCAGGGCCTCGAACAGGAAATAGGTGGCGAGTTCGGCCGGAGTAAGCCGGTCGCTCTGCTCGGTGGTGGTCATCGGGGTCTCCAGCTGATCATTCTTCGATGCTGCTCAAAAGGATTGATGTATAAGGCGATTGCTCATGGCGTGGCCAGGTACTGGTGGACCAGGGTGACCGCCATCGCGCCCTCGCCGACCGCCGAGGCGACTCGTTTCACCGACGTCGCCCGGACGTCACCGGCCACGAAGATCCCGGGCACGCTCGACTCCAGCAGGTACGGGTCCCGATCCAGGGTCCAGCCTTCGGGTCGCTTGCCCGAGTCGAGCAAGTCGGTTCCGGTCCGGATGAAGCCGGCCTTGTCTCGGGCAAGTGTCTCGGGCAGCCAGTCGGTGAACGGTGCCGCACCGATGAAGATGAACACGTGACTGCAGTCGATCACCTCTTGGGCGCCGGACTGGTTGTCGCGCAGGACCAACTGCTCCAGATGGTCGTCGCCGACGCATTCGATCACTTCGGTGCAGGTGCGCACGGTGATCCGGTCGTTTCCCCGGATCTGCTCGATCAGGTACTGCGACATCGACCGCTCCAGGTCCGGGCCGCGGACGGCCAGGGTCACCCGGGAGGCCTGCCGGGAGAAGAACATCGCTGCCTGACCTGCGGAGTTCGCGCCGCCGATGATCACGACATGCTGTTCCGCGCAGGCCTCGGCCTCAGTTGCGGCAGAGCCGTAGTAGACGCCGCGTCCGACCAGGGCGTCGGCGCCGATCGCGTCCAGCCGGCGATAGTTGACGCCGGTGGCGAGCAGGACGGCGTGCGCTGCCACCTTGGAGCCGTCGTCCAGGTGGAGCACCCGCTTCGGCCCGTGCGTCTCCAGGCTGGTGACCCTCCGCGCGGTCAGGAGCTCGGCGCCGAACCGGCTGGCTTGGCGGCGGGCCCGGTCGGTGAGTTGCCCGCCGCTGACGCCCTCCGGGAAACCGAGGTAGTTCTCGATCCGGGAGCTCTGGCCGGCCTGGCCACCGGTGGCGGTGCGCTCGATCAGCACCGTGCGCAAGCCCTCGGAGGCGCTGTAGACCGCTGCCCCGAGCCCGGCCGGCCCGCCGCCGACGATGACCAGGTCGTAGAAATCCTCCGCTGGGTTGGTGGAGAGCCCGACCTTGGCGGCGACCTCGGTGATCGTCGGGCTGACCAGGACGTCGCCGTCCGCCGTCAGCAGCACCGGGATGTCGTCATCCTTGGCTCCGGCTGCCTCCAGTAGCTTGCGGCCCTCGGCCTCCTCGATCGTGTACCAGTGGTAGGGGACGCCGCTGCGGGCCAGAAAGTCACGGACCACATGAGATTTGGCGGACCACCGGTGGCCGATGATCCGGGTCTCCTCGACCTGGCGATCACCGGCCGACTGCCAGGCGTCGATCAACGCGTCGATCACCGGGTACAGCTTCTCCTCCGGTGGCTCCCAAGGCTTGAGCAAGTAGTGATCGACATCGACGACATTGATCGCCTCGATTGCGGCGTCGGTGTCTGCGTAGGCGGTCAACAGCGCCCGGCGAGCCATCGGGAACAGGTCCATCGCCTGCTCCAGGAACTCGATGCCGTTCATCTGGGGCATCCGGTAATCGGCCAGCAGGACGGCGACCCGGTCACCGCGAAGGAGGAGTTCCTGCAAGGAGTCCAGCGCTTCGGCCCCGGAGTCGGCACGCACCACGCGGTAGTGCTCGCCGTACCGCCGCCGCAGGTCGCGGGCAACGGCACGGGAAACCGAAGGGTCGTCATCGACCGTGAGAAGGATCGGTTTGCTCACTGGCAAACCTCCTCGAGGTGGGGGTCCAAAGCCTATCCCGAGACAATGCGCGTGCCTGGTCAGGAAATTCCGTGACGCGAACTAGCCCAATCCGGTAGATCCAATCCGAATCGTGATCCTGAAACCACCCTCGGCATGGGAACCTTGTGCGCTGCCACCCAGTAAGCAGTGGAGATCCGGGCTTGCCCGGGCGAGGAGCGGGAGCGACGTGAACGACTGGAATCTGCTGATCGACTTCGGGACATCGTTCACGAGGGCAGCGATCGCGGATGAAGATGGCCGGATAGTGCCGATCGAGCTCGACGGAGCCTTGACAATCCCCTCCGGGATCTGGGCCGAATCCGGTGGGAAGTTGGTCGCCGGGCCTTCGGCCCAGCGCCAGGCCAAGCTCGCTCCGGAACGCTGGGATCGCGCTCCCGGGCGCTCGCTCGGCCTGGGCGAACCGCTGGTGCTCGGGCACAGCGCGGTGGACCCGGCGAAAGCCGTGGCCGAGATACTCCGGCGGATCGGGGCCGAAGCGACCCGGCGGCGAGGTGGCCAGCCGAGGGAGGTCCGGCTCACCTGCTCACCACGGTGGAACTCCTCCCGCCGGCAGGCCTTGATGGCGGCGGCCCAGCTGGCCGGCCTCGGGGTGGCCCCGGCGGGCCCGGTAAAGCTGGTGGACTACCCGGTCGCAGCGGCGCTGCAGCTCAGCCAGCTGGGTCGCTTCCCGGTCGGCGCCAAGATCGCGCTGTTCGGCCTGGGCGGTGGTAGCGCTGAGACCGCGATCCTGGAATCCACCGCCGGTGGCCTGGTGATCCGGGCACTCGGCGGGATCGAGGGGGTCGGTGGCGAGCAGTTCGACGATTTGCTCTTCCGGAAGGTGGTCGCGCACAAGCTGAGAGGTGTCGACGCCGAGCTGGCCGGTCGGATCTGGGAGCCACCGGACGCCGAATGGCGCCGGGCCGCGGAAGATCTGTTCCGCGAGGTGCGCCGGGCCAAGGAAGAGCTCTCCCAGCAACGAAACGTGCACCTGGACACCGGGCCCTTGATCGACCTGCCGCTACAGCTGAGCCGGATCGAGCTGGAGTCGGTACTGCGAGCGGAGATTCTGCGTTCCGCTCGGGAGCTGGCCACCACCATCGAGCTGGCCGGGCTGCGCGCCCGGCAGCTGGACGCCATCCTGCTCACCGGTGGTTCGGTGGCGATACCACTGGTCACTCGGGCGATCTTCGACGTCATCGGAGTGCACCCGGAACCGCTGAACGAGCCGGGACTCTTCCTCGGCGCTGCGGCGTGGACCCCCAAGGTTCGGATCGGACCTGATCCGGCACCGCTCACCGTGGCCGGTGGCCAGACCCGGGAGGAAGCGGCCGCCGATGCGGCCGCGGCTGCCGCAGCCCTGGCCGCCACCGGCTCGATCGACCTGTCGGCCCTGACTCCACCGCGCCCGACCATCCCGACGTCGTCCGATTCCGCGACGTCCTCAGCACTGCGAGCCGGGGTGAAGCGCGCCGGGCTGTCCGCCTGGCGGCGGCGCTGGCCGGTGATCGCCGGGGTGGCCGTCGTGCTGGTCCTGGTCGGGCTGGTACTGAACGGCCCGGCTTCCGGGGACGACGACGCCGGGCCGGCCGCGTCCGCTCCCACCCGGGCAGCTACCACCGACCCGGATCAGACGCCTGGCACGGGCGGGACCGGCACTTCCACTGCGGCGCCCACGCTCGGGGGCGCCGACCTGGCCGCCGTCAGCGGACTCACGGTGAAGACCAGGAACATCTCGATCGAGCTGGGCTGGGCCGAAGTGCCCGGCGCCGCCGGGTACGCCGTCTACCGGGACGCCGGGACGCCGGATCAGGCAGTCCGGTCGGTATCGAAGGCCACCTTCACCGACCGGCCGGGCGACGGCGATCAGCACCTGTACTCCGTGGTGGCCGTCGACGAGACCGACCGCGAGGGCCCACCGGGGACGCCGGTCAGCGCGGAAGCCGAGACGCCCTACGGATCGGTGCAGTCGATTGCCAGTGTCTGGACGGCGGTGGTGCCGATCTCCCCGGGCAAGAAGGGCAGCGCCGGGCAGACCTGCAAGGGTTCGGCCGTTGACAAGGAGTACTCGACCGGCCGGATCGAATGCTCGTTCGCCAACGGCGTCCGGCTGGTACTCACCAGCTACGACTCGCCGGACGAGCGAGATCAGCGCGGCGACCAGCTTGCCGACCGGAAGCGGGTGACCGACACGAAGTGGAGCGTCGCGAAGCATGGTGGCACTCGCTACTCCGGCCGGTTGCTGACCGCTGACAGCAAGGCCACCGGCGGGCCATGGCGTTGGTGGACCTACAACACGGCGTCCACCTATGCGATCTATGCCAACTGGCCGAAGCACAGTGCCAAGCAGCTCAGTAGCTGGTGGGGGCGCAAGGCACCGTTCCGAACCTAGGGCGCCGACCCGCCGCACCAGGACCCGGGTACGCAGGGTCCTGGTCGGCACTGGACAATCGGCGGATGACCCTCGCCGATAGCGGACCCGGCGAAGCGTCCGGGATCGTCGACCGCTACCGCGCCGCCCACCTGGTCGAGCTCGCCAACCGTCCGACCGCCGCTGATTCCGACGAACTGATCGACTCCGCCGGAGCCGTCCGGTCCGACTGGCAGGACCTGGCCGCCACCGTCGATCTGCTCGGTACCCAGGGCTTGCAGGCCAGGGGAGCTCAGATCCGGCGGTTGCTGGAGGACGACGGCGTCACCTACGGCGCGCCCGCAGACGCCGATCAGCCGGCCGCACCCTGGCAGCTCGACCCGCTGCCGCTGATCATCGGCAGTCGGGAGTGGGCCGAACTCAGCCCCGGCCTGATCCAACGGGCGGAACTGCTCGACCGGTTGCAGGCCGACCTCTACGGCTCGCGTGATCTGCTGCATCGCGGGCTGATCCCACCGGAGCTGATTCTCGGCCACGACGGCTTCCTGCGGCCGTGTGACGGCCTCCGCCTGCCCGGACCCAACCAGTTGCTGATGGCGTCCACCGACCTGGTCCGATCCGCCGACGGTTGGTGCGCCCTCGGAGACCGCACCCAGGCGCCGTCCGGTGCCGGGTACGCGATGCAGAACCGGCGGCTGGTCTCCCGGGTGATGCCCGGCCTCTACCGGGACACCCTGCTGGAACGGTTGCGCTCGTTCTTCCACACCTTGCGGGCCGCGCTCCAGGAGGTCGCGCCGTCCACCGCCGAGGCTCCCCGGGTGGTCATCCTGACCCCGGGTGCCGCCAGCGAAACCTCGTTCGACCAGGCTTTTCTGTCCACTTTGCTGGGCTTTCCGCTGGTCGAGGGGCAGGATCTGACGGTTCGGGAGGGCCGGGTCTGGCTCCGCTCGCTCGGGCGCCCGGAGCCGGTGGACGTCGTCCTGCGCCGGGTCGACGGGTGGTTCTGCGATCCACTGCAACTGCGAGCGGACTCCCGGCTGGGCGTGCCCGGGTTGCTGCAGGCGGCCCGGCTGGGCAACGTGTCGATCGTGAACCCGCCCGGTGCCGGGGTGCTGGAGAATCCCGGTCTGGTGCCCTACCTGCCTGCCCTGTGCGAGGCCCTGCTCGACGAACCGTTGCGGCTGCCGACCGTGGCCACCTGGTGGTGTGGTGACCGGGCCTCGCTCAGCCATGTGCTGAGTAACCTTTCGACGCTGGTGATCCGGCCGATCGCTCGCGGGGTCGGCCGGGCGAACCGGTTCGGCGAGCAGTTGTCCCGTGCCGAGTTGGCCGAGCTGAAGGACCGGATCGAGGCCGAACCGCACGCCTGGTGTGCCCAGGAGGCCCTGGAGATGAGCACCACGCCGGTGGTTACCGGCACCGGGCTGGAGCCCCGCCGAATGGTGCTGCGGAGCTTCGCGGTCGCTGCCGCCGGCAGCTTTCAGCTGATGCCCGGCGGCTTGGGCCGCGTTGCCGGTCAGGTGGGCAGCCTGGATGTCTCCAGCCAGGCCGGAGCGCTCGCCAAGGATGTCTGGGTGATCGGCCGGTCGGCAGTGGAGATGGGCCGGTCGGCAGTGGAGATAGGTTCCGCTCCCTCGAGCATCGACGGCGGCCGAGCCAGAAGCCTGGACGATGTTGCCCTGGTGCCGGTCGCGTCCGGCCTGTCGTCCCGGGTCGCGGAGGACATGTTCTGGCTGGGTCGGTACGCGGAGCGAGCCGAGGACGCCGTCCGGTTGCTCCGGGTCGCCGTCGACCTGGTCGGCGATCACAGCCTGCGGCCGGGATCGGTGGGCGCGAGCAGCCTCACCGTCATGCTTCGGGCCGTCACCGCCGTCACCACCACCTACCCCGGTTTCCTCGGGGCCGGCAGCGAGACCCGGTTCGCCGCTCCGCAGGCGGAACTGGTCCGGTTGACGGTTGATCCGACCGCCCCCGGAACGCTGGCTCACGCCGTCCGGCATGCCCTGCTGTCCGCGCACGCCGTCCGGGAATTGCTGTCCAACGACACCTGGCTGGTGATCGGCAGCCTGGACCGCGAACTGCTCGAGCTCGGCTGGTCGACGGATCCGGAACTTGGCCTGCGCCGGACTCTTTCGCGAGTGCTGGAGGGTCTGTTGGCGTTCTCCGGGTTGGCCGTGGAGAGCATGGTTCGGGACGCCGGATGGTACGTGATGGATGCCGGTCGCCGAATCGAACGATCGCTGCAGGTGGTCGCCCTGCTCGCCGCCACGCTGACCGAACATCGACCCGCTGCGGTCGACGACCTGGTGATGGAGTCGGTGTTGATCTCGGCCGAAAGCGTGATCACGCATCGCCGGCGAAACCCCGGCCGACCCCGGCCGATCGACTTGCTGGCGCTGCTGTTGTTCGACCGCGACAACCCGCGGGCAGTGCTGCATCAACTCGATCAGCTCGGCGACGATCTGCAACGCCTGCCGGAGGCGGCGGACCAGTCGATCAATCCGCTGACTCGGCTGCGCGGTGTCCAAGCCTGGTTGCGGGAAGTCGATCTCCAAGAACTGGTCCGGGTTGACGATCCGGTCTCGGGTCTCGCTGCCGGGCCGGGCGCATCGCTCGTGAGTCAGGGCGGGTCCAGGCCACGGCTGAGGGCAGCCCTGGACCGGTTGGCGCTCGAACTCACCGGCCTGGCCGAGTCGATCGCCGGGACCCACTTCGCCCGGGTGATACCGCCGAGCCCGATGCCCGGCGTCCCGACGGTGGGTCTGCGATGAGCGAGACGCGCAGCTACCAAGTCCGGCACCGGACCGAGTACACCTATGGCGACGCGGTCACCGCCTCCTACGGCTGGGCCTATCTGACTCCGCGAGATCTGCCCGACCAGGTGTGTCGCTCGGCCCGGGTAGAGGTCAGCCCGACCGCCGAACTGATCAGCGATTCCGTCGACTTCTTCGGTAATCGGGCCAGCTACTTCGAGGTGCATGAGCCACACGAGCAGTTGGTGGTGACGGCGACCAGCCTGGTGGACGTCACCCGGACCCGAGTGGACCTGGACCAGTTGGACGTCTGGACTTGGGAGCAGGCTCGCGACCTGCTCCGCGCCGACCCGCGACTGCAGCGCGAGGAAGCCGGCTTCCTGCTGGCCTCGCCGCGACTGCCGTTGGCCGGGCGGCTACCCGAATTCGCCCGTTCCGTCCTGCGGCCGGGCGAACCGCTCGGCGCCACCCTCCGGCACCTGATCGGCCTGATCTACCGCGACTTCACGTTCAACTCCGGGGCGACCACGGTGACCAGCACCCTGGAGGACTTGCTCAATCTCCGGGCCGGGGTCTGCCAGGACTTCGCGCACCTCGCGGTGGCCACCCTGCGGTACGCCGGTCTGCCGACCCGGTATGTCAGCGGGTACCTGGAAACGCTTCCGCCGCCCGGGCAGCCGAAGCGGCAGGGCGCGGACGCCTCGCATGCCTGGATCTCGGTGCTGGTGCCGGAACTCGGCTGGATCGACCTCGACCCGACGAACAACACCGTGGTGGACGCCGGATACGTGGTCACCGCCTGGGGGCGCGACTACACCGACGTCCCGCCGCTGAAGGGCGTGATCTTCACCGAGGGCGCCGCCAGCACGCTGAAGGTCGGGGTCGACGTCATCCGGCTGCCTCCCGATCAGCACGGGTAGGGCGGTTCACCGCTGCCCGAAACCAGCTCTGCGATTTGGCGAATTCCGTGGCGGTGTGGGAAGGATCGACAAAATGTTGACCAAAAGGCTCTAGATTGACGTTCGTGTCACGGCGCTATTACGGTTTCCATGACTCGCGGTCTGCGTAAAAATCCAGAGGAGACCCTCACGATGGCACTGCCCCATGACGACGACCCGAAGCTCGCGGAATACGCCCATCCCGAGCGTCTGGTCAGTACTGACTGGTTGGCCAAGAATCTAGGTGCGCCCGGCCTCGTCGTTGTCGAGAGCGACGAGGACGTGCTGCTCTACAACAGCGGGCACATCCCGGGCTCGATCAAGGTTGACTGGCATACCGAATTGAACGACCAGGTCACCCGCGATTACCTGGACGGCGAACGGTTTGCCGCACTGATGTCGGCCAAGGGCATCTCCCGCGACGACACCGTGGTGATCTACGGCGACCGGAACAACTGGTGGGCGGCCTACGCCCTGTGGGTGTTCTCCCTGTTCGGCCACCCGGACGTCCGGCTGCTCGACGGCGGCCGCGCGGCCTGGATCGCCGAGGACCGGGAACTGTCCACCGATGTGCCCACGCCGGAGCCGACCCAGTACCCGGTGATCGAGCGGGACGACGTCACGATCCGGGCCTTCAGGGATCAGACCCTCGCCCACCTCGGGAAGCCGCTGGTCGACGTCCGCTCGCCGGCTGAGTACTCCGGCGAGACGACCCACATGGCCGACTACCCGCAGGAGGGGGTGCTGCGCGGTGGCCACATTCCCGGAGCGGCGAGCATCCCGTGGGCCCGGGCGGCGGCCGAGGACGGCCGGTTCAAGTCCCGCGCCGACCAGGAGGCGATCTACCA
>DATINJ010000337.1:0-4603 GCA_035474375.1 Kineosporiaceae bacterium | reverse complement strand
GTCGGGTCCGGCTGCGGTAGCGGGTCACACTTCACGTCGGACACCCGTCCAGCCACCCGAGTCGGCAGCGAGCCGTCGGCCAGGTAGGCGGCGATCAGGTTGTCGGTGCAGGCGACACCGTTCAGCGAACCGGCGTGCGTGGAACCGTTGACACCCTCGATCAGCACCGACTTCGGGAACCGGCTACGGATCTCGAGGGCACCCTCGTACGGCGTGGCACCGTCGAAGGTCTCGTTGATCAGCAGCATGGCCGGAGCCTTCGCGCCGTCGACCGTGACCGGCTTGCTGGACTTGGCACCCCAGTTGAGGCAGGGCGCGTTGAACCAGACGTTGCCCCAGGTGTTGAACGGCGCCGAGGCATGCAGCTGCCAGTTGTCCATCCGCCACTTGTAGTAGCTGGGCCAAGAAGCGTCGGTGCACTGGGTGGCCAGGTACATCGCAAAGCCGTTGTCCGCACCGTCTGTTGTCGGGTTGGCGGACTGGTACGCCTTGAGCGCCGGCTTGTAGTTACCGTCGTTCTCTGCGGCGGCGAACAACGAGGCGACGTCTTCCCAGCCGAACACGTAGTACCCGGCGGAGACGAACACGTCGTTCCACTCGGCCGCACCGAGCTTGCCGGCCGGCTTCTTCTGAAGCTTCGCCAGCGTGGCGTAGTACTTCTTCTCCACTACCGCCTCGCTGGTGCCGAGGTGGTAGGTGGCGTCGTTCTTGGCGACCCACTCGAAGAAGATCTTGATGCTCTTGTTGAAGGCCGTGTCCTGCTCGAGGTTGGCCTTGTACCAAACCCCACGCGGGTCGACGATGCCGTCGAGCACCATCCGGCGGACCCGGGTCGGGTGCAGCGTGCTGTACACCGTGCCGAGGTAGGAGCCGTAGGAGAAGCCGTAGAAGTTGATCTGCGACTTGCCGAGCGCCTTGCGGATGCTCTCCATGTCGTTGATCGTGTCAACGGTCTTCACGTGGTCGAGCAGTGCGCCGCCGGCCTTGTCGCACGCCTTGGCGTAGCCCTTCGACCGGTTCAGCCAGGCAGTCTCGACCTTCTGCGTGGTCGGCACGTACTGCGGCCGGGGAGCCTTGAAGTAGTTCTTGTCGCAGGCCAGCGCCGGCAGGCTGGAGCCGACGCCACGCGGGTCGAACCCGATCCAGTCGTAGTCCGCACCGACGTCGTTCGGCACGTACTGGCCCAGCACCGAGAGGGTCAGGCCGGCGCCACCCGGGCCACCGGGGTTCGTGAGCATGACGCCCTGGTACTTGTCCTCACTGACGGTGTGCTTGATCCGCGACACCGCGAGCTTGATCTGGGTGCCCTTGGGCTTCTTGTAATCGAGCGGCACGGTCAGGTAGCCGCACTGCGCGCCGAGTTCGTCGAAGCCCGGGATCCCACACCTGCCGAACTTGATCGGCTTCGGGGTGAAGGACGGCGCCTTGTCCACCACCGCAGCCGCGACAACAGCCTTGGGCGCGGCCTTGACCGCGCTCTTCTGTGCCGCCTGCGCGGCCGAGGTGTACGCCACGCCCCCGGCCAGCAGCCCTGTCACGGCCACGGCCGCCACAATTTTTTTCATTACAGTCCGTTCATGAGGCGCGAGTTCTCTGCATGGTGCCGTCGCGGATTGTTTCGTTCCATGGTCCGATATGCAAGGGATTCATTGAACTTTGACAGATCGGCTTAAGATCCTTCGTAGCGGTCCGTGATATGCGGAGGGATCGCTCACCGTGAGCGGTCGCCTGGACGCCGATCTTGGGCGCCACGATGAGTGGCACACGCCCGTTCTCCCAGCCCGTCCACCCGCGCGACCGGTTCAGTACAGGGAGACAACTGTGCTGAATCACGTGGCTAGAGGTTGACCAGATCATGAATGGCCAACAAGGTCGTCGGATGACCATCTCGATCGTTGCGCGCGACGCTGCCACCGGGCGGTTCGGTGTGGCGACGACGAGCTTCGTGCTGGCGGTCGGATCGCGAGTGCCGCGGGTGACTGGATACGGAGCGGTCGCCGTTCAGGCCGGGTCGCCGCCCAACTGGGGTCCGGTGCTACTGGCAGCGCTCGGGTCCGGGGTCGGGGCGGCCGAGGCGGTCGCCCTGCTCGGTGCGTCACCGGTGGCCGAGCACGCTCAGCTGGCCGTGGTCGATCGGCAGGGCGGCGTGTCGGTGCTGTCCGGGAGCGCGCTGAAACCGGCGGCGAGCGAGGCCCGGCGGCACGGCGTGTGCGCGGCAGCCAACCTGATGGAACGGCACGGGGTGGCCGAGGTTGCCGTCGGCGCGTACCTGACGAGCACGGCGGCGAGCTTCAGCGGGCGACTGCTGGACGGGTTGTCCGCGGCGGATCGGATGGGCGCTGACCTGCGGGGTCGGCAATCGGCCGCGTTGCGGGTGGCTGCCGGGGACGACGACGTTGATCCGGCGGCGGCGGAGGTCGACCTTCGGGTGGACGACGCCCGCGACCCGGTCGGAGAGTTGCGCCGCCTGCACCGGCTCTGGGGCGCACACGCGCTGCTGGCGGAGAGCCGTGGCACCGACGGGCTGTACCGGAATGTCGATCTGGCGCTGGCCGCGCTGACGGCCGCCCCGGACGACCAGGCCTGCCTTGGCGGGGCCACCCTCGCGTTGCTGCGATCTGGTCGGCTCGCCGAGGCAGCTCCACTACTGCGCCGGCTCGCCTCGATGGAACCGCGGACCGAAAGCCGGATCAACCGTCTGGTCTACTCCGGCGGGCTCGAGCCGGAGATCGGTCAGGCGGCCTTGTGCATCATCGCGAGCGCAAACACCTTTCTGCTCTAACGTGTTCACTCACTTATCGGACATTGGCGACTAAACCCGGCATCGTAGGTCGGCCAGGGTATGCGGGGCCAACGGCCAGACCAGCACGCCCGGCAGGCTCAGGGCGATCCGGCCAGGCAGAACTCCTTGATGGAACTCGAAGTCGGCGGTTCGCTCCGAGCTCAAGGTGACTTCGTCGACCACCAGCGGCGCGTGCGGATCCGCCAGCCAGCCGCGCAGCACCCAGCGGTTCAGGACCGCCCGGCACTGCTCCTGGAACCAGACCTCAACGGCATTTGCGTGGATCAGGAACTCCACGGTGGCCGCCGATCCGGACACCGTGACCACGTCAACCGCCAGTCGTTCATCCAAGTCGTCCGGCCAGTCGCCGCTCGGCCCGTTCAGCAAGTTCCACATCCCACCATCGAGGTCTCGACCCGCATCCGCAGGTGCCGAGGCGACCGGCTTGAAATTCGAACCGGGACGCCGGAGACAGACACCCGATTCGCCCGGTCTGATGCAGCTGCGCCCGATGTGATTCGGCATTTGCTTCGCCCCGTTGGCAGGTCCTGGCGTCGCGAGGCTTCAGCGACGTCAATTTGCTCCGATGTAAATCCCGGTCAAGCACTACCGATTGGCGCGGGACTCGTATGCGCATCGGGTGATCGCCCAGCACGTGCCGACGCGGAGGTTTCTTCAGATGACACAGCTCTCGACGTTCATGGTCGGGCGATACCTCTTCGGGGTCGATGTCGCCCTGGTGCAGGAGATCATGCGGGTCAGGTCGATGACGCCGGTTCCGCTCGCCGTCCCGGAGATCGCCGGATTGATCAACTTGCGCGGCGAGGTGCTCACCGCAGTCGACCTGAGGATTCTCTTCGGCCTGGACGTCGCCGATGCCTCCCGCAACCCGATCAACATCGTGGTACGGGTGGACGACGAACCGGTCAGCCTGCTGGTCGACGCCATCGGCGGAGTAATTGACGTCTCTACCCTTCCGTTCCAGTCGACGCCCGCCACCGTCGACCAGAAGGCCCGGGCGCTGATCATGGGCGCCTACACGCTGCCCGACCAACTCCTATTGGCCCTCGATGCGCGCAAGGTCCTGGCTGACCTCGCCGTCACCATCGGCTGAGGCATTCGCCACTCTCCGGCCCCATCCGCGCACCGAGCTCCCAACGAAGGACACCCGATGACTACCGTATCCGCGTTCATACCGGCTCAGTCGAGCCGGGCCGTAAGCCTTTCACCCAAGCGGTTCTTCGCGGATCTGAAGATCAGCGCCAAGATCATCACCCTGGTGGCGCTGGCCGGGGTCTTGACCGCCGTGGTGGGCCTGGTCGGGCAGCGAGCACTGGTAGACCTGCGGGACACCAACAAGGACATCGCCAACGTGTCGTCACACAAGACGATCTTGGCATTGGACGCGAAGAGCGACTGGATCGACCTCCGCAGGCTCATTCTGCGCTCGTTGTTGGCTCCCTCGAGCGCCGACGCGGTAGATCAGGCGCAGAAAGCCGATGCCCAGTTCACCGCTGTCAGAGCGGATTTCGATGCGCTCACGAAGATGGGCTTGGACCCTCGGGACACGAAAACGCTTGACGAGCAGGTGCTGCCGAATATCGCGGCGACCGAGGTTCTCTGGACCGACAAGATCAAACCCTTGGCCATGAACCCCAACCGCACCGCGGCGCAGACGCACGCCGCTGCTGTGCTGGTCGCCGACAAATTTGGACCGCTCGCCAACTCGGTTGCCGACGGCGCTGAGAAGATCAGTACCGCAAATCAGGCGGATACCCAGGCCGAGGTCAAGGACGCGACCAAGTCCGCCAGCCGGGCGAT
>DATINJ010000336.1:0-8718 GCA_035474375.1 Kineosporiaceae bacterium | reverse complement strand
AAGCTCCAGCCCACCGGAACCCCGATGTCCCGGACGACGAGCCCTTGCCTGGCGGAATCGGCGAACCAGCCGACGATGCCGTCGCCGGTGGTGCCCGAGTGCCAGTAGTCGTAGGACACCAGGCGTGGCTGGGCCTTCGAGTCCACCCCGATGAACCCGACCAGGGTCCGCGCTCGACCGGCGTCCGCCGGATCTGTATCCGGGCTCTCCGGCAGGGTGGCGAGCTGGACGACGAGAGCCGCCGGCCCGGCCGCGGTCGTCCCGGCCCAGGCCACCGTGGGCCGGCCCTGGGACTGCTTGCCGATCCCGTTCGCCAGGCCCTTCACCCGTCCGTTCCACAGGGCGAGGACGGCTTGCTGATAGCCGACATCGTCGGAGAGGTCGCCCTCGGTGGGCCGGTCCAGGAGCATCCCGTAGCGGTCGCTGGGGTCCGGGTGGGCGGGAGCCTCGCTCCGCTTGATCCGGTCGAAGACCGGGGTGAACGGCACGGCGATCAGCAGGGCCAGGACGGTGACCGCGCCCGCGGCGGTGGTTCGGTGCCGCCGGATCCGCCGCCGCCCGCCGAGGATCGCCTGCTGTGCGGCGTCCGGTCGGGCCACCAGATGGGCGGTATCTGCCGCCATCCGGTTTCGCAGCAACGTGCCGGTGTGGTCGTCGGCGTTCATCGGTTGCTCCCGGAGACGGGTGACGATGGTGAGTCGAGGAGCACGCGTAACTTGGCCAGGCCGCGCGAGGTCTGGCTCTTCACGTTGCCCACCGAACAGCGCAATACGGCGGCTGTCTCGGCCTCGGAGAGTTCTTCGAGATAGCGCAGGACGACGGCGGCACGCTGGCGGTCGGGTAACTCGGCCAGCGCTCGCATCAATTCGTCGCGGTTGTCGGTTCTGGCGGCCTCGTCCGGGTTCCACGGATGGTCCGCGTCCACCAAGGTGACTTGGGGACGCCGGGCTCGCATCCGCCATCGGTTCGCGGCGTGCCGGGCCAGCGCGGTGCGGGCATAGGCGAACGGGTTGTCCACCCGCGGCCAGGCGACGTACATCCGTTCCAGGACGTCCTGGAGCACGTCCTCCGCTGCGGTCGCGTCGCCGGTCAGCAGGTAGGCGATCCGGAGTAGTCGAGTGGCGTCGGCAGCGACGAAGCCGGCGAACTCGTCGCGGGAGCGTCTCATCGGCAGCGGGTCCGTTCTGCCTCGGATGAGGCGGGCGTCAGGCTCGGCGGTTGCCGGTCACCGCTCAGACACCGGGACGAGTTCGATGGTTGCATTGCCCCCCAAACCACTTCATGATCATGCACGGTTGCCCTCCGGAGGGGAGCAACCGTGCATGATCACGTGGTGAAGCGCGTGCAGCGGGTCAAGCGTGGAGCGAGGGCGAGCGTGGTCAGCCGTTCGTCAGGCGCGAGGAGCCGGGACGCAGGTAGAAGAACCAGGTCAGCGCGAAGCAGACGGCGTAGAAGGCGATGAACCCGATGTAGGCGGCCTCGGCATTGCCAGTGTCGAGGAACGACTGCCGGAATGTCAGGTTGACCAGCACGCCGCCGAAAGCACCGATCGCACCGGCGATTCCGATCACAGCACCGGAGAGCCGGCGGGCGTCCTGGTCGGCCACCGCCACCGCTGTGCCGGTCTTTTGAGCGGCCAGCGCCCGGGACCGGAAGATCGCCGGGATCATCTTGTAGGTGGAGCCGTTGCCGACCCCACTGAACACGAACAAGCCGATGAATCCGATCAGGTAGATCGGCAGCGACTTCTGCTGCGAGGCGACGAGCACGATCCCAGCCGAGGCCGCCATTGCGACGAAGTTCCAGAACGTGACCGTGGCGCCACCGAATTTGTCGGCCAGCTTGCCGCCGATCGGGCGGATCAGCGAACCCAGCAGCGGCCCGATGAAGGTCAGCTCAGCGGCGTCCCGGGGAGTCGGGAAATCGGCCTTGAACTGCACCTGGAGCACCTGGCCGAAGGCAAAGCCGAAGCCGATGAACGATCCGAAGGTGCCGATGTACAGCAGCGAGATCAGCCAGGTGTGCGGCTCCTTGCTGGCGTCCCGGATCGAGTTGGTGTCGGTCTTGGCACCGGTCAGGTTGTCCATGTACAGCGCCGAACCGAGCGCGGCGAGCACGATCAGCGGCATGTAGATGGCCAGGATCAGCCGCGGGTTCGTGGCTCCGGCGGTGGCCAGCACCAGCAGGGCCACCAACTGCACGGCCGGAACGCCGAGGTTGCCGCCGCCGGCGTTCAGCCCGAGCGCCCAGCCCTTGAGCCGGTCCGGGTAGAAGGCGTTGATGTTGGTCATCGAGGAGGCGAAGTTACCGCCGCCGACTCCGGCGACCGCCGCGACGATCAGCAGGGTGCTGTAGGAAACGCCCGGCTCCAGCACGATCGCCGCCAGCGCACACGGCACCAGGAGCAGCAGAGCGCTGAAGATCGTCCAGTTCCGGCCACCGAACTTGGTGACGGCGAAGGAGTACGGCAGTCGTAGCACGGCGCCGACCGCGGTCGGTACCGCCGTCAGCATGAACTTCTGCGCCGGGTCAAGGCCGTACGAAGGGCCCAGGAACAGCACGAATACGGACCACAGGCTCCAGATTGAGAAGCCGATGTGTTCGGAGAAGATCGAGAAAATCAGGTTCCGGCGAGCTACCCGGTCGCCGCCTGCGGCCCAGAACGTTGGTTCTTCGGGCCGCCAATCGTCGATCCAGTGGCCTCGGCGGAGCGAGACCTTGCGCTCGGTCGGGGTGTTCGTCGTCGAAACGGTGTCAGTCACAAGGTGCTCCTCGGCAGGGGCGAACCAGTCAGGTGCAAGCCTGCGGAGTCGGTGTGTCCGAACGATGACGTAGCCGTCATCAGTCGGTAGCAGTCAGCTCACAACCCGTGGGTGCCGTGGTGAGGTTGTGGACTCAAGCGGTTACCGGACCATGACGGTGACGAAACCCGCGCACGTCATCCAACCCGCACCATGGATGGAATGACCCGCAACGTCACCGACACCCACTGCCCGTACTGCTCACTGCAGTGCGGGATCACCATGGTGGCCGGAGATCGACCGGCGACCTTGCAACCACAGACGGACTTTCCGGTTAATCGGGGCGGGCTCTGCTCGAAAGGCTGGACCGCAGCCGAGTTGCTGGACCACCCGGACCGATTGATGACTCCGCTGGTCAGGACCGATCCGACGGACCGGCGCAGCCCGCTGCGGCCGGCCACCTGGGACGAGGCGCTGGACCGAATCGTCGCCGGTATTCAGGCTACCCAACGCGATCACGGCCTGGACGCCGTCGGTTGCTTCGGTGGTGGCGGCCTGACGAACGAGAAGGCCTACCTGTTCGGCAAGTTCGCCCGAGTTGCGCTGCGCACCTCGGCGATCGACTACAACGGTCGCTGGTGCATGTCATCGGCTGCTGCGGCGGCGAACAGCATGCTGGGCATCGACCGAGGGCTGCCGTTCCCGCTCGAAGACATCGCCGGTGCGGAGGCCATTCTGCTGGTCGGCTCCAACGCGGCAGAGACAATGCCGCCCGCCATGCAGTTTTTCGACCAAGGACGCGCGGCCGGTTCGCGGCATATCGTCGTCGACACCCGTTCTACCCCGACCACCCGAGGTGGCCACCTGCACTTGCAGCCTCGCCCGGGCACCGACCTGGCGTTGGCGAACGGGTTGTTGCACCTGGTGATACGTGCCGGACACGTGGACGAAACATACATCCGGGAACGGACGACCGGGTTCGCCGCCGTTCGGGCCCAAGTCGGCTCGTTCTGGCCGGACCGGGTGGAGCGGATCACCGGAATTCCGGAAAACCTTTTGCGGGAAACCGCAGCGGTGCTGGGTGAGGCCCGCAGCGCAATGATTCTCACCGCACGCGGGGCCGAACAGCACAGCACCGGCACTCAGACCGCGCAGGCATACCTCAACCTTGCTCTGGCGCTTGGGCTGCCTGGACGACCTTTCAGCGGCTGGGGCACGATCACCGGCCAGGGCAATGGTCAAGGTGGTCGCGAGCACGGGCAGAAGGCCGATCAGCTGCCCGGATATCGCCGGATCGACGACCCGGCGGCCCGAGCCCACGTTGCCGAGGTCTGGGGCATTGACCCGTCGGAATTGCCTGGTCCGGGCCGCTCGGCCTACGAGATGCTCGATCACCTGGGCACCGACGGCGGCGTCCGGGCTTTGATCGTGCTGGCCTCGAACATCGCGGTCTCGGCGCCGAACGCCCGGCACGTGGTTGACCGACTCGGAGCCCTCGACCTGCTGGTGGTCAGCGACCTCTTCCTCTCCGAGACGGCGAAGCTGGCCGATGTCGTGCTGCCGAGCGCCCAATGGGCCGAGGAAGAAGGCACGATGACGAACCTGGAGGGCCGGGTGATCCGCCGTCGGAAGGCGTTGCCGCCGCCGGACGGCGTCCTCGACGACCTGCAGATGCTGACCGCGTTGGCCACCAAGCTTGGCCGGGGCAAGTACTTCTCCAGTGACCCACGGGTGGTGTTCGACGAGCTGCGCGCCGCCAGTCGGGGTGGGATCGCCGACTACAACGGAATCACCTACGAACGAATCGATGCCGAAGCCGGCGTCTTCTGGCCTTGCCCCAGTGAGGAGCATCCCGGCACGCCGCGGTTGTTCACCGAGAACTTCCCGACTCCGGATGGCCGAGCCAAGTTCATCCGGGTAGACCACCGCGAACCGGCCGAACAGCCGGACGGCGACTATCCATACGTGCTCACCACTGGTCGGGTGATGCAGCAGTACCAGAGCGGCGCGCAGACCCGCCGGGTGAAATCCCTGGTGATGCAGCAGCCACACGCCTTTGCCGAGATCCATCCGGATCTGGCCCGTCGCCACGGGATCGTGGACAGCGAATTCATTGAGCTGCGTACCCGTCGTGGCTCCGGCATATTTCGCGCCCGGGTGACCGACGTCGTCCGCCCGGACACGATTTTCGCGCCCTTCCACTGGGCCGGTCGCTCGAACGTCAACGCCCTGACCAATCCGGTCCTGGACCGGTTCTCGAAGATGCCCGCGTTCAAGGTATGCGCGGTCGCGCTGACTCGCATTGGTCCTTCCGACGACGATCCTTCCGCTGAAACTCTTTCCATCGAGACGCTCGCTCTCGAAACTGCCTTCAACGAGCCAACTTCTGCCGAACGACCGACCGCCTTTACCCGTGACCGTGCCCGGCTGCTCCCGTTCGCAGGGGTAGCCGTGCATGATCGCCGCGAAATTGATTTGAAGGAGTGACAGCGTGCATACCAAATCGGTTTTCTTGCAGGGAATCTACGCTTTCGAAGGTAAGGGTCTGGAGAAGTTCACGCCGATCGACGACTCTCTGCATTACGTCGTCCCGTTCGGTGCGACCGCTCAGGCGCTGTACTTTCGCGGCGGCAACTCCAGCGACGTGATGGTCACCGTCGTCCTGCTTCGTGGCGGGGTGCCGATGCGGTACTTCCCGATCGGGGCGCAGGACGGCACGCACGTTCCGCTGCGAGTGGTCGAGGACTTGGACGGCGGTACCGAGTTGGATCTTCAGTTGGCTGCCCCCGAGGGCATCACTGGTTCTGTCGTCATCGATTTCGGGTTGGTGGAGGTCTGATGAGCAAGCGCAAATTGGTCGTTATCGGCAACGGCATGGCCGGTGCCCGAACGGTCGAGGAAATCCTGGAGCGCGGCGGTGGTGAGCTTTTCGACATCACCATGTTCGGTGACGAGCCGTACGGCAACTACAACCGAATCATGCTGTCGCACGTGCTTTCCGGCGAGGAAGACGAAACCGGAATCTTCCTCAACCCGATGGCCTGGTACGACGACAACCAGATCACTTTGCACGCCGGTTGCCTGGTGACCCGGATCGACCGGCACGCCAAGCGGGTTTATGCCGACGACGGCACCGAAACCGCTTACGACAAGCTCATCATCGCCACCGGTAGCCGCTCCTTCATGCCACCGATCGCCGGTATGCACCGAGAAGACGGCACCCTGATGCCCGGGGTCTTCGGGTTCCGGACCATCGACGACACTCGGGAGATCGCCGCACACGCGGCGCAGCACGAGCGGGCGGTCGTGATCGGCGGGGGCCTGCTCGGCCTGGAGGCCGCCCGCGGCTTGCAGACGCATGGCCTGAAGGTCGAACTGCTGCAGGCAGTAAGCCATCTGATGAACCAGCAGCTGGACGGCGATGGCGGGCAGATCCTGAAGCGCAGCGTGGAGCAGCTGGGCATCATCGTGCACACCGAGGCGCTCACCACCGCCGTGGTCGGTGACGACCGGGTTCGGGGAGTCGAGCTCAAGGACGGCCGGAAGATCGACTGCGATCTGCTGGTCGTCGCAGCAGGTGTTCGGCCCAACACCGAGCTGGCGCTGACCAGCGGGTTTACCGTCGAGCGGGCAATCGTCGTGGACGATCAGATGCTCACCGAAGACCCTGACGTGTACGCGGTCGGGGAGTGCGTGCAGCACCGCGGCCAGGTCTATGGGCTGGTCGCACCGCTCTGGGACCAGGCCAAGGTGCTCGCCGACCACATCACCGGCCACGACCTGACCAGCGCCTATCACGGGTCCCGGACGGCGACGAAGCTCAAGGTCGCCGGCGTGGACGTGGCTTCGATGGGCATCACCGCGCCGGAACACGACACCGACGAGTTCATCGTGTTCTCCGAGCCTCGCCGTGGCGTCTACAAGAGCGTGGTGATCCGCGACGACCGGCTGATCGGCGCCACCCTGCTCGGCGACGTCAGCAAGGTCGCGTTCCTGATGCAGGCGTTCGACCGCGGTCTGCCGCTGCCGGAAGAGCGGATCGGGCTGATGTTCGACCTCGGCACCCCCACGGCCGAGGTCGGCGTGGCCGAACTCGCCGACGACGCCCAGGTCTGTAACTGCAACGGGGTGTCCAAATGCACCCTGGTCGACACCGTGAAGAGCGGGATCAAGACCGTTCCGGGGGTGATGAACGCGACCCGGGCCGGCAAGGGTTGCGGCTCCTGCAAGAGCCTGGTCAGCCAGATCGTCGAGTGGGCGGCCGGTGACGACATGGAGGTCGACCCGGCCGAATCCTGGTATGTGCCGGGAGTTCCGCTGGCCAAGCCGGAACTGATGGCGGCGATTCGCGAGCAGCGGCTGTATTCGGTCTCAGCGGTGTTCGCCGCGCTGGCTCCGGGTGGTGCCGAGGACGCGAAGAGCAAGATGGGCCTGACCTCGCTGCTGCGGATGATGTGGCCGGAAGACTTCATCGACGAGCGCGGCGGCCGTTTCATCAACGACCGGGTGCACGCCAACATTCAACGGGACGGCACGTTCTCGGTGGTCCCGCAGATGAAGGGCGGCGTCACCACGATCGATCAATTGCGCAAGATCGCCGATGTGGCCGAGAAGTACGACGTCCCGATGATCAAATTGACCGGTGGTCAGCGGATCGACCTGCTCGGGATCCCGAAGGAAGACCTGCCGAAGGTCTGGGCGGATCTCGGGATGCCGTCCGGGTACGCCTACGGCAAGTCCTTCCGAACGGTGAAAACCTGTGTCGGATCTGACTTCTGCCGCTTCGGTCTGGGAGATTCGACGGCGCTCGGAATCGCCCTGGAGTCGCGGTTCCAGGGCATTGAGGGCCCGGGAAAGATGAAGCTCGCGGTCAGCGGTTGCCCGCGTAACTGTGCCGAATCGCTGGTCAAGGACGTCGGCGTGGTCGCCGTCGAGGGTGGCCGCTGGGAGATCTACGTCGGCGGGGCGGCCGGGGCGCACATCCGCAAGGGCGACCTGCTCACCACCGTGGACACCCCAGAAGAAGTGATCACCCTGACCGGGCGGTTCCTGCAGTACTACCGGGAGAACGCGAACTGGCTGGAGCGGACCTACTCGTTCGTCCCGCGGCTGGGCATCGAGCACATCCGCGCAGTGATCGTGAACGACAGCGAGCAGCTTGCCGAGCAGTTGGACGCCGCCATCGATGCTGCCTGCCGGGCCTACAAGGACCCCTGGAAGGAGCGGAGCGACCCGGCCGTGCCCGGCCAGTTCCGGACCTCCTTGCCACTCTTGCCGCTACCGCAGGTCCCGATCCGGGACGGCAGTACCTCGGTGAGCGGCGGCCGGCCGGTCGAAGATCCGATCTCGGACGAGCTGATCGCGGGCGGGCGACTGGCGCAGGCGGGGCAGCAATGACGACGAGCAGCGCGCAGACCAGGACGACAGCCCGCGAAGCCGTGCGGGTCGGCCCGGGAGCGGAGATCCCGGTCGGCGAGGGCCGCGCCTATGCGGTGGACGGCGATCAGGTGGCGGTGTTCCGGTTACGCAGTGGCGCGTTGCGGGCGATCTCGGCGATCTGCCCGCACGCCGGCGGGCCGCTCGCGGATGGGCAGATCGACGACCAGGTGGTGATCTGCCCGCTGCACCTGAACGTGTTCGAGCTGGATACCGGTTGCTCCCGATCTGGTCAGGAGAAACTGCTCAGCTACCCGGTCGAGGAGGACGCCGACGGCTACGTCGTCATCCACCAGCCCGAGTAGCCAGCCCTGCCCAACTTCTGCCGTGATCATGCACGCTTGCCCGATTTGAGGGGGCGCGCCGGCGCTGACGCGCCTCCCAAGTGCATGATCGCGGGTCATAGCCGGGTAACCGTGCATGATCGCGGGCGGGGCCGGGTAACCGTGCATGATCACGGCGGGTTTGGAAAGCCGACTGCTCATCGGCGGGAGGCTATGGACATGGCCGGGAGACTGAGGGCATGGCGGAGTTTGACGCG
>DATINJ010000335.1:0-11340 GCA_035474375.1 Kineosporiaceae bacterium | reverse complement strand
TGGAGCGGTCCTCGCCAGCGCCGGCGCCAGCAAATTCCGAGCCGCGGCCATCCAGTTCGTTCCGGCGGCCCTCGCGCTCGTCCTCACCGCCGCGAGCTGAGCCGCGAACCGAGCCGCGAACTGGCCGCATTCGGGCCAACTAGCCCCAACCGCACCCCGCGATCATGCACTTGGCAGGCGCGTCAGCGCCGGCGTGCCCGTTCTGGAGGCGGCAACCATGCATGATCGCGAGGGTCGTGGTTTGCCGGGGTGGGCAACCTTGCATGATCACGGGAGGTGGCGGGAGTTGTGGTTTGCCGGGGTGGGCAACCTTGCATGATCACGAGGGGGTTGTGGTCAGGCCCCGGCGGCGGTGATCTGGGGGACCGACTCGTACCGGGCGAAATCGGCGCTGACCTCGCCGGCGGTGGTGAGCAGCAACGGTAGGAAGTCGCCGACCAGGACCTCCACCGATGTTTCGGCCGCATGCACGGTGACATTCATCGCCGCGATCACCGTGCCGACGCCGTCCCTGATCGGAGCGGCGATCGAGCGGATCCCGCCGGCCAGTTGCTCGTCGGTGAGGGCCCATCCCCGGGCCCGGACCTCACGCAGGGCGGCGTCCCGTTCGGGCTGGTCGGGCTGCCAGCGCGGGGTCACACCGGACCGGGACGGTTCGGCGAGCACGGCGGCGAGTTCGGCCGGGCTGAGGTCAGCCAGCAAGACCTTTCCCAGCGACGTCTGCACGGCTGGGAACCGGGTACCGACCTGGACCGACAGGGCGATGATCTTGGGGACGGCTACTCGGGCCACGTAGACGATGTCGGAGCCGTCCAGCTGGGCAATCGAACTGGACTCACCGGTCCGGGACACCAGCGCCTCCAGGTGCGGCCGAGCGATGTCCCACAGGCCGATCGAGCGCACGTAGGTGATCCCGAGCTCGAGAACCCGTGGGGTCAGGGTGTAGCCGGCACCCGAGGCCCGGACGTAGCCGAGCGCCTCCAGGGTGAGCAGGATCCGGCGGACCGTGGGCCGAGCCAGGCCGGTGGCGCTCGCTACCTCGGTCAAGGTCATCACCGGCCGATGCGGAGCAAAGGCCTTGACCACGTCGAAGCCGCGGGCGATTGCCTCGATGAAGTTGGGGTCGTCGTCGCGACGCGCCACGATCTGCCTCCTCGACAACTGCCCGACAAACTGCCCGACCCGGCCGATCCGGTGGGTCACGGAATGAGGGTAGCCGCCCTTGACACCTCACAGGCGGCGCAGCATTGTTGCGGTCAGATCTGGCGTTCACCAAGCGGACAACCGTCCGCAGACGCGATGCACCTAGCCGTGCGATGGAGGTCACGATGACCAGTGCCTCGACTCCGGTCGATCTTGCTTCGGAGGCGGCCGGTCGGCCGGTGGTGTTCCGCCGCGGCACGGTGTTGACCATGGACGATCGGCACACGGTGCTGAAGGATGCCGACGTCCTGGTGGTCGGGCAGGTGATCGAGGCGGTCGGGGTGAACCTGCCGGTCCCGGAGGGCACCCGGGAGATCGATGCGGCCGGGGGCATCCTGATGCCAGGCATGATCGACACCCATCGGCACATGTGGCAGACCGCGATGCGCGGCTACGGCGCCGACTGGACCCTGACCCAGTACTTCGTCTGGAACTACCTGGAGCACGGCAGCAAGTTCCGGCCGGAGGACATCTATGCCGGCAACCTGCTGTCCGGCCTGGAAGCGTTGGAGGCCGGCGTCACCACCACGGTCGACTGGTCGCACGGGTTGCAGACCAGCCAGCATGCCAACGCCGCCGTCGACGCGCTGGAGGCCGTTCCTGGTCGGTTCGTGCTGGCCTACGGCAACATTCACGCCGCGCCGTGGGAGTGGGCAACCGGCGCCGAGTTCCGCGACTTCGCCGCGAGCCGGATCCAGCCGGGCGCCAACGACATGCTCGGATTCCAGTTGGCGTTCGACGTCACCGGTGACCCGGCGTTCCCGGAGCGGGCGGCCTTCGAGGTGGCGCGCGAGCTAGGGGTCCCGGTCACCACCCACGCCGGGGTCTGGGGAGCGACGAACGACGACGGTATTCGGCTGATGTACGAGAATGGTTTCATGGCGCCGGGAAACGTCTACGTGCATGCCGCCACCTTGAACGCCGACTCCTATCAGCGGATCGCCGCCACCGGTGGCTCGGTTTCGGTCTCCACCGAGAGCGAGCAGAGCTGTGGCCAGGGCTACCCGCCCACCTGGAGGCTGCGCTCGTACGGCATTCCGGTCTCGCTGTCGATGGACACCAGCGTCTGGTGGAGCAGCGACCTGTTCTCTGCAATGCGCAGCACCCTCGGCGCGGATCGGGCCCGGGAGCACCTGGAAGCGCATGCCCGCGGCGAGACGGTGACGAACTCGCACCTGCGCGCCGAGCACGTCGTCGACTTCGCCACCCGGGGTGGGGCCAAGGCCCTAGGCATGGACGCTCTGGTCGGCAGTCTCGAGGTGGGTAAGAAGGCGGACGTCGTGCTGATCAAGAACGACGACTCCCCGGTGATGTTCCCGGTACTCAACCCCTACGGGCACGTCGCCTTCCAGGCGCAGCGCGGCGACGTCCACACCGTTCTGGTGAACGGTCGAATCGTCAAGTATGCCAACAAATTGGTTGACGTCGATCTGGTCGCAGCCCGGGCTACGGTCGAGTCCACCGTCGAGTACCTGCAGCAGCAGCTCGGGGCCGAGGTCTGGGAGCAAGGCATGAATCCCGAGATCCCCGGTACCAAGGTTCTGGACAACCCCTACACGTACACCGATTATCGCAGTGCCTCCACTCACGGTCACTGACCGTCCCCCGCCACTGAGTCAGCCAGGAAGGCACAGCTGTGACCAAAGATGTTCCAGTAGTTCAAACCGATGTCCTCGTGGTCGGCTCCGGGCCGGCCGGGGCCGCAGCGGCGCTGTTTCTGGCGACCTACGGCACCAAGACCTTGGTGGTGACGAAGTACGGGAACCTCTCTGACACCCCCCGGGCGCACATCACCAACCAGCGGACCATGGAAACGCTGCGCGACATGGGTCTTGAAGAGCAGCTGATGCGTGAGGCGACCGGCTGGGAATCGATGGGTAACACCACCTTCTGCACCAGCCTGGCCGGTGAGGAGCTGGGCCGGGTTTCCTCCTGGGGGACCGATACCCGCCGACACGCGGACTACGAACTGCAGAGCCCTTGCGCGATGCTTGATGCACCACAGACCATCACCGAGCCGGTGCTGATGCAGGCCGCTCAGGCTCGCGGAGCGAAGGTGCGGTTCGACACCGAGTACCTCGGGCACGTTCAGGATGTCGATGGCGTCACCACCACGGTCCGGGACCGGTTGACCGGTGCGGAGTTCGAGATCCGCTCCAAGTATCTGGTTGGCTGCGACGGGGCTCGCAGCAAGGTGGCAGCCGACCTGGACCTGCCGTTCGAGGGCCCGGGCGCGGTCGGCGGAGCGCTCGGCATCATCTTCGAGGCGGACCTCAGCCGGTTCGTCGCGCATCGGCCCTCCGTCCTCTACTGGATGGTGCAGCCGGGCGCCGAGAAGGAAGGCGTCGGGCTCGGCGTCCTGCGGATGGTGAAGCCATGGACCGAGTGGATGCTGATGTGGGGCTACGCGGTCGCCGATGGTCCGCCACAGTTCACCGAGGAGTTCGTTCGCGAACTGGCGGTCCAACTCGTCGGCACCGATGACTTCACGATGAAGGTGAAGTCGACCTCGCCGTGGACGGTCAATCACCAGTTCGCGACGACGATCGCGCGCGGTCGGGTGTTCTGCGCAGGTGACGCCGTGCACCGGCATCCGCCCACGAACGGGCTCGGCTCGAACACCTCCATCCAGGATGTGTACAACCTGGCCTGGAAGCTGCACCACGTGGTCGAAGGTCTCGCCGCGCCGTCCCTGCTGGACTCGTACGACGCCGAAAGAGCACCGGTGGCAAGGCAAATCGTGGAACGCGCGAACCAGAGCATCGCCGACACCGGCCGGATCATCGCCGCCCTGGACGTCGACGACACCACCGACGTCGGGGTGCTGGACCGCCAGCTTGCGCTGCGCAAGGCGCCCGGACCGGAAGGCGAGAAGATCCGGCAAGGCCTGCGCGAGGCGATCGCCTACAAGTCGTACGAGTTCAACGCGCACGGCGTCGAGCACAACCACCGGTACACCTCGGCGGCGGTGCTACCGGACGGGACGCCGATGCCGGCCTTCACCCGCGATCCGGAGCTGTACGCGCAGCCGACCACCTGGCCGGGTGCCAAACTGCCGCATTGCTGGGTGACTCGGGCCGGCCACCGGCTCTCAACGCTGGACCTTGCCGGGCACGGCTCGTTCAGCCTGTGGACCGGCATCGGTGGTGAGGCCTGGATCGACGCCGCTGCCGCACTCGCCGCCGAGACCGGGCTGCCGATCACGCCGGTGTCGGTGGGTCCCGGGCAACCGATCGAGGACCCGTACGGCACCTGGGCCGAGCTGGTGGAGATCTCCGAGGGCGGAGTGCTGCTGGTCCGCCCCGACCTCTACATTGCGGCCCGGCAGATCGCCCCACCGGAGTCCCCGGATCAGGCAACTCAGTGGCTGCGCTCGGCGCTCGCCCAGGTTCTCGGCCGCTGACCCCTTCCCCCTTCGTGATCATGAACGAACTGTCCGTCGAACTTCGGGCAGTCCGTGCATGATCACGGCTGGTTTGGGCTTATTGTTCGAGGCGACTCGGGGATGGGTCTGGCGGTGTCAACCGCCCGTGCAGGTAAGGCAGAAACTTTGAGTTATCTCGAGTCTCGTCGTCGGGTGCCGCTTGCGCTCACCGTGTCGGCGCTGGTGGTGGCGACTGCGGGGAATGGGTCCGCTGCGGTCAGCGGGCCGGCCGCAGTGAGCCTGTTCGCCGCCAAAGGGGCTGCTGTCTCGAAGCCGCTGAACGCGAACGGACCGATCGCGGTTGGCGTGCCCGATCTGAACCTGCCGGGCGCGAAGCAAGCCGGTGGCGTTGATCTGCACCTCCGTGCCGGCAAGACACAGCGGATGACCGAGCAGAAGCTCGGTCTGGTGGGTTCGGGCAAGGGGGACTTTCACCGGTTCGGTGCCTCGGTCATCGCTGACTACGTGAACCGGGACAAGTATCCGGATCTAGTAGTGGGTGCTCCGGGGCTGGCGGCCAAGGGGGCCAAAGGCCGGGTCGTGCTGTTGTTCGGTTCCGCCAAGGGAATCACCGCCAAGGGCGCGCAGGTGCTGTCGGCGGGAGAGGCCGGCGACGAGTTCGGTGCCAGCGTGGTGATGAGTCAGGGTGTGCTCTACGTCGGGGCTCCCGGCCACGACGTCGGCGGGGTCGCGAATGCCGGTGGGCTGTACCGTTATTCGTTCAGTGCCAAGGGTAAGGCCAGCGCGATCGATCTGCTCACTCAGTCGCTTCCGGCGCTGGGTGGCGTTGCGCAGGCCAATCAGCGGTTCGGCGAGGTGCTGGCGGCCAGAGAGGTCCTGACGACCAAAGACGATGGCGTGGTGATCGGTCTGCCGAACGCGCGGGTCGGTACGGCGGCCGGTGCCGGGGAGATGATCCGCCTCACCGTTGACCCCACCACAGCGGCGTTCACTGCCGAGATCTGGACCCAAGATTCGCCCGGGGTGCCGGACACGGCCGAGGCTGGCGATCATTTCGGTGCGGCGATCACCACCGACGGTTACGCGGTCGGCGTCCCCGGCGAGGACGTCGACGGCCCCGCAGTCGGTGCCCCCGGCGAGGTCGCCGGGGCGATCGCGAACGCTGGTGCGGTGCAAACCTTCATCCGAGTGCCGAGCGCGGACTCGGGCGGAGAGGACTACGCCTTCGTACCGAGCCGGCTCCTGACCCAAGCAGATCCGAAGATTCCAGGTCAGGCCGAGGCCGGAGACCGCTTCGGGGCCGCCCTGACCAGGGGAATCTTCGTTGCCCAGGAAGCAATTACGATGGCCATCGGTGCTCCCGGTGAGGACGTCGGGACCGTGACCAATGCCGGCTCGGTGACGCTCGTCGGGCTGCTCAGGACTGTCGACGACGAGTCAAGTGGCCCCCCGCAACTGCTCAGCCAGGGTCACGGGCTGCCCGGAACATCGGAAACCGGCGATGCGCTCGGTGCCTCGCTCGGCATGATCTTTGGCGATGGCGGGTTGGAGGAAGACAGGTACGACACCCTCCTGATCGGCCTCCCCGGTGAGGACGTCGGAACGACGAAGGCGCACCGGAACGCCGGTCGAGCGATCCTCTGGAGCTATCGCCCCGCCCCGCCGCAGAAGAAGGCCTTCGGTTACTCGGGCGGTGATCTTCCCGGCCTGAGGTACGGCACCGTCTTCGCCACTGATGCGCGCTGACGCTATTCAGCGCGGTCAAGTGTCACCTTGCGCATGAACTTCGATGATCGTGCCGATCACCCGAGGATGAAATGCGGGCGAGCGGCCGTGCTCAAAAACCTCTGCGGTGATCATGCACGGTTGCCCGCTTTGCGGTGGGCAGCCGTGCATGATCGCGGGCTGTAGGTGGGCAACCGTGCATGATCGCGGGCTGTAGGTGAGCACGCTGGCGCTGACGCGCCTCCCAAGTGCATGATCGCGGAATGGGGTTCGTGCTATTTCGAATGATTGCGGCTAGTTTGAGGCTGACTCGGGGATGGGTCGGCGGTTCTTGCCGCCTGAGCAGTCAGGACCGCAATTGCGCACCTTGAGCATGGAGTTTGGCCGTCGCTTGCCTCAGGCGTTCACCGCCTTGACGCTGGTGCTGGCGACGGCAGCGTGCGGGTCTATCGCTGCCACTCCGGCGGCCGCCGGAACCACCGGCCCAAGAGCCCGCGACAACTACCGGCCGATCGTGGTCGGCGTCCCTGATTTGAATCTGCCGGGTGCCAAACAGGCAGGTGGCCTCGATGCGTACTTCCTTGACACTTTCTACTACCCCCAGGGCGTGAAGCAGCGGCTGACCGAGCAGAAGCTGGGCTTGGTCGGTGCCGGCAAGGCAGACCTGCACCGGTTCGGCGCTTCGGCCGTGATCGCCAACTTGAACAGTGACGACTACCCGGACCTGGTGGTGGGTGCTCCCGGGGTGGCGGCCAAGGGCATCAAGGGCAGGGTGGTGTTGCTCTTCGGCTCCGCGAAGGGAATCACCGCCAAGGGTGCGCAGGTGCTGTCGGCGGGGGAGGCCGGTGATGAGTTCGGCGCCAGCGTGGTGTCGAGCCGGCACGTCCTGTTGCGCCAGCACATCTTGTATGTCGGCGCGCCGGGTCACGACCAGGACGGGATCGCGAACGCCGGTGGGCTGTATCGGTATTCGATCAGTGCCAAGGGCAAGGCCACCGCGATCGACCGGCTCACCCAGTCGCTTCCGGCGCTGGGCGGTATCTCGCAGGCCGATCAGCGGTTCGGCGAGGTACTGGCGCCGGGAGTCGATGGCGTGGTGATCGGCCTGCCGAACGCGGTCGTCGGCTCGGCAGCCGGCGCCGGAGAGGTGATCCGCCTGCACGCCGGCCCCACCAGTGCGACGTTCACCGCCGAGATCTGGACCCAGGATTCGCCCGGCGTGTCCGGCACTGCTGAGCCGGGTGATCATTTCGGTGCCGCGGTTGTCCCCGACGGCTACGCGGTCGGCATTCCCGGCGAGGACGTCGGGTCGATTGTGGACGCCGGTGCGGTGCAGACCTTCATCGGGCGAATCGACGACCCGAACTCGACCGAGGAACCCGTCTTCGAACCGAGACTCCTCATCACCCAAGCAGACGCGAAGGTGCCGGGTCATGCCGAAGCCGGTGACCGCTTCGGCACGGCCCTGACCAGCGGAATCATCAACAGTGAAGAGGTCGCTTCGCTCGTCGTCGGTACTCCCGGCGAGGATGTCGGTGCGGTGACCGATGCCGGCTCGGTGACGTTCGTGTGGCTGCCCAAGTCCACTGGCCCGGTGTGGGGAGCCTTTCCCACGATGACGATTCGTCAGGGTCGTGGCCTGCCCGGCACTCCCGAAGCCGGCGACGCGCTGGGTGCCACGTTGGGCCAGACATATGGCGACAACTCTCGTGACGAAGGGCTCTACGACTCCCTCCTGATCGGCGCCCCTGGTGAGGACGTCGGAACGTCGACAGCGCACCGGGACGCCGGTCGAGTGATCCTGTGGAACCGCTTCGGGGACTTCAAGCTGGCCTTCGGCTACTCGGGTGGTGATCTGCCCGCTCTCAGGTACGGCACCGTCTTTGCCACCGAACAGCGCTGAGGAGTTGCACCAACGTGATCATGCACGAACTGTCCGTCAAGTCCGGGCTTTTGTGCATGATCACGGACTATCGGGCGTATGGTTCGATCCGGCTCGGGGATGGGTCCGGCGGTTCTCACCGCCTGTGAAGGCAGGACAGAAGTTTGCGCACCTCGAGTTTGGCTTTTGGACGCCGGCTGCCCCTGGCGCTCACCGTGTCGTCGCTGCTGTTGGCGACCGCAGCGAGTGGATCCGCCGCCACCAAGGTGGCCGCCGGAACTGCCAGCTCTCCGGCCACCAATGCGTACGGACCGGTCGCGGTCGGCGTCCCCAATCTGAACCTGCCAAACGCGAAGCGGGCCGGTGGCGTTGATCTGTACCTGCCTAACCGCAAGGCACAACGGGTGACCGAGCAGAAACTGGGTCTGGTGGGTTCGGGCAAGGGGGACTTTCACCGGTTCGGTGCCGCGACCATCGTTGACCAGTTGAACGGTGACAAGTACCCGGACCTGGTGGTCGGTGCTCCCGGGCTGGCGGCCAGGGGGGCCAAGGGCAAGGTCGTGGTGCTGTTCGGCTCTGCCAAGGGAATCACCGCCAAAGGCGCGCAAGTGCTGTCACCCGGCGAGGTCGGCGACGAGTTCGGCGCCAGCATGGTGCTGAGCGGGGGCGTGCTCTACATCGGTGCCCCCGGGCATGATTCGGGCGGGGTCGGGAATGCCGGTGGACTGTACCGCTATTCGCTCGGTGCGAAGGGCAATGCCACGGCGATCGATCTGCTCACCCAGTCGCTCCCGGCGCTGGGTGGTGTCTCCCAGGCCGATCAGCGCTTCGGCGAGGTACTGGCGCCAGGGGGCGATGGCGTGGTGATCGGTCTGCCGAACGCGCTCGTCGGGACGGCAGCCGGCGCCGGTGAGATGATGATGATCCACCCCGGCCCCACCCCCGCAGCGCTCACCGTCGAGACCTGGAGTCAGGACTCGCCCGGAGTGCCGGACACGGCTGAGGCGGGAGATCATTTCGGTGCGGCGGTCACTGCCGGCGGCCACGCGGTTGGCGTCCCCGGTGAGGACGTCGGGTCGATCGTGGACGCCGGTGCGGTGCAGACCTTCGTCTGGGACACGTTCGTGGACGCCAACTTGCAGCCCTACACCTTCATCACCCAGGCGGACCCGGAGGTACCGGGCCAGGCCGAGCCTGGCGACCGCTTCGGAGCCGCCCTGGCCAGCGGAATCTTCGACTCTATGGAGTCTATTTCGCAGGCTGTCGGGGCCCCCGGTGAGGACGTCGGGACGGTGACCGATGCCGGCTCGATAACGTTGGTCGGGCTGCCGATGGTGGCTAGTGATGCGCGATACGTCGGCTCCTCGAAGCTGTTCCAGCAGGGTCACGGGTTGCCCGGAACCCCGGAACCCGGCGATGCGTTGGGCGCCTCGCTCGCCACTGTGATGGGCAACGGCGGCTTCGAGGAAACCAGTTTCGATTCCATCCTGATCGGCGTCCCTGGTGAGGACGTCGGGACCGCGAAGGCACACCGGAACACCGGTCGAGCCATCATCTGGAACACCTCTGAGTACCCCACGCTGTCCTTCGGATACTCCGGCGGTGATCTCGCCGGCCTGAAGTACGGCGCAAATTTGGCCTCCGAATCGGCGCACTGACGCCACAGCATCACCGGGTTCCGCGCGCCGGCTCGAGTTGCCGCTCGAGCCGGTGCCCGGGAACCGCTGTATCGTCGAAATCGAGTTCGTGTCATCTCCGGCAGCGGGGAGCAGTGGATGCTTGAGGGCCAGGGATACCGCCCGCAGGTGCAGACCTTCGAGGTAGCCGGCGGGCGTTTCGACGTGATCGATCCGGTGGCGCTGCTGGCGGACGTCGGTGGTCGGCTTGAACCCGTCCTGCAACCGGGGGCCTTTCCGGTGCCGGTGACGAATCTCAGCATCCAGATCTCTGCCGGTGCCCGAGGTGGCTCCCCGACGGTTCGCTTTCAGGCCCGGATCACCCTGGCCTCGCCGGCAGCTCAGCGAGCTCAGGAATCAAAAGGAGCTCCGGGCGCTCAGGCAGAGCCGGCCGGCCAGGGGCGGATCCATCCGGCCGTGGTCGGGACCGCCTACGTTGCTCCCCTGCTCGGTGCGCTGTCCCGCCTGATCAGCCCCGCCGAAACGGCGGCGGAGACAGCTGCGGCGCGGGTCACGACGGTTCAGGACCGAGCCTCCGACCTGCGCGCCACCCTGACCTACGGCAACCCGAGGTGGGACGGGCGGGTGACGCACCTGATCGAGACCGAGATTGAGGACGCGCGGCCGGAGCAGCTGCGCGCGTTCGTCCGGATCGTGCTGGACGTGGCCCGGCAGCTGGTGGGCCGCCCGGACGACGAGACCTGGCTGGCCGGCCGGGCGTACACCCTGAGTCGAGCCGGGGACGTCGCCCGGCTGGATCAGTTCGGCGGCCTGGACGACGTCGTCCAGCAGTTGCGTGAAGTCGCCGACTCGTTCCAGCACCCGGAGGCGATGGCTCGCTGGGGAGCGCGACGGCCACAAGGGGTGCTGATGTCCGGGCCGCCCGGTACCGGGAAGACGACCCTGGCCAAGGCCCTCGCCACCGAGATCGGCGGCACGCTCAAGGAGATCCGGACGCCGGACATCCTCGACAAGTGGGTCGGCGCCTCGGAGCGCAACATCAAGAAGATCTTCACCGAGGCCCGCCGATACCGGACGCCGACGGTGCTGCTCTTCGATGAGTTCGACAGCATCATCAGCTACGCCGGAGCGCCTCGGGGTGCGGCCGACCAGGCGATCAACTCCGTCGCGGGGATCTTCAAGCAGGAGATGAACACCCTGGTCGAGGAGAACCCGAACGTGATCGTGGTGGCCACCACCAACTTCCCGGACCGGGTAGACGAGTCGCTCACCCGTTCCGGCCGCTTCGATATCAAGATCAGCGTGCCGCTGCCGGATACCGCGGCGCGAGCGGAGATCTTCACCAAGATGCTCCGGCGCTTGGTCATCCAGCACGAGATCAACGGTTTTCAGATGTTCGCCGACGACATCGATGTGGCCGAAATCGCCCACCTGACCAGCGGAATGAGCGGTGCTGACCTGAAAGAGCTGCTGCGCCGGGTGCAGATGACCAAGGCGATGCAGGAGGC
>DATINJ010000334.1:0-6856 GCA_035474375.1 Kineosporiaceae bacterium | reverse complement strand
TCTAGGTAACCGCCGAACCTACGAGCCGGAGCACGTGCGCGTCCCTCACCCAGCCCCGGCGTGTCGAACCCGCCCACACCCCAACACAACACCCCAACAAAGCTCTGACGTGCACCCATACAAACGTCAGGAGAGGGACTTGATTTTTGCACCTACGATCGTAGGTGCAAAAATCAAGTGTAATTAGCGCTCCGCAGGACTCGCTGATTGATTCGCTCTCCCGGGACCGTCCATCATCAGCGGGACTACCTTGTCGCGCTACGTGTGCGTCCCGGTCGACAGTTGGAGCGTTCTCCTGACCAATGGGCCATTCGGCACGGATGTCGGCGTCCTGCCCAGTTATGCCGCTAGAGAGCTCGGATGCCGAGCAGTGCGCGCCGTCCGCGTGGACGACGACGAGATGGCGTACCCGTCACCGTCGCACCGGACTGGGCGGCTGCTCGACTAGTGGAAAGGGGCGAGTTCTTCCGGAAGGTTCACTGCGATGGGCCTACGGTGGCGATGTAGAGAACGGCTCGCCCGCTCCGTCCAGGTCATGTGAGGCTGCCGGACGGCATCCGCTCTGACGACCAGGAGGACACCATGGCCCGTTACATGCTGCTACAGAAGTACGAGGGTGGCGCCGGCTGCGACATCCCGATGTATGAGTGGGAGCCGCAGGACATCGGCGCGCACATCCAGTTCCAGGTCGACCTGAACGCCGAGCTGGTGGCGTCCGGTGAGTTCGTCGACGCGCAGGGCCTTGCCGGGCCCGACCTCGCGAAGATTGTCACGGCCAACGGCGTTGCCGCGCCGGTCGTGACGGACGGCCCTTACTTGGAGGCCAAGGAGTTCCTCGCGGGCTACCGGATCATCGACGTCGATTCCCTCGACCGAGCGCTGGCGATTGCCGCGAGCGCCTCGGCCGCCCCGGGGGCGAAGGGCGTCCCGATCGAGCAGCCGATCGAGGTGCGCGAGATCATGGCCGCCCCTCCGTCAGACGCCTGAGCGTCATCGGGCTCCCGAGGCACCTGGGCCGCTGAGTACGGACTCCGCCGAGCACCTGCTGCGCGATCTCGCGCCGCGGGTGCTCGGCGCGCTCACCCGGCGCTGGGGAGACTTCGCGGCCTGCGAGGACGCCGTCCAGGAAGCCCTGTTCGCCGCCGTCACCGCGTGGGCGGACGGCGTCCCCGACGACCCACAGGCCTGGTTGACCCGGGTCGCGCAGCGCCGGCTCGTCGACTACTACCGCAGCGACCTGGCCCGCCGCAGGCGCGAGGAACAGGTCACCCGGGCCGAGCCGCCGCCGTCGCCGGAGGTCGGGCACAGCGACGACACGCTCGTCCTGCTGTTGCTCTGCTGCCACCCGAGCCTGACGCCGGCGTCCGCTGTCGCGCTCACTCTGCGCGCCGTCGGCGGGCTGACGACGACGGAGATCGCACGCGCCTTCCTGGTGCCGGAAAAGACGATGGCGCAACGAATCTCGCGAGCCAAGCAACGGCTCCGAGAGCAGGACGACCTGTTCGCCCTGCCCCCTGACGAGGCGTTGCCGGAGCGGTTGCGCATCGTTCTGCACGTGCTCTACCTGATCTTCAACGAGGGCTACACGAGCACGAGCGGCGACGGCCTGCACCGCGTCGAGCTGTCCGCCGAGGCGATCCGGCTGACCCGAATGCTCGCCGCGCTTCGACCGGGCAACGCGGAGGTGAGCGGGCTGCTCGCGCTCATGCTGCTGACCGACGCGCGGCGTCCGGCGCGGACCGGGCCGTCCGGCGAGCTCGTACCGCTCGCGGAGCAGGACCGCACCCTCTGGGACGGCGATCTCGTCGCTGAGGGGGCGGCCCTGGCTGCCGAGGCGATGGCCGGGCATCCGCTGGGGGAGTATGCGCTCCAGGCGGCGATCGCCGCCGTCCACGACCGGGCGCCCTCCTCGGCGGCGACCGACTGGCGACAGGTGCTTGCCTTGTACGAAGCGCTCGAACGGCTCTCCGGCAACCCGGTGGTCTCGCTGAACAAGGCGGTCGCGGTCGCCATGGTCAACGGTCCGGCGGCGGCGCTGGAGTTGCTCGCCGCGCTCGACAGCGGTCCACTCGCGCAGAGCCACCGGCTGGACGCCGTTCGGGCACACCTTCACGAGATGGCCGGTGATCTCAGTGCCGCAGCGGAAGCCTACGTGCGGGCGGCGGAGCGGACGACGAACCTCACCGAGCGGGATTACCTCACGCTCCGCGCGGCGCAGGCCCGTCGTAAATTCGCCGCGAATTTCATTCG
This sequence comes from Kineosporiaceae bacterium, assembly GCA_035474375.1. Lineage (GTDB taxonomy): Bacteria > Actinomycetota > Actinomycetes > Actinomycetales > Kineosporiaceae > JANNPJ01. The sequence goes on along the minus strand of DATINJ010000334.1, from coordinate 4,606 downwards.
ATAAAGTCGTCCGGCAGCAATTGAGGCTCGTCGGGGCGCCGGATCGTATCCCGCCCTCGGCGCGCTTCGACCTTCGCCAGCTTGGTTTCGAGGATTCTGTCCAGCTTGTCAATAGCGCCGCTGTAGGCCTCGTTCACCGATGCTGCGGAATGCGTGACGGCCACCGGCTTGAAGCCGGCCAGTTTGGCCTCCATCGTGCATCTCAGATCGTCGGCACCGGATTTCTCGGCATTCTGATCGCTCAGATGAACCTCGACCCGGGTGAGCTGGTCACTGAATCGGGAGAGCGCATCGAGCAACTCGCCCTCCATCAGATCGGTTTCAGCTTCAACGTTCTTGCCGGTATTGATCTGAACCTGCACAGGTCACCTTTCATCGCAGCCGAATACTGGTAACCAAGTTTTCACAGGTTCCATGGGCTCGCAATGTGAGCCCGGCGAGGTCTGCAGGTCCGGTCAGGCAGTTATTACGAGCAAAATAATATGTCACTGTTCACCCAAACGGCCCAGTGCCGGCCGAGGCTCAGATCGTCGAGGTGTCAATCACGAAGCGATACCGCACATCGCTGGTGAGCACTCGCTCGTAGGCCTCGTTGATCTCGGATGCGGCGATCCGCTCGATCTCGGCGCCGATCCCGTGCTCGGCACAGAAGTCCAGCATCTCCTGAGTCTCGGCGATGCCGCCGATCATCGAACCGGCGAGGATCTTGTTGCCACCGATCAGGGCGAACAGCTGAAGGCTGACGGGCTCCTCCGGGGCACCCACGTTCACCAGGGCGCCGCCGGCCCGGAGTAGGCCGAGATACGCGCTGAAGTTCAGCGGCGCTGACACCGTGGAGATGATGAGGTCGAAGGTGCCGGCAAGCTTCTTGAAAGTCGCCCGGTCGCTGGTCGCGTAGTAGTGATCGGCGCCCAGCTTCCGGCCGTCGTCCTGCTTGCGCAGCGACTGGGACAGCACGGTGACCTCGGCGCCGAGCGCGTGTGCGATCTTGACGCCGATGTGGCCGAGACCGCCCAGGCCGACCACGGCGATCTTCTTGCCGGGGCCCGCACCCCACTGCTTGAGCGGCGAATATGTAGTGATCCCCGCGCACAGCAGCGGAGCGGCGACGTCCAGCGACAGACCGTCGGGGATGCGCACGACGAAGTTCTCGTCGACGACGACATGCGTGGAGTAGCCGCCGTAGGTGATCTCGCCGTCCTTGCCGATCGCGTTGTAGGTCTCGACCGCGCCACCGGTGCAGTGCTGCTCCAGGCCGGCTTTACAGCTGTCGCACTCGCGGCAGGAGTCGACCAGGCAGCCCACGCCCACCCGGTCGCCGACCTGGAAGGTGGTCACACCGGGCCCCACCTCGGCGACGACGCCGGCGATCTCGTGGCCCGGCACCATCGGGAAGGTGGCTTTCCCCCAGCCCTCGCGGGCCTGGTGGATGTCCGTGTGGCAGATGCCGGCGAACTTGATGTCGATCAACACGTCGAACTCGCGCACCGCGCGACGCTCGATGGTGGTGCGCTCCAGCGGAGCCTTGGCGGCGGGTGCGGCATACGCAGCAACAGTGGTCATGCCGAGAATTCTCCTAGCGATGGTGTCGCGCCGGCTGGCTTCCGTCCGGGCACGGGTGCCAGCGTGCCGGACTCTTCGTCAGGTATCCAAGTCGTACCAGCGGGGGTGGTCTCCTCGACTTGGACATCGACGTCCCCGGCGGGGCCACCGCGTGGCTGAAACAACCACTGAGCGGACCGTACGAGGTGGAGTTGAACCCGGCCGGCGAAACTCGAGAAAAGAGTTTGGCTCCGGTGTCGATCCGGGCCTGGGCCGTTCGCTGCCCTGAGTGAGGGCGGTCGAGGTCGACCGCCGAAACCGAGTGGAGACCACGATGCACAGGTCTCCGTCGCCCGTACCGCCTGAAGGAGCTGACCATGGACGCTAAAGGTCCCGCCTCGTACTTCCCGTCGATCGAGAAGAAATACGCCCATCCGATCGCGTACTGGATCGATCTGATCAACGCGAATACCGAGCTGGTCCGTCACGGTGAACTCGTGACCTGGCTCAAGCGGGAGTACGGCCTCGGACACGGCCACGCCAACGCCCTGGTGGCTCACGCGCTGAAGAACCGGCACTGACGCAGGTGCTCAGGTGCTCAGGTGCTCAGGTGCTCAGGTGCTCGTGGTGCGGGCCAGGAGGTGAACCCGGAGGCGGTGCAGCTGTGGCATCAGGCCGTAGATGACGATCGGCACCGCGATGGTGGCCAGCACGAAGGTCCGCAGGACCGGTGCCAGTGTGCTGAGCCAGGTTCCGAGGGCAAGGTTGAGCAGGGTAAGGGTGGGGAAGACAGCCAGCCAGATCATCAGGGCCAGTTGATGTTTGGTCGGCGGTCCGGCGATCGCGCGCTGGGAGTTCGAGGTGCTCATGGTGGCTCCTGGGGTGCATGTTTCGTGGGGAAGGTCAGGCGGTTGGTGAGGGGAGGAATCCGTGACCGAAGTCCACGAGGGCGTCGCGCACGTCGTCCTCGACGAGGTCGGCGTTGAGGGCGATGGCGGCCGCCGAGCCGGCGCCGGCGGCGGTGATGACCTGGGCGCGGGGGTCGACGAGGTTCCCGGCGGCCCAGACGCCGGGGACGCTGGTGCGTCCGGTGGGGTCGGTGCGAACCCAGCCGTCGGCGTCGGCGTCGGCGCTCAATCCGACGAGGAGCGGGTTGTTGGGGACGAAATGCGGTGGCACGAACAGGGCGTCCCGGGGCACGAGGCTCCCGTCGTCCATTCGGACGCCGCGTAGCTGGTCCTCGTGGATGACCAGTTCGTCGATGGTGCCTTCGACAACACCGATGGCACGGGCTACCAGCTGAGAGCGCTCGGTGTTGGTCAGGAGGCCGGGCAGGGTGAAGTACACGAGGTCGTGGGTCCACTGGCGGACGATCTGGGCGTACCGGACGGAGCCGGGGGCACCGCCCAGGACACCGAGTTGCCGATCGGCGACCTCGTGGCCGTGGCAGTACGGGCAGTGCAGAACGTCGCGGGCCCACCGCTCGCGCAGCCCGGGGATGTCCGGCAGTTCGTCGCGAAGCCCGGTGGTGACCAGCAGTCGCCGGGCCGAGATCCGCCGTCCGCCCGCCAGCAGGACCCAGAACCCGGCCCCGCCGTCGGGCACCAGTTCGGTCGCCGTTCCGTCGAGGATGTCACCGCCGTAACGCTTCACCTCGGCTCGGCCGGCCGCCAAAAGCTCGCTCGGCGGGAACCCGTCGCGGGAGAGGAACCCGTACATGTGGGCAGCCGGTGCGTTGCGCGGCGACCCGGCATCGATCACGAGGACGGTGCGACGGGCCCGGGACAGGACCAGGGCCGCGGACAGTCCGGCCGCTCCTCCGCCGATGACCACTACATCGTATTTGCTCATGCCTCAAGGGTGTCTGCGGATCCGCGACATGCCTACGAACGTTGCTGAAAGTGGGAAATCGGAGGGCGATGCCCTGCTCGCAACCGGGGATGCCGACCCCGTCTCAGGCGATCATCCGCGAGACCACTTCTGATTGTCTCCGCCGGTGCAGCTCCAGATCTGGATCGGAGTGCCGTTGTCGGTGCGGTGGTCGGTCGCGTCGAGGCATTTGCCCGAGTCGACCCCGACGATGGTGCCGTCGGTGTTGACCTTCCATCGCTGGTTGGGCACCCCGGCGCAGTCCCAGACCTGCACGATCGCGCCGTCGTCCTTGCTCGCTCCGGCCACGTCCAGGCACTTGGCTCCGTCGTCGATGGTGAGCTCCCCGGACGAGGTCTGCGTCCAGGCCTGGCTGGAGCTGTTGTTGCAGTCCTGAAGGACGGTCTGGGTGCCGTTGTTAAGCGAGTCCGAGGGCACGCCCACGCATCGCCCGGAGTTCTGACCCCGGATCACCGCGGATCCGCTGACGATCAGATCGACCGTTTGATCGGCGGTCAGTTCGGTCCCGGCCTGCGGAGAGGTGGAGATCACCGCGCCTGCGGGGACCGAGGAGCTGTACTGAGTGGTGGTCGCCCCCACGCGCAGATGGGCGGCCCGGATTGCGGCGGTGGCATCGGCGACGCTCATCTTGGCCACCTTGGGGACGGGGAAGGATTCCGGACCCTTGCTCACCGTCAGCACCACGGTGCTGTTCTTCTTCGCCGGCGCGCCACCGACCGGATCCGTGGAGATCACCAGGTCGGCCTTCGTCTTGGCGTCGAAAACCAGCCTGACCTGGATCGCGAGTCCCCGATCGGAGAGGGCTTGCTGCGCGACGGTCAACTGCTGGCCGGTCAAGATCGGGGTCGACACCGAGGCCCCTGGCCCGGCGACGAACCACCAGACACCGGTGAGGCTCAGGAGTAGGACGAGCGTCGCGGCCACCGCCGGACCTCGCCAACGCGCACCGGCGGATCCCGCCGGGCCCGACCGACCGGCGGATCCCGTCGAGCCCGATCGGCCGTCGGATCCCGTCGAGCCCGATCGGCCGTCGGATCCCGTCGAGCCCGACCAGCCGTCGGAGCCTTCGTGCCCGGACGGCCCGGAGGCCTCGCCGAGATCCCACCGGTGAGGGACCGCCAGAACCAGCGTCGGCTGCGGCCCGCTGGCGGCCGCCGGTGCCGCCGGTGCCGAG